>NZ_JBVIHJ010000002.1:148401-382953 GCF_055570355.1 Streptomyces sp. NPDC031225 | reverse complement strand
ACACCCCCCCCCCCCCCGCCCCCTCCCCCCCCCCCCCCCCCCCCCCCCCACCACCACCCCCCCCCCCCCCCCCCCCTCCCCCTCCCCCCCCCCCCCCCCCTCCCCCCCCCCCCCCCCCCGCGCCGGCTATGGACCCGCCGGCCAGGAGGGAGACGGCGGCGACGACGGCGGTGGCCGTGACGCGTCCGGGAACCGAGAGCTTCATGTGGGGGGCTCCGAATTCCATGGGGATCCCTGAAATCACAGGGAATCCACAGCGAATGGGTGCCTGGATGGTGAAGCTGAGGTTGACTCACCGTCAAGGGCGCAATCCGGTCACGCCCGTTCGCATATCGGATATCGCCGCCCTCGCATGCTCATTGCACGCAGAACTCGTTGCCCTCCGGGTCCGCCATCACCACCCACTCGCCGCCCCGCTCCCGCACCTCCCGCAGCACGCTCGCGCCCAGCCCCGTCAGCCGCGCGACCTCGGCCGTCCGCTGCCCGTCCGGGGCGTGCACGTCCAGGTGGAGCCGGTTCTTGACCGTCTTCGCCTCCGGCACCCGCTGGAACAGCAGCCGCCGCCCCAGCCCGGTGCCGCTGTCCTTGTCGTACGGGTCGCCGGGATGCCGTACGGCGACCAGGTCCCGGAAGGCGAGGCGTCCGTGGTATCCGACGGTCGCCTCACGCGGCACCGCGCCCAGTTCCAGCAGCCGCCCGATGAGGGCGTCGTTGTCCTCGGCCACGTAGTGCAGGGCGGCCGCCCAGAAGTCGGCCTGGGCATGCGGGTCGCCGGCGTCCACGACGACTTTCCAGTGCAGGGGTGCGGGTGATGTCTGCGTCATGGAGCCACTTATAGCGGCGAACGAGGTCCCGGGCTGTCCCAAGGCGCGTTTGGATCGCGGCGACGGACGGGGTCGCCGAGTCCGAGCAGGGCCTGGTGAGCGGACTGCTGCACACGGCGACCCGGTTCGGCTCGGCGATCGGGATCTCGGCGGTGACCGCGGTCTACGGCCTCGCGGTGGGCGAGTCCAGCGGCTCCGCACCCGAGGCCAGGCTCTCCGCCTTCCGTACGGCGCCGGCGGTGCCCGGTGTGATGGTGGTGCCCGGCCTGCTGATCTGCCTCCTGAGCGTGCGCGCGGTGCGCAGGGCGTCCCAGGTGAGCAGCGCCAACGCCAGCCAGACCAGCGCGAACCCGGCCCAGCGCTCGGGCGGCATGGCCTCGCCGAAGTAGAGGATGCCGAGCATGAACTGGAAGACCGGGGCCAGGTACTGCAGCAGCCCCAGCGTGGACAGCGGCACGCGGATCGCGGCGGCGCCGAAGCAGACCAGGGGGAGCGCGGTGACGATGCCGGTCGAGGCGAGCAGGGCCGCGTGACCCGGCCCCTCGGCGGTGAAGCTGAGATCGCCCTGGTTGCTCAGCCACAGCAGATAGCCGAGCGCGGGCAGGAACTGGATCGCGGTCTCGGCGGCCAGCGACTCGACCCCGCCGAGGTTGACCTTCTTCTTCACCAGGCCGTAGGTGGCGAAGGAGAAGGCGAGCGTGAGCGAGATCCACGGCGGCCGCCCGTACCCGACGGTGAGAACGACCACCGCGGCGGCACCGATCCCGACCGCCAGCCACTGCACCCGCCGCAACCGCTCCTTGAGCAGCAGCACACCCATCGCGATGGTGACGAGCGGATTGATGAAGTACCCGAGCGAGGCCTCCACCACATGGCCGCTGTTCACGGACCAGATGTAGACGCCCCAGTTCACGGTGATGACGGCCGCGGCGACGGTGACGAGCGCGAGCCTGCGCGGCTGCCGCAGCAGCTCACCGGCCCAGGCCCAGCGCCGTACGAAGACGAGCGCGACGGCGACGAAGGCGAGCGACCACACCATCCGGTGGGCGAGGATCTCCGCGGCCCCGGCGGGCTTCAGCAGGGGCCAGAACAGCGGGACGAGACCCCACATCCCATAGGCGGCGAAGCCGTTCAGCAGGCCTATGTGCCCCTCACCTCTCGACTTCACGGACCCTCCTCCTCGCACTGTCCTCGCCCGCACGAAGGTAACGCCGAGCACCCCCGCCTGTCATGCCCGTATCGCTATACGGTCATGACAGGCGGGGGTGGCGCACCCGGGGGCTGCCGGGGAGTGAGGTCAGCCCTTGAGCGCGACCGCGATGGACTCGGCGATCGGGGTGGTCGGACGGCCGGCCAGGCGGGACAGGTCACCGGAGGAGACGACCAGCTCGCCCTTCTCGATGGAGGCGTCGACACCGGCGAGGATCCCGGCGAACGGCCCGGGCAGTCCGGCACCGGTCAGGATCCCGGTGTAGGCCTCGACGGAGACGGCGTTGTAGGCGATCTCCTTGCCGGCCTGCTTGCCGACCTCGGCCGCGTACTCGGCGAAGCTCCAGGCCTCGTCGCCGCCCAGCTCGTACGTCGAGTTCTCGTGCCCCTCGCCGGTCAGCACGGCCACGGCGGCGGCCGCGTAGTCGGCGCGCGAGGCGGAGGAGACCCGGCCGTCACCGGCGGCCTGGACGACCGCGTTGTACTCCAGGACGGGGGCGAGGTTCTCGGTGAAGTTCTCGTTGTACCAGCCGTTGCGCAGCAGCGAGTAGGGCAGACCGGAGGCGAGGAGCGCCTTCTCGGTGGACCGGTGGTCGTCGGCGAGCGCGGCGCTGAGGGTGCCGGGTGCGCTGGTGTACGCGAGGAGCGCCACGCCGGCGGCCTTGGCGGCGTCGATGACGACCTGGTGCTGGGCGGGGCGGCCCTTGTCGAACTCGTTGCCGGAGATCAGCAGCACCTTGTCGCCGGCCGCGAAGACGCTGTCGAAGGTCTCGGGGGTGTTGTAGTCGGCGACGGCTATCTTCACGCCCTTGGCGGCGAAGTCGGCGGCCTTCTCCGGGGTGCGGACGACGGCGGTGATCTGCTCGGCCGGAACCTTCTCGAGCAGCTGCTCGACGACGTGGCGGCCGAGGTGTCCGGTGGCTCCGGTGACGACGATGCTCATGGTGGCGATCTCCTTGTGGGGTGCGATGGCACTAACCATAGGGGAAGCGCTAACTCAGCGAAAGTACCCACTTTGAAGTAAGGTACTGGCATGACGGTAAGTACGGAACAGATCCTCTCGGAGGCGGCCGCGGGCGAGGCGATGTGCCCCCACCGCCTCGTCCTGGAACACGTGACGAGCCGCTGGGGCGTCCTGGTCCTGATCCAGCTCCTGGACCGCCCGTACCGCTTCAGCGAACTCCGCCGAGCGATCGGCCGGGTCAGCGAGAAGATGCTGACGCAGACCCTCCAGACCCTGGAACGCGACGGCCTGGTCCACCGCGACGCCAAGCCGGTGATCCCGCCACGCGTCGACTACTCCCTGACCGACCTGGGCCGCGAGGCCGCGGAACAGATCCGGGGACTGGCGGAGTGGACGGCGCGGAGGATGGGGGCGGTGCAGGAGGCGCGGGAGGGGTATGACGCGCGGAAAGCGGGCTCTGAGCAGGGATGATGTAGATGGTTCGGCTGCCTGCGCGAATGCGGATGCCCCTCTACGGGCACATACATGTCAGGGGCGTAGACCGGTCCTCGTACCGCCCATGAGACCGCGACCGGCAGTCGGGCGCCTGACCCGGGGGTTCGCATTGGCCGCACAGAATCCGGATGCGCGAAGGATCGATTCTCCATCGAGTCAGGAGGAGCTCCTGGAGAGCGTGCTCCGGCAGCTCGCCTCCCTTACCGAGGAGATCCGCAAGGCCAATCTGATACAGCTGCATCGCATCATGGCGGAACAGACGGGACGTGCCCTGGCGGATCCCGCATTGGCGGAAGCCATGAGCACCCTCCAGGGCATGTCGGAGAGCAGGCGCCGACAGGTGCTGTTCGTCAACGCGCAGTACAGCGCCATCATGTTGCATCACCGTCTGGGTGCCATCGACTGGGACGAGCTGATCGGCTACCTGCGGGTGTGGTGCTCGAACGGTGTCTTCCAGGAGTACTGGGATCTCACGGGTGACGCACGCAGAGCTCTGGCGCCGGAGTCCCTGGAGGCGAGGGTCGGCCGGGCCGTGGACGAGATGATGGAAGAGATCGCCAGCGGCAGGGTCTGGTGGGTTGTAGGGCCTTCTGAGTGAAGTAGGTGACGCGCGGGCATTTCGGCCTGCTATTTTGTGCCGGTAAATCGCAACTCCCCCGTCCACGAGTGAACTTGACCGCGTTCGGCCCCAGACAGAGAGTTCCCGCGTGTACAGCGACTTCCCCGCAGTCAATATCGTCCGCCGACTCGGGGATTCACCCCGCCAACGAGGAAGCATGTCGGGTGAGAACTGCCCCGACCTTTTCGAGTTGAGCGACGGCAGTTTCGCGGTCATCGGCACCGACCGGACCGACGAACTGGACGGACGGCTGCCGGTCGATGCCTCTCGTGCCGACTACGAACGGATCGTCGTCATCACTCGCGAGACCCTGTTGCGCGCGAAGAGGGACATCCCCGACGCGTGACCACGGACCGTCCGGGCGCTGCCCGTGACGGCTGGTACAGCCCGGGCCTTCCTTTCCGCCTCCTGGTATGAACGCCATATCCCTCTGTGCGCCCCTCGTCCGCCCCTGTCGCGACCCGTGGTGCCAGGCACGGTGGCGGTATGACGGTGCCTGAGAAGGAGCTCCTTCACGAGGTGCTGCGCGCCTGTTCGGTCATGGCGGAGAGGCTCGGCCGTGTGGCGGACGCGCTGCACCAAGCGAATCTGATCCAGGTGCAACGCCTCTTCGCGGAGCAGTTGGACCGGTCGATCGAGAACGCCCAGTTCGCCGCCACGGTGAGCACATCGGACTGCATCTCCGAGAGGAGACGTCGTCAGATGATCCACGCGGGTCGGCAGTACAGCCTGGTGCTGCTCGCGCATCGCTTCGGTCACATCGACCGCAGCGAACTCCTCGGCCACATGAAGGCACTGATCCGTGACCCCGCCTTCGTGGAGTACTGGGAGCGCACAGGCGAGCAGCGACGACAGTTGCCGACGGAGTCGTTGGAGGCACGCATCGGACGGGCTGTCGACGTCATCGTGGGCGAACGGCTGGACGACCTCGAGGACTGGTGGATCATGAGTTCCGAGTCGGAGCGGGGGTGAGCCGCCAAGCCGGAAGGCCTCGGTGTCGTATCTCTGCATCCGGACCTTCCGGCGTCGACAGGACTGTCAGCCCACAACCGTCCAGGTGTCGCCCCCGGCCAGCAGCGCCCCCAGATCCCCCTTGCCGTTCTGCACGATCGCGGCGTCCAGCTGGTCCGACATCTGCGTGTCGTACACCGGGCGGTCCACCGAGCGCAGTACCCCGATCGGGGTGTGGTGAAGGGTGTCCGGGTCGGCCAGGCGGGAGAGAGCGAAGGCGGTTGTCGGAGAGGACGCGTGCGCGTCGTGGACCAGGATCTGCGACTCGTTCGACGGTGTCACCGGCACCACCTTCAGGTCACCCGTCGCCGCGTCCCGCACGACCCCCTTGGACAGGTCCGCCCCGAAGCGGATCGGCTGTCCGTGTTCGAGGCGGATCACCGCTTCCTCCGCCTGCTGCCTGTCCTTCAGGGCCTCGAAGGCGCCGTCGTTGAAGATGTTGCAGTTCTGGTAGATCTCGACCAGCGCCGTGCCGGGGTGGGCGGCCGCCTCGCGCAGCACCGACGTGAGGTGCTTGCGGTCCGAGTCGACCGTGCGGGCCACGAAGGACGCCTCCGCGCCGATCGCGAGGGACACCGGGTTGAACGGGGCGTCCAGAGAGCCCATCGGCGTCGACTTCGTGATCTTGCCGACCTCGGAGGTCGGGGAGTACTGGCCCTTCGTGAGGCCGTAGATCCGGTTGTTGAAGAGCAGGATCTTGAGGTTGACGTTGCGCCGCAGGGCGTGGATCAGGTGGTTGCCGCCGATGGAGAGAGCGTCGCCGTCGCCGGTGACGACCCACACCGACAGGTCCCGGCGTGACGTGGCCAGGCCCGTCGCGATCGCGGGGGCGCGGCCGTGGATGGAGTGCATGCCGTACGTGTTCATGTAGTACGGGAACCGCGACGAGCAGCCGATGCCCGAGACGAAGACGATGTTCTCCTTGGCCAGCCCCAGCTCCGGCATGAAGCCCTGGACCGCCGCGAGGATCGCGTAGTCACCGCAGCCGGGGCACCAGCGGACTTCCTGGTCGCTCTTGAAGTCCTTCATGCTCTGGCGGGCCTCGGCCTTGGGGACCAGCGAGAGTGCCTCGATCGTGCCCGTGCCTTCCGTGGACGTCTCAGCCATCGATGGCCTCCTTGAGAGCCGTGGCGAGCTGTTCGGCCTTGAACGGCATACCGTTGACCTGGTTGTAGCTGTGCGCGTCGACCAGGTACTTCGCCCGGATGAGGGTGGCGAGCTGCCCGAGGTTCATCTCCGGGATGACGACCCTGTCGTACGCCTTCAGCACCGCGCCCAGGTTGCGCGGGAAGGGGTTGAGGTGGCGCAGATGGGCCTGCGCGATCGCCTCGCCGGCCGTCCGCAGACGTCGTACCGCCGCCGTGATCGGGCCGTACGTCGACCCCCAGCCCAGGACCAGCGTGCGCGCCTCGTGCGGGTCGTCGACTTCCAGATCGGGTACGTCGATCCCGTCGATCTTGGCCTGGCGGGTGCGGACCATGAAGTCGTGGTTGGCGGGGGAGTAGGAGATGTTCCCGGTCCCGTCCTCCTTCTCGATGCCGCCGATGCGGTGTTCGAGACCCGGTGTGCCGGGCACGGCCCATGGGCGGGCGAGGGTCTGCGGGTCGCGCTTGTAGGGCCAGAACACCTCGGTGCCGTCGTCGAGGGTGTGGTTCGGGCCCTGCGCGAACTGCACGGTCAGATCCGGGAGTTCGTCGAGTTCGGGGATGCGCCACGGCTCGGAACCGTTGGCCAGGTAGCCGTCCGACAGCAGCATGACCGGCGTGCGGTACGCCAGCGCGATCCGCGCCGCCTCCAGCGCCGCGTCGAAGCAGTCGGCCGGAGTGCGGGGAGCGACGATCGGCACCGGCGCCTCGCCGTTGCGCCCGAACATCGCCTGCAGCAGGTCCGCCTGCTCGGTCTTGGTCGGCAGACCGGTGGACGGGCCGCCGCGCTGGATGTCGATGACGAGGAGCGGTAGCTCCAGGGAGACGGCGAGGCCGATGGTCTCCGACTTCAGGGCCACCCCCGGCCCGGAGGTCGTCGTCACCGCGAGCGAACCGCCGAAGGCCGCGCCCAGTGCCGCGCCGATGCCCGCGATCTCGTCCTCGGCCTGGAAGGTCCGGACACCGAAGTTCTTGTGCCTGCTCAGCTCGTGCAGGATGTCCGAGGCCGGGGTGATCGGGTACGAGCCCAGGAACAGCGGCAGGTCCGCCTGGCGAGACGCGGCGACCAGCCCGTAGGACAGGGCGAGGTTCCCGGAGATGTTGCGGTAGGTGCCGACCGGGAACGCCTTCGTCGCCGGGGCGATCTCGTAGGAGACGGCGAAGTCCTCGGTGGTCTCACCGAAGTTCCAGCCCGCCCGGAAGGCGGCGAGGTTCGCCTCGGCGATCTCCGGTTTCTTCGCGAACTTCGTCCGCAGGAACTTCTCCGTGCCCTCGGTGGGCCGGTGGTACATCCATGACAAGAGGCCGAGCGCGAACATGTTCTTGCTGCGCTCGGCCTCTTTGCGACTGAGGTCGAAATCCTTGAGGGCCTCGACGGTCAGCGTGGTCAGGGGGACCGGATGAAGGCTGTAACCGTCGAGGGAGCCATCTTCCAGCGGCGAGGCCGCGTACCCCACCTTCTGCATCGCCCGTTTGGTGAACTCGTCCGTGTTGACGATGATCTCCGCACCGCGCGGCAGGTCCGCGATGTTCGCCGCCAGGGCCGCCGGGTTCATCGCGACCAGCACGTTCGGCGCGTCCCCCGGCGTGAGGATGTCGTGGTCGGCGAAGTGGAGTTGGAAGGAGGAGACCCCCGGCAGGGTCCCGGCGGGGGCCCGGATCTCGGCGGGGAAGTTGGGAAGGGTGGACAGGTCGTTGCCGAAGGATGCGGTCTCCGAGGTGAAACGGTCACCGGTGAGCTGCATCCCGTCACCGGAGTCACCCGCGAAACGAATGATCACCCGGTCGAGACGGCGGACATCCTTCACGCCGGTCTCTTTGCGCTGCTCTCCCACGACGGCTTCGTCGGCCTGCTCCGCTGCGCTGCTGACCTGACTGGTCACTGAACTGGACCTCCCTCGAGGCGGCTGTTCGGGAGCGGCCTTCCCGCAGGCCTTCCCAGGATCAACCCTACGACCGCAGGGGTCGCCTTCCCTCGGCCATTCGCATGATGGACCCGGTTTTGAGACGGTACGACGCCCTGACTTGTCATGAATTACACGCCCCCCGGCGCTCTCCTTGAGGACGCTCCCACTCGTCCTGCGGTTCTGACGGGCCTGCGGTTTCGGTACTTCTGTTCTTCTGCTCTTCGGACCTGCGCGGTGGTTCAGGAGTTCAGGTAGGTGAGGACGGCCAGCACCCTGCGATGGTCCCCGTCGCTCGGCGACAGCCCGAGCTTCAGGAAGATGTTGCTGACATGCTTCTCGACGGCCCCGTCGCTGACCACGAGTTGGCGCGCGACGGCCGAGTTGGTCCGCCCCTCGGCCATGAGCCCGAGCACCTCCCGCTCCCGGGGCGTGAGATTGGCGAGCACATGCTGCTTACGGCTGCGCCCCAGCAACTGTGCGACCACCTCGGGATCGAGGGCCGTACCGCCCTCGGCCACCCGCACCACCGCGTCCACGAACTCACGCACCTCCGCGACCCGGTCCTTGAGCAGGTACCCCACTCCGTGACTGGACCCGGCCAGCAACTCGGTGGCGTACCGCTCCTCCACGTACTGCGACAGTACGAGTACCCCGAGTCCGGGATGTGCCTTGCGCAGTTGTACGGCGGCCCGTACTCCTTCGTCGGTGTGCGTCGGCGGCATCCGTACGTCGGCGACGACGACGTCGGGCAGCTCGCCCTCCGCGTCCAGCTCGCCGATCGTCTTGATCAGTGCCTCTCCGTCGCCCACACCGGCCACGACGTCGTGCCCGCGGTCGGTCAGCAACCGGGTCAGGCCCTCCCTCAGCAGCACTGAATCCTCGGCGATGACCACCCGCACCCTGTCCTCCACGACTCTCGGCCCCCCAGCCCGTTTCCTGCCCGCCCGCCGGACAGGTCCAGCATTCCAGCATTCGGATGCGGACGGGTGCGGGCAACGGGATTAGAGGCCGTGGATACGAACAAAGGCCCGAGAACAGGGGGGTCAGTGTCGTTTTTCAGCCCGTCCGGCGTTTGAGGACGAGGCTCCTTCAGGGCCGACGGGGGTCTGGGGGCGCAACCCCAGGATCCAGGGTCGAAAGGGGCAGCACCCCTTGGGGATGGGACGGGTAAGGGCGGCGGGGGCGACCCCCCCCCACCGCCCCCACGTCACGCAGGACCCGTCACACCCGATCCGCCCGCCAGGGCAACTCCGCGGTCACCCGGGTAGGTCCCGCCACCGGCGAATCCACCACCAGAATCCCGTCGACGGCATCCAACCGCTCCGCCAACCCCGCGAGCCCGGACCCGGAGGACACATCGGCCCCACCCACCCCGTTGTCCACCACCTGGAGCATCAGCCGGTTCTCCACCCGCCACACATCCACCGCGGCCGACGTGGCCCGGGAGTGCTTGCTGATGTTCTGCAACAGCTCCGACACCGTGAAGTACGCGATCCCCTCGATAGCCGGCGCCGGCCGGGCCGGCAGATCCACCTCCACCTGCACCGGCACCGTGCACCGCGACGCCACCGAGGACAGCGCCGCATCGAGCCCCCGGTCGGTCAGCACGGCCGGATGGATCCCCCGCGCCAGATCCCGCAGCTCCTGCAGCGCCGTCTTCACCTCACCGTGCGCCTCGTCCACCATCCGCGCCGCAGCGGCGGGATCCTCCGTGAGCTTCTCCTTCGCCAGCCCCAGATCCATGGCCAGCGCCACCAGCCGGGCCTGCGCCCCGTCGTGCAGGTCGCGCTCGATGCGCCGCAGATCCGCCGCCGCCGTGTCCACCACGACGCCCCGGTCCGACTCCAGCTCCACCACCCGCGCCGACAGCCGGGTCGGTCCGAGCAGACCCGTCACCATCACCCGGTCCACCATCGTCAGCGCCCGCACGATCCACGGCGTGGCCAGCGTGAACAACAGCCCCACCAGCGCGGTCACGGTGATCTCGAACGGGTTGTCCAGATAGATGTGATGGGTCTGGTCGCCGTACAGCTGGAGCCCGTCCTGACCGGCGTACGCCGGGAAGACCCAGAACCACAGCGGATACGTCAGCAGCGCCCAGCCGTACACCCAGAAGTTCACCGCGACGACGAACGAGAACACCGCCCACGGCAGGTGCAGCACGGAGTACAGCAGCGTCCGCCAGGACGTCCCGCTCTTGAGGACCGCCCCCATCCACGCCATGAACCCGGGCTTGCGCATCCGCAGCGGCTCCGGGTCCGCCAGCTCCAGATCCAGCAGCCCCCGCGCCCGCGCCCGCTCCATCGCCCCGAGCGCCCGGCACCCGGCGAGCCCCGCCGCGAAGACCGGGATCCCGAGGAAGGTCACGAGCAGACCCGCGCCCAGCGAGACCATCGTGACGGCGTACGCGAACAGCACGATGCTGATCGGCAGGCTCAGCAGCACATAGCCGTACTCACGCCAGGTCCGCCCCTCGAACGGCGCCCGCAGCCCCGCCGGCACCCGGTGCCGCCGCGCCTTCTCGGGGAACCCGAGCCCACTGTCGTACCCGTAGTCCGTGTCCGTGGCCATCGACGTCGTCCTTCGTCTCTCGTCCCGCGCCCGTGGTGTCGTATCTCCACCCTGCTGGGCCGCAGCTCAACGGACCATGGAGGCCGTCGGCCTCTTGAAAGGGGGGTTTTCCCCACCCTTTCCGGCACAACAGGCCGCAACGGCCGTCACGGCCTGTGCGGCGCCCGGTCCCGCCACGGCAGCTCGGCCGTCACCACCGTCGGGCCGCCCGGCGGCGAGTCGATGACGAACAGCCCGTCGACCGCGTCAAGGCGCTCCGCGAGCCCGCGCATGCCGGTGCCGCCGTCGAGCCGGGCGCCACCGCGGCCGTCGTCCCACACCTGGATGAGCAGCCGGTTCTCCGACCGCCACACGTCGACCGACGCCGACCGCGCCCCACTGTGCTTGCTGACGTTCTGCAGCAGCTCGGAGACGGTGAAGTAGGCGATGCCCTCGATCGCCTGCACCGGCCGCGCGTCGAGGTCGGCGGTCACCTTCACCGGCACCGTGCACCGCGAGGCGACCGACGACAGCGCTGCGTCGAGCCCGCGGTCGGTCAGCACGGCCGGATGGATGCCCCGCGCCAGGTCCCGCAGCTCCTGAAGCGCCAGCTTCACCTCGCCGTGCGCCTCCGCGACCATCGCCTGCGCGTACTCCGGGTCCTCCAGGAGCTTCTCCTTCGCCAGGCCGAGGCCCATGGCCAGATTGACCAGCCGGGCCTGCGCCCCGTCGTGCAGATCCCGCTCGATGCGCCGCAGGTCCGACGCGGCCGCGTCCACCACGACCCCACGGTCCGACTCCAGTTCCGCGATACGGCGTTCCAGCTCGGTCGAGGGCGACAGCAGACCGCGCACCATCGCCCGGTCCACGTTGGCGAGGCCCCGCGCGATGAACGGCAGCACCGGCCACAGCACGAACAACGAGGTCAGCGTGAGGGTGAAGGTGAGGATGCCCCAGGGCAGCCGGATGAAGTCGTACAGCACCGTCCGCCAGCCCACCGGGTCCTTCAGCCCCATCCACAGCTGGGGGAAGAAGCCGCTGCCGCCGTTCTTCGTGCGCCAAGGCAGCGGACTCGGCTCGTCCACGTGCAGCCCGAGCAGTGCCCGGGCCCGAGCCCGCTCCAGCTTGCCCAGCTGCCGCGCGCCCAGCAGACCGGCCGCGAGCAGCGGGAAGCCGATCACCGTGACGGTCAGCCAGAGACCGGTGAACAGCACGGTCATGACGTAGACGAAACCGAGGATCGACATCGGAAGGTTCGCCAGGAGATGCGCGATCTCCTTCCAGGTGTGCGCGTCATAGGCGAAACGGGCCGGCGGCAGTCGCCCGCGGTCGGTTCCGCCGCTGGTTCCGGCGGCTCCACCGGTGGTTCCGCCGGTGGTCACGGCACGGCTCGGGGACGAGTGGCGTTCGGTCATATGGGTTAGCGTGCCGCGCGAGAGGGCCGGGCGCCATGAGGCGGGCCGCCGCCGTGCCCTGGGGAAAACCCCACCCCCGTCTTCCAACGGGTGACGGGCTGCTTACCGGTCCTTTATCAGGGCCTAGACTCCCGTGCGTACAGATCGTCGAACAGCGGTGTTCATCGATGTCCACAGGGAGCGAGGGGCGGACGTGCCGGAACCGACCGTCGATTCGACCGTCGTCGCGGCGGACTACTTCCAGTCGTACTCGGTCGTCGGGCTGCTCGCCGTCGTCGGCGTGCTCTTCGTCGCCGTCGCCTTCGGCGCCGGCCGCCTGCTGCGGCCCGTGGTCCCCACCCCCGAGAAGCTCCTGACGTACGAGTGCGGAGTCGACCCCGTCGGCGAGGGCTGGGCCCACACCCAGGTCCGCTACTACGTCTACGCCTTCCTGTACGTCATCTTCGCCGTCGACTCGATCTTCCTGTTCCCGTGGGCGACGGTCTTCGCCGCTCCCGGCTACGGCGCGACCACCCTCGTCGAGATGTTCATCTTCCTCGGCTTCCTCGCCGTGGGGTTGTTGTACGCGTACAAGAAGGGTGTCCTGGAATGGACGTGACCCCCTCGGAGCCTGTTCTGCTTCCGGAGCCGAAACGGCTGGGCGCCCTCGCCCGCCTCGCCCCCGAGCCGATGAAGGTCATCCTCAACTGGGGCCGCCGGTACTCCCTCTGGGTCTTCAACTTCGGCCTCGCCTGCTGCGCCATCGAGTTCATCGCCGCGTCGATGGCCCGCCACGACTTCATCCGCCTCGGCGTCATCCCCTTCGCGCCAGGCCCGCGCCAGGCCGACCTGATGGTCGTCTCCGGCACGGTCACGGACAAGATGGCCCCGGCCGTGAAGCGCCTCTACGAGCAGATGCCCGAGCCCAAGTACGTCATCTCCTTCGGCGCCTGCTCCAACTGCGGCGGCCCGTACTGGGACTCGTACTCGGTCACCAAGGGCGTCGACCAGATCATCCCGGTCGACGTGTACGTGCCGGGCTGCCCGCCCCGCCCCGAGGCACTCCTCCAGGGAATCCTGAAACTCCAGGAGAAGATCGCGCGCGAGTCCCTGGCGGAACGGTACGCATCCCCGGCGACACGCCCATCGCCGGCGGCACTTCAGAGCGGGCTGGTGAAGGGTCCGGGGGCTCCGGGCGGGGCCTCCGGCCAGGGGGACGGGCGGTGACCGCCGTCGGCTGGCTCCCCGCCCCCGTCGAGGACCTCTTCGGCCCCGAGGCCACCGCCGAGGAGTCGTACGAGGTCCTGACGGTCGACGTCCCACCCGCGACCTGGCTCACGGCACTGCGCGCGGCCCGCGACGAACTGGGCTGCACCTACTTCGACTGGCTCAGCGCGGTCGACGAACCCGGCACCGGCTTCCGCGTGGCCGCCCACGTGGCGGCCCTCTCCCCAGTACGACGCCTGCTGCTCCGCACGACGATCTCCCACCAGACCCCGGCGCTGCCCACCGCCGTCGACATCTACGCGGGCGCCGCCTGGCACGAACGCGAGACCCACGAAATGTTCGGCGTCACCTTCGAGGGCCACCCCGCCCTCGACCACCTCCTCCTCCCGGAGACCTTCGAGGGCCACCCCCTCCGCAAGGACTTCGTCCTGGCCGCCCGGGTCGCCAAGGCCTGGCCCGGCGCCAAGGAACCGGGCGAGTCCGAACACGGCGGCCCCAAGCGCCGCCAGATGCTCCCGCCGGGAGTCCCCGACCCGAACGAATGGGGGCCCCTGAAAGGCCAGTTGCCCCCGGCTCCGGCCCGCGGCCCAGCCCGCACCCCGGGCGAACGCCCTGCCCGAGCCGCAGCAGACCGTCCGGTCCGACGGGCCCGTTCGGCGGCGGAGGGTTCGGCGAGTCAGTCGGAGGAGTCGGGCGCGCCGGGTGCGGTGACCGGTGGTCCACGTCGTGGGCGTTCGGCGGCGGAGGGTTCGGCGAGCCAGAGCGCAGCTGGAGCGACGGAGGCGACGGACACGGCAGCGGAGGCGGCGGACGGTGCTGCGGAGGCGGTGCCGACGGGCATGCCCCGACGCACACGCACCGCTGCGCAGGGCTCGGCCGGCCAGACGGTACCCGGAGCCGACCGCACGAGCGACGGCCCAGCAGCAACGACGAGCGGTGAGCCCGAGTCGAATGCACGGGCAACCGGCTTGCCCGCGTCCACGGTGGATGCTCCGGCAGCCGACCTGCCTCCGGCCACGGCGGATGCTCCGGTGAAGGACTCTCCCGCGTCGGGGTCGGACACGTCGGGGTCGCCCACGCCGGGGCTCGCGTCGGGGTCGAGCACCCCAAGGTCGGCGGCCTCGGCCTCGGACACTCCGGCGTCGGAGGCCCTGGGGCTGGGAGCCCCTGCCTCTGACACCCCGGCGCCGCACCGCCCGGGAGCCGCGGGCAATGCCCCGACCGGGCCCCGTCGGACACGCAGCGCTTCGGGCGGGTCCGCGAGCCGCCGTACCGAGACCGCCGCCTCCGAGCCGTCGGCCGATGACGCGAGCGTCAACCCTGCGCCGTCAAAGGCCCCCACCAGCCCCCGCAGTTCCGACGCACCCTGGCACCACGCCCGCCCGGCCTTCGACGACCCCGAAACGGAGCGGGCTCCCACGTCCGAAGACGAGGAACCCTCCGAGGACTCCGAGGACTCCGAGGACTCCGAGCACTCCGAACGCCGCAAGGCGCCCGAGGCGCCCGAGGTGCGCGAGGAGCCCAGTACTTCAGAGGGGCCCGGTGTCTCCGAGGCGGCTGACGCTTCCGAGGATCCCGGTGCTGCCGAGCTCCCCGATGACCCTCAAGGCCCGGCACGTGTCGAAGACACGGACGACGCCCCCGAGGACACACACGTGAACCCTCAGGGCGCCGGCCTCCGCCCGACCTCCGGCGACTCAACCCCTGATGAGCCCCAGGCCCCCGACACGCAGAGCACCCGCGACCCGCGCAACACCCGCCACACCCCCGACAAGCCCGCAGGAGGCCCGCAGTGAACGACGCTCTCGACGTCGCCCTGCGGCTCCTGATCGTCTTCGTCGTCTTCCTCACCTTCCCCCTGATCATCGGTCAGACCGAGCACAAGGTGATGGCCCACATGCAGGGCCGCCTCGGCCCGATGTACGCCGGCGGTTTCCACGGCTGGGCCCAACTCGTCGCGGACGGTGTGAAGTTCGCACAGAAGGAAGACATCGTGCCGGCGGGCGCGGACCGCCGTATCTTCCAACTCGCCCCCGCGGTGGCCCTTCTGCCCTACCTCCTCGTCCTCCTCGCCATCCCGATCGGCCCCGGCGAGGGTGCCGTCGGTGAGGTCGTCGACGCGGGTGTGTTCTTCGTGCTCGCCGTGATGGGCGTGGGCGTCCTCGGTTCCCTCATGGCCGGCTGGGCCTCCGCCAACAAGTTCTCCCTCCTCGGCGGCCTCCGCACCGCCGCACAGCTCCTGGCCTACGAACTCCCGATGCTGCTCACCGCCGCCTCGGTGGCGATGGCGGCCGGGACCGTCTCCCTCCCCGGCATCGTCGACGCCTTCGAGTGGTGGTGGCTGCCCTGGCAGATCGTCGGCGCGATCGTGTTCTTCGTCGCCGGCCTGGCCGAACTCCAGCGTCCGCCTTTCGACATGCCAGTCGCCGACTCGGAGATCATCTTCGGTGCCTACACCGAGTACACCGGCCTTCGTTTCGCCCTGTTCCTCCTCGCCGAGTACGCCGGAATCGTCGTCCTGTGCGGTCTCACCACGGTCCTCTTCCTGGGCGGCTGGCACGGCCCGTGGGGGGCCGACGGTCTCGGCTGGGTCTGGACCCTCCTCAAGACGGCCGTGCTCGCGTTCGTCGTCATCTGGCTCCGCGTGACCTACCCCCGGCTGCGCGAGGACCAGCTCCAGAAGCTCTCCTGGACCCTCCTCGTCCCCCTCTCCCTCGCTCAGATCGCCCTCACCGGCATCGTCAAGGTGGTGATCCAGTAACCATGCCCCCCATTCCTGGCTCAGGCCTGGCCAAGGGTCTGGCCGTCACCCTGCGCACGATGACGAAGAAGACCGTCACCGAGCAGTACCCCGACGCTCAGCCCGACCTCCCGCCCCGCGCCCGAGGTGTGATCGGCCTGTTCGAGGAGAACTGCACGGTCTGCATGCTGTGCGCCCGTGAGTGCCCCGACTGGTGCATCTACATCGACTCCCACAAGGAAACGGTCCCGGCAGCGGCCCCCGGTGGCCGCGAACGCAGCCGCAACGTCCTGGACCGCTTCGCCATCGACTTCTCCCTCTGCATGTACTGCGGTATCTGCATCGAGGTGTGTCCTTTCGACGCCCTGTTCTGGTCCCCGGAGTTCGAGTACGCCGAGACCGACATCCGCGACCTCACCCACGAGCGGGACAAGCTCCGCGAGTGGATGTGGACCGTCCCAGCCCCGCCGGCCCTCGATCCCGGCGCGGAGGAACCGAAGGAGATCGCGGCCGCCCGCAAGTCCGCCGAAAAGCTGGCGGCCGCACAGGCCGAGCCGCAGGAGGGGAACGCGTGAGCCTCACCCCTGCTCTACTGACCACAGCCGCGGCCGAGACCCATGGCTTCCTCTCGCCGACCGGTGTGGAGATCGCCTTCCTGCTCGTCGGCCTGGTCACCCTCGGTGCCGCGATCGTCACCGTGACCACCAAGCAACTGGTGCACGCCGCCCTGTGGCTGGTGGTGGCCCTCGGTGGTCTCGCCGTCGAATACCTCCTGCTCACCGCCGAGTTCATCGCCTGGGTGCAGGTCCTCATCTATGTCGGCTCCGTAGTGGTCCTCCTTCTGTTCGGTCTGATGCTCACCAAGGCCCCCATCGGCCGCTCCCCGGACGCCGACTCCGACAACCGCTGGGCCGCCCTCGTCGTGGCCGTCGCCGCGGGCGCCGCTCTGGTCTGGGTGGTCGTCGATGCCTTCCGTGCCACCTGGATCGACCTCGACGGCGCCGCCGCCGGCTCCACCGAGGCCACCGGTGCCAGCCTCTTCCAGAACTGGGTCCTCCCCTTCGAGGCCCTCTCCGTCCTGCTCCTCGCGGCCCTGGTCGGCGCGATCGTCCTGTCCCGCAAGGCGAAGGCGGAGTCGAGCTCTCCCCCTGTGAACTCCCGAGCCGCGACCGGGAGTTCCCCATCCGCCCCGGATTCCCGTAATCACACGATCGGGCGAAATGGACCGGTTGGGGGAACTGGACCGGCCGAGCCCTCCACACCGACCGAGCCCTCCACACCGGCCAAGGCCGCCGAGGCGACCAAGAGCGCCGAATCGGCCAACGCCATCGAGTCGGCCACGGAGTCCGCGTCGGCCAACGTCATCGCGTCGGCCACGGAGTCCGCGTCGGCCACAGAGCCCGCCTCGGCCAACGCCATCGAGTCGGCCACAGAGCCCGCGTCGGCCAAGGGCCCCGCGTCGGCCAAGGATCCCGAGTCGGCCGAGCAGGAAGGCGCCCGCTGATGCACCTCGCCTATCCCGCCGTACTCGCCGCCCTCCTCTTCTGCACCGGCCTCTACGGCGTCCTCGCCCGCCGCAACGCGATCCTCGTCCTGATGTCGGTCGAGCTGATGCTCAACGCCGTCAACCTGAACCTCGTCGCCTTCGACGTCTGGCTCAGCAAGGCCGCCGAGGAGACCCTGCACTCCGGCCAGGCCCTGACCCTGTTCACCATCGCCATCGCCGCCGCCGAGATCGGCATCGGTCTGGCGATCGTCCTCGCCGTCCACCGCAACCGCGGTACCGCCGACATCGACAAGCTCCGCGACACGGCCGAGGGCCACGAATCCGACAGCACCGACGGGGACTCCGACGGCGGCGTCCCCCTCAGCGCCGACCAGGACGTACGGACCGGGCGGGCCCGACGGACCGGACGAACCGGAAAGGCTGAGGCCACCGCGTGACCACGACCACCCTCGCCGTCCTCGTCCCCCTCCTTCCCTTCCTGGGCGCCGCGGCCGGACTGCTCCTGGGCCGCACGGCCCCCGGCTTCGTCCGCCCGCTCGCCGTCGTGCCGACGCTGGCCGCCCTCGCGCTCGCCGCGGTGGTCGCCGTACACCAGGGCGGCGACGAGGTGATGAACGCCGCCACCGAACTCACCCCGACCGGCTCGGTCCCGATCGAACTCGCCCTGCACATCGACGGCTTCGCCGCCCTCGTCGCCGTCCTGGTCGGCTTCGTCGCCACCTGTGTGCAGATCTACTCGACGGGCTATCTGCGCGACGACCCGCGCTACCCCTCGTACGCCGCTCTCGTCTCCCTCTTCACCTCCGCGATGCTGCTCGTCGTCTACTCCGGCGACCTGATCGTGCTGCTGGTCGGCTGGGAGATCATGGGCATCTGCTCGTACTTCCTGGTCGGCCACTACTGGGAGACCCCGGAGGCCCGCGCCGCCTCCCTCAAGGCCTTCCTGGTGACCAAGCTCGGTGACGTGCCCTTCCTGATCGGTCTGTTCGCGCTGGCCACCGACGCCGGCTCCTTCCGGATCACGAAGGTCCTCGACACCGTCGCGCACGGCGGACTCGACCACCCGACCCTGATCGCCCTGCTGCTCCTGGCGGGCGTGGCCGGCAAGTCCGCGCAGTTCCCGCTGCACACCTGGCTCCCCGACGCGATGGCGGGCCCCACGCCCGTCTCCGCACTGATCCACGCCGCGACGATGGTCACCGCCGGTGTCTACTTCATCGCCCGTCTCCTCCCGGTCTTCGAGGCCTCTCGGGCCGCGATGGTGATCCTCGCCGTCATGGCCGCCGTCACGATGCTCGGCTCCGGTCTCGCCGCACTCGCCCAGGACGACATCAAGCGCGTCCTCGCCTACTCGACGATCGGCCAGCTCGGCTACATGACCGGTGCCCTCGCCGTCGGCGACCGCGGTGCCGCCGTCTTCCACCTCCTGTCGCACGGCGCCTTCAAGGCGCTGCTGTTCCTCGCGGCCGGCGTGATCATCCACGCCGCCGGCACCAACTCTCTGGCCGCGATGTCCCGCATGCAGGACCTGCGCGCCCGCATCCCGGACGCCTACTGGACGATGACCGTGGCGCTCCTCGCGCTCGCCGCGATCCCGCCCTTCAGCGGCTTCTTCTCCAAGGAGTCCGTCCTCGGCGCCGCCGAGCACGTCGCCACCGGCCACACCGAGCACGCCCCCGGCGCCGCGGGCTGGATCACCCTGGTCGCAGGCCTGCTCACCGCCCTGCTCACCGCGGCCTATGCGACGCGCCTGTGGCTGCTGGCCTTCTACGGCAGGGGCGCCGAGGCCCCCGACCACGGCCGCCAGCCACTCCCGATGACCGTGGTGCTGTGGGTCCTCGCGGCCCCGTCCCTGGCCCTCGGCGCGTTCGCCTACCGTGTGCTGCCCGACTGGTTCGACGGCCGCGACCTCACCCCGACCCTCACCACGTCTGTCGTCGGCACGGGCGTGGCCCTGATCGGCGGCATCATCACCTACGCCGCCTGGCGCCACACCAGCGCGCTCGCAGCCCGTACCCCGCTCGGCGCGGTCGCCGCCCACCCCGGCGGGGCCGCCCAGGTCGAAGCCGAGGCCATCGCCAGCCACACTCCCGTATACGGGGACATCGCCTACGCACCCGATCCGGCGGACCCGGGCCGCCTTCTGCTCGGCCCCCTGCACCGGCACGCGGCCGTCGGCTTCCACCTGGACGCCCTGTACACGGCCGTCTTCGTTCGCCCGGTACAGGCCGGAGCCACCCTCGTCCGGTTCCTGGACCGTGAGGTCATCGAGACCTACGTACGCGGCGCGGGCGCCTTGCCACGCTGGCTCGGCACCGCCGTACGACGGGCACAGACCGGCAATCTGCAGACCTATGTGAGCGCGCTGCTCGCCGGCACCGTCGTCCTCGCGGTCGCCGCCGTCCTTGTCGCCACGGGAGCGTGAGCAGGCGTGATCGATATCAACGAGTCCGTGATGCAGTTCCTTCTGGCGTTCGTCGTGGCCGGCCCGCTCCTCGGCGCCGTCACGGCTCTCCTGCCGGCTCCGCCCGGACTGAAGGGGAAGTCACCCGAGCAGGCCGTGCTGCGGCACGGCGTGACGGTCAGCGGTGTGGTCCTCATCGCCGCGGTCGTCCTCGCGCTCGGCTTCGACCACGACCATCCGTCGAAGATGCAGGCCACGACGGACATCAGCTGGATTCCCGCGCTCGACGTGCGCATCCACCTCGGCATCGACGGCATTTCCCTCCCCCTTCTGGTCCTGACCGCGCTGCTGACCTTCCTCTGCGCGCTCTACTCCTACTTCAAGATGCCTGCGGGCCCCACTCCGAAGGCCTTTGTCGCCCTGGTGCTCGTCCTCGAGTCCGGCACCCTCGCGACCTTCGCCGTCCTCGATCTGCTGCTGTTCTTCCTCGCGTTCGAGATGGTGCTCGTCCCGATGTACTTCCTCATCGCCCGCTGGGGCGGTGAGCAGCGACAGGCCGCCGCCTGGCGCTTCATCCTCTACACACTGCTCGGTTCGGTCGTCATGCTGCTCGGCCTGCTCCTGATCGGGATCAAGGCGGGCACATTCGACATGGTGGCACTCGCCACTGACAACGGCCGGTCACTGACCACATCCGTGCAGGTCATCGCCGTTCTGGCGATCGGGATCGGGCTCGCCGTCAAGACCCCGATGTGGCCGCTGCACAGCTGGCTGCCCGACGCCCACACCGCCGCCCCGACCGTCGGCTCGGTCCTGCTGGCCGGCGTCCTGCTGAAGATGGGCACGTACGGGTTGGTCCGCATTCTGCTGCCGATCGCACCCGACGGCTTCCGCGACTTCGCGCCCTACCTCGCCGCCTTCGCCGTGGTCGGGATCATCTACGGATCCCTGGCCTGCCTCGCCCTCGCCAAGCGGGGCGCGAAGGGCGACCTCAAGCGCCTCATCGCCTACTCCTCCGTCGGCCACATGGGCTTCGTCCTGCTCGGCATCGCCACGATGACCCCGACCGGCGTGAACGGCGCCCTGTTCGCCAACATCGCCCACGGCCTCATCACCGGCCTCCTGTTCTTCCTCGTCGGCGCGCTCAAGGACCGCACGGGCACCACCGATCTCGACACCCTGGCCGAGGAGACCGGCGCCGCCCTGTACGGCAAGGCCCCACGCCTCGGCGGGCTGCTCGCCTTCGGCGCGGTCGCCTCGCTCGGCCTGCCCGGACTCGCCGGATTCTGGGGCGAGATGCTGGCCCTGTTCGGCGCCTTCGAACCCGCCGACGAGCTGAGCCGCCCCGCCTTCCTGACCTTCATGGCGATCGGCGCGTTCGGAACGCTCCTGACGGCCGCCTACATGCTCGTCGTGGTCCGCCGCGTCTGTATGGGCGCCGTACCGCAGGACGCCCCGCACCTCGCCGACGTCCACACGTACGAGTTCGCGGCCTGGACCCCTCTGGTCGCCCTCACCGTCGTAGCGGGCCTGTGGCCGAAGGTTCTCCTCGGCCTCACCGACCCGGTCGTGCAGCAGCTCCTCGCAGGAGGCAACCGATGAGCATCCTGGCCTCCTCCGCCCAGCCCTTGGCTTCCTCGGCCCAGCCGCTGGCCGCGAACCTCGTCCAGTCCGTCGACTGGCTCGCCATCGCGCCGCCCACCATCGCAGCGGTCGTCGCACTCGTCGTCCTCGTCGCCGACCTGTTCCTCGGCGAGCACAAGAAGGCCCTGCTCGGCTGGCTGTCGGTAACAGGCCTGGCCGCTGCAGCCCTCCTGCTGCTGCCCCTCCTGGACGGCGACCGCAGCACCTTCTGTCTGACCGGCGACACACGTGTGTGCAGCTACACGGCCGACCGCTTCACACTCGTCATCCAGTTCCTCGTCCTCGGCGGCGCACTCCTCACGGCCCTCCTGTCGGTCACCACGCTCAAGGACGCCGACAAGAGACTCCCCGAAGGGGAGTACTGGTTCCTGCTGCTGTCCTCCGCCGCCGGCGCCGCCCTCCTGCCCGCCTCCCGCGACCTGGCGACCCTGATCGTCGCCCTGGAGGTCGCCTCCCTGCCCGCCTTCGCCCTCGTCGGCATCCGGCACGGCGACAGAAAGTCGTCCGAAGCGGCCCTGAAGTTCTTCCTGTCCTCGGTCACCGCGACCGCGGTCGGCCTCATGGGCATCAGCTTCGTCTACGCCTCCACGGGCACCCTCTACCTCACCCAGGTCGCCGACCGGATCCAGCACGTCGACGGCCAGCTCCACACCCTCGCCCAGACCGGTGTCGTCCTCACCCTCGTCGGCTTCGCCTTCAAGACCGCCGCCGTCCCCTTCCACTTCTGGGTGCCCGACACCTACGTCGGCGCCCCCCTCCCGATCGCCGCCTACCTGTCGGTCGTCGGCAAGGCGGTCGGCTTCTCCGGCCTGATCCTCGTCACAGTCGTCGCGCTGCCGTCGTACGCCGACGTCTGGGGCCCGGCGCTCGCCGCACTCGCCGCCCTCACCATGACCGTCGGCAACCTCGGCGCCCTGCGCCAGCAGGCCACACGCGCGTACAGCGCCGTACGACTGCTCGCCTGGTCGTCCGTCGGCCAGGCCGGCTACCTCCTCGTCCCGATCGCCGCCGCCGCGTACTCCGACGACGCCGAACGGTCCGTCGGCTCCACCGTCGCCTACGCCCTCATGTACGCCGCCGTGAACCTCGGCGCCTTCGCGGTGGCCGCACTGGTCGGCCGTACGAAGGCCGCGAACCGCATCACGGACTACCGCGGCCTCTACGCGAGCAACCCGCTCACCGCCCTGCTCCTGGCGTTCTTCCTGCTCTGCCTGGCGGGGCTGCCGCCCGGCATCATCGGCCTGTTCGCCAAGGTCACCGTCTTCTCGGCGGCCGTGGACGCGGGACTCGGCTGGCTCGCCGTGGTCATGGCCGTAAACGTCGTGATCGCGCTGTTCTACTACCTCCAGTGGACGACCCTGCTGTTCCGGGCCCCCGAAGGCGAACCCGACGCCCACCGCGTCCCCGCCCCCCTCACCGCCGCCCTCGCCCTGACCGGAGTCCTCGGCATCGCCCTCTCGGGCGCACCCCAACTGGTGCTGCGCTTCACCGACACCGGACTCTTCTGAGCCCCCTCTCCTGAACCCTCACCCGTACGGCCCACCTGGGCCTGCGTACGCACAAGGGAACTAGTGACCCTCGCCTGGCGTTGAGCAGGATGGGAAGGTCCACTGGACGTGGCACCACGGACCGGTGGCATCGCAAGACATCGGAGACCAGCAAGCAAAGGGTTCCCCTGCTGCACCACTTGGAGGGCGTACCGTGCACCGCCGGCACAACGGGCTCAGGACCGCAGTCCTCCTCGGGGGACTGTCCGCACTCATCATCGTCATCGGCAGCTTCTTCGGCCGCATGGGGCTGGTCGTGGCCGTCCTGATCGCGCTGGGCACCAACGCGTACGCGTACTGGAACAGCGACAAGCTGGCTCTACGCGCGATGCGCGCCCGCCCGGTGAGCGAGTTCGAGGCCCCGGCCCTGTACCGCATGGTCCGCGACCTCTCCACCCAGGCCCGCCAGCCGATGCCGCGCCTGTACATCTCCCCGACCGAGGCACCCAACGCGTTCGCGACCGGCCGCAATCCGCGCAACGCCGCAGTGTGCTGCACCGAAGGCATCCTGCGCATCCTGGACGAGCGCGAACTGCGCGGGGTCATCGGCCACGAACTCAGCCATGTCTACAACCGCGACATCCTGATCTCGTCGGTCGCCGGAGCCCTCGCCTCCGTGATCATGTTCCTGGTCAACTTCGCCTGGCTGATCCCGATCGGCCGCTCCGACGACGATGACGGCCCCGGACTCCTGGGCATGCTGTTGATCATGACTCTCGGACCGCTCGCGGCCACCCTCATCCAGATGGCCATCAGCCGCTCCAGGGAGTACGAGGCGGACGCGTCCGGCGCCCAACTCACCGGCGACCCCCTCGCGCTCGCCAGCGCCCTGCGCAAGCTCGAAACAGGCACCAAACAGCTGCCGTTGCCCCCCGAACCGCGCATCGAGACCGCAAGCCACATGATGATCGCGAACCCCTTCCGCCCTGGCCAGGGACTGTCCAAGATGTTCTCGACACACCCGCCGATGGCGGAGCGCATCGCCCGGCTCGAGAAGATGGCAGGTCGCCCCCAGTGAAAACCATCCTGAACGTCATCTGGCTCTTCCTGAGCGGCTTCTGGCTGTTCCTCGCCTACCTGGTCGCGGGTGCGCTGCTGTGCATCACGGTCATCGGCATTCCCTTCGGCCTCGCCGCCTTCCGGATCGGCGTCTACGCCCTGTGGCCCTTCGGGTACACCACGGTCGAGCGCCGTGACGCGGGCGCGCCCTCATTCGTGGGCAACGTCCTGTGGCTGGTGCTGGCCGGCTGGTGGCTGGCCATCGGGCACATCGTCACCGGCATCGCCCTGTGCGTCACGATCATCGGCATCCCGTTCGGCATCGCCAACTTCAAGCTGATCCCCGTGTCCCTGTTCCCGCTGGGCCGCGAAATCGTCCGCACGGACGAGCCGTTCGCGACCCGCTGAGGGGTGGGCCGGGGAGTGGGCGCCCCGAAATACATCCTGCTGTGCTACGACCGGGAGACCGAGTTCGAGGGCGAGGACGGTTACGAGCAGACCTGGGCCGTGTGCGAGGACGCCGAGGATCTCTTCGCCGACCCGCCTCCTCCGCTCCGGGAGGTTCACGAACTCGTCGGCTGCGCTCCCGAGGGTGAGCTGAAAGACGCCCTCCCACGCGTGCGTGCCGAAGGATCGGCACCCCTCGGGTGCCTCACCCTGGAAATCCTCGACAGGAACGGCATATCGGTCGGTGAGTGGTATCTGGAGGACGTCCGCGTCATCGGCGACCGCCCCTGCGCCCGCGATCTGACGCTGCGGGACATCACGATCGAGGGCACGCAACCCGACCACGACCTCTACGACCACCCCCGGCGCCGACGGCTGTCCCCGGGCTACCGCCTGCTGGGCGCCCACGGCGAACCGCAAGGCACCTGCCGCGACATGGCCTGCGTGCACGAGGACCCGGACGAGCCCATGGGGCCTCCACTGCGCCTGCTGGGCTGCTCACCCCGGGGCGCCCTCAGGGCCGCGCTGGACGCGGGGGAGGAGGACCTCGGCCATGCGAAGGTCCTGCGCATCGACGCGTCCGGCCGGCCCGTGCAGTCCGCGGCCGAGGGCGAGCTGCGGGCCTGGATCCCGTCGGCTCGCGGTCCCGCTCTGGTCGACCTCACCCTCGACCCGTGGTCGAAACGACCGCCCTTCGTGGCCGGCGAGGTGTGGGAGCTGTGGGCCGAAGGGCGGCCCGCGGAACCCAACAAGTGGGCGCTGTGCGATGCCGAGGGCCGAGAGTTCTGGCTTCGCACGGCGCTCCACAACCATGTGCCGGGTGGCCAGGACCGGCCGCCCGGCACGACGTACCACCTCGACGGCCGCCACATCACCGACGTGCCCGGCTTCTTCTGCGCCCTGGGCGAGGCGGTGAACGGCCCCGGTGGATACTTCGGCTGGGGTCTGGACGCCCTGGACGACTGCCTGGGAGGCCGCTGGGGCGCGGCACCGCCGCTCAACCTGATCTGGCACGCTTCCGAAGTCGCCCGCGGATGCCTGGGCGTCACCCCGCACGCCGTTCACCGCCCGCCGGCCTTCGCGGAACTCCTCGCCTACCTCGCCGAGGGCGATCGCGTCGCCGTCCGCCTCGCCTGACCCGAGGTTTTCCACAACCCGGCGGTTGTCCACAGGTCTGCCCGACTGTCAGTGCCGCCCTGCATCATGAATGCATGACCGAGAGCGAGCAGTTGCTGGCACGGGTGGCGGACAAGGCCCGCACCACCCGTCCGTGGGGCTGGACCTCCCTCCCCGAGCGGGTGGACGCGGCCGCCCTGGCCCGCGCCGAGGCCGCTCTGGGCTTCCGCCTGCCCCCGCTGCTCGCCGACCTGTACCTGCGGATCGGAGACGGCGGATTCGGCCCGGAGTACGGCCTGTTGCCCCTGCTCGACAGCCCTCCGGCCGGTGAGCCCGCCGCCGTCGTGCAGTACCTCGCCAACCGCAAGGGCGGCCGCAAGGACCCGGACTGGCCCTGGCCCGAGGGCGTCCTGCCCATATCCCACTGGGGCTGCGCGATGTACGCGTGCGTGGACTGCCACAGCCCGGAAGCCACCGTCCTCTTCTTCGAGCCGAACGCCGGCGACTGCGACCACTCCTGGTTCGTGGACGCCCCCGCCCTCACGGACTGGCTGCAGACCTGGGTCGACGGCACGGGTTGGTACGAGGAGATGAACGAGGACCTGGAAATGACCCCTTGGACGGAGTTCCGGATACGCACGGCGTCGCCGGCCCAGGCGCCCTGACGCCCCCTGCAGGGGGCACCGCCGCCGACCGACCTACCGCGCCGCCCACCACTTCCGTACGCCATACGCCACTGCCCCCACCACCAGCACCCCCGCACCCACAGCCACCGAAGCCCCCGGCAGCGCGAACGCCAGCACCACGCATCCGAGCAGCCCCACCACCGGCACCACTTTGGACGCCGGAGCCGAACCCAACGTCCAGGCCGACGCGTTGGCCACCGCGTAGTACGCGAGCACACCGAAGGAGGAGAACCCGATCGCGCCTCGCACGTCCACCGTGGCGGCGAGGACGGCGACCACCGCGCCCACGGCCAGTTCGGCCCGGTGCGGTACCTGGAAGCGGGGGTGCACGGCGGACAGGGCGCCGGGCAGATGCCGGTCACGGGCCATGGCCAGCGTCGTCCGTGAGACACCCAGAACCAGGGCGAGCAGCGAGCCGAGCGCGGCTACGGCGGCACCCACCCGCACCACCGGCACGAGCCCCGCCACCCCTGCCTGCCGCACCGCCTCGGCCAGCGGCGCGTCCACACGCCCCAGAGCGTCGGCACCCAGCACGGAAAGGACAGCCACCGCCACACCCGCGTACACGACCAGCGTGATGCCCAGAGCCAGGGGGATCGCGCGGGGAATGGTGCGCGCGGGATCCCGTACCTCCTCACCCAGGGTCGCGATGCGCGCGTATCCCGCGAACGCGAAGAACAGCAGACCGGCCGCCTGCAGTACCCCGCCCACACCGCCCGAGGCCCCCACGTTCAGCCGCCCGGCCTCGGACGCCCCGGACCCCAGGCACACGACCACCACGGAAGCGAGGACAGCGAGAACCACCGCGACGATCGCCCGGGTCAGCCAGGCGGACTTCTGGATCCCCCCGTAGTTCACGGCTGTCAGTGCCACCACGGCCACGACGGCCACGGCATGGGCCTGGCCAGGCCAGATGTACACCCCCACCGTCAGCGCCATCGCCGCACAGGAGGCCGTCTTCCCCACCACGAACGACCAGCCCGCGAGATAACCCCAGAACGGACCGAGCCGTTCCCGTCCATACACGTACGTGCCGCCGGAGGCCGGATACAGGGCGGCCAAGCGCGCCGAGGAGGTGGCGTTGCAGTAGGCGACCAAGGCTGCGACCGCGAGCCCGAGCAGCAGTCCGGACCCGGCCGCGTGCGCCGCGGGCCCGAGGGCGGCGAAGATCCCCGCACCGATCATGGAACCGAGCCCGATGACGACGGCGTCACTCACTCCCAGCGTGCGCCGCAGTTCGGCACCGGAACGTGTCATGAGCCGCACCCTACTGATCCCGTGCAACCGCGGGGCGTGGGCCTGACGTCCTTCTCAGCGACAAGGCGCGAACACCCGCACGACGGCCGCAGCACCCAAGCCGTACCAGTACGCCGTACGACCCATGCGCCGGAGAATCCGCACGGTCTGCCGGGATGGATGCAGATCACAGTCGTCGGACAGTGCGGGCACAGCGCGGAAGGGCAGGTTCAGGGCATGAGCATCATCGGCTGGATCATCCTCGGGCTGTTGGCCGGAGCCATCGCCAAGTTCCTGCTGCCGGGCCGTGACCCGGGAGGCTTCATCGGGACGACCCTCATCGGCGTCGCAGGCGCTTTCATCGGCGGCTGGATAGCGGCCCATTGGCTGGACCACCCGGTCACCAAGAGCTTCTACGACGGCGCCACCTGGGCCGCCGCGATAGGCGGCTCGCTCGTGCTCCTGATCGCCTACCGTCTCCTGTTCGGCAACTCGCGCGACTGACATCCCCGAACCGCAGCCAGCAGGCGAGAAGGGTGGGCACCGGCCAGGTGCCCACCCTTCCTCGTACGGACGGTCCGCTGCCCTACCGGTAGTTCACGAACTGGATCGCGAAGTCGAAGTCCTTGCCCTTCAGCAGGGCGATGATGGCCTGGAGATCGTCCCGGCTCTTCGAGCTGACCCGCAGTTCGTCGCCTTGCACCTGGGCCTTCGCGCCCTTCGGACCCTCGTCACGGATGATCTTCGCGACCTTCTTCGCGTTGTCCTGGGAGATGCCCTCCTCGATCGACGCGAAGATCTTGTACTCCTTGCCGGAGAGCTGCGGCTCACCCGCGTCGAGCGCCTTCAGCGAGATCCCGCGCTTGATCAGCTTGGACTGGAAGACGTCGAGGACGGCATTGACCCGGTCCTCGGAGTTCGCCTCCATGAGGATCTTGTCACCGGACCACCCGATCGACGCACCCACGCCCTTGAAGTCGTAGCGCTGCGAGATCTCCTTGGCGGCCTGGTTGAGGGCGTTGTCGACCTCCTGCCGCTCGACCTTCGAGACGATGTCGAAACTGGAGTCGGCCATGTCCTGTGGCTCCTTGTATCGGGGTGCGTATCGGCGTGCGTAGGGATGCGTATCGGCGTACGTGGGGGCGGGCGCCGAACCCGGCGTGGACCGGGGCCGCATCCGCCCAAGCCTAGCCATCCCACGCCCTCCGGGCGCAGATCAATCAGGTGGCCGAGCACCCCTCGGCATCGGGTATTGTTTACGTCGTTGCCACAGAGCACCGCCGAAAGACGGTTCGAAGGGCAGCAACCCCGGCGGTGTGCCCGAGCGGCCAAAGGGAGCAGACTGTAAATCTGCCGGCTCAGCCTACCCAGGTTCGAACCCTGGCGCCGCCACGCTGAGAGAAAGACCCCCTCCGAACTGCGGAAACGCAGCGCGTAGGGGGTCTTTTCGTGTACTGGGACGCTTTGGTACGTGGCGTTTCTCACCGAGCGGCTGGGCGGGTGGGCAGCCGGGCGGCCTGGCATGGGTCAGGACACGCGTTCGCTCTCTTCCCTAAGCGCGGAGCGCGTGTGGCGGTAGCGGGCCGCGGCTTGGTGACGCGTCCAGAGGATCGAGCAGGAGAAGCCGGTCACGCCGAGCGCGAGACGTGCGAGTGGCAAGGCCGGCCGGCCACCCCGTGGTCAGCCCGGTGGCGATCATCATGGCCACGAGGAGGCCCAAGCCCTGTGCAGCCCGGCCAGCACGGCGACCAGTGGCCCGAGCGCTTGATCCGCCCCCTCTGGGTCGTCGACCAGCCTCCGCATCACGGCCCATACCCCGGGCTCGCTCAGCCCCTCACGAGAGTGCGTGGCGCCCGTCGATCCGGACGTAAGAATTCCGTCCGCTCGGGGCACACTGACTGCATGTCAAGTCGCCGAAGGCTCTGCCCCGAATGCCGTCGCGAGATCGCCGTGGTCGCCGGCCGCTTCGCCCGGCACGACCCTCCGGGAGCGCGCGAGAAAGGTCAGTTGGTCTCGTGCCAGGGTTCCCGCAGGCAGGCGGAACTCGAAGCGGTGCAGCCGTCGTTGGACGGGTACGCAGTCCCCGTCGTACCCGGCCAGCTCCCTCTGTTCTGACACCGCCGCCCCCTGCGCGGTCCCGACCTGACCGGGCGTCCACACGGCGCAGGCTCCACAGCCGCCAGCCGCCAGCCGCCAGCCGCCAGCCGCCAGCCGCCAGCCGCCAGTCCTCGCCCTCGCGTCACCGCCTGACCGCGGCCCTTCCAGCCATACGCGAGCAGTCCCGACGCGAACTGCCGTGCCCCGTTCGGGCCAGTCCGCGTCAAGCACCGGACAGCACGTCACAAAGGCGTCCAGGCGTGCATGGTCGCGAGCGCTCCCGCCCTGAAGCCTTTGCCGTGGCCGTAGAACTCCCCGTCACGAGGAGCACGTACATCCGCGTACACCCGCCGCACAGCGCCGCCACGCGGGCGGCGCTGTGCGGCGGTCGCCGTCAGTTGCCCGCCACCGACTTCACTGCCACCGACACCGGCGTGGACCCGCTGATCAGCTCCAGTGACAGCCCGGCGGTCGCGGGCGTGTCCAGCAACTCCGCGAGTACGGCGGCCACGTCGTCGCGCGGGATCGAGCCCCGGCCGGTCTGTGCCTCCAGGCGTACGAGGCCCTTGCCGGTGTCGTCCGTGAGCGCGCCGGGGCGCAGGATCGTACAGTCCAGGGCGTCCAGGCCGCTCACATAGGCGTCGGCCTCGCCCTTGGCGCGCAGGTAGGCATCGAAGATCTCGTCGCCCTGGTGCCGCGGGTCCGCGCCCATGGACGACACGATCACGAAGCGCCGCACGCCCGCCTGGACCGCCGCGTCCGCGAACAGCACCGCCGCCGCCTTGTCCACCGTCTCCTTGCGGGCCGCGTCGCTGCCCGGGCCCGCGCCCGCCGCGAAGACCGCCGCGTCCGCGCCCCGCAGAGAGGCCGCGACCTCCTCGACCGAGGCCGACTCCAGGTCCAGCAGGACCGGTTCGGCACCGGCGTCCCGCAGAGCGTCGCCCTGTTCCGCGCGGCGGATGATGCCCGCCACCTCGTTGCCTCGCGCGGCGAGCAACCGCTCAAGCCGCAGCGCGATCTGACCATGACCACCAGCGATGACAATGCGCATGTCTTCGACCGTACGCCCGAACAGCCACAACCGCCGCATGGCCTCCGGCCGAGGTCGCCGGACCGGATCGCTGTGACTGGTCGCCGCGCCGCCACGGGCCGTTGGGGGAACCGGCCGCGCGACTCCCCATGCGCCTGGACAGCCACAGACACCCGCCGCTACGACACCCCGGACCCCCACCGACCCCGGCTCTCCTACGACACCTGCCCCCGCCCCTGACGCGGCAGCCCCGCCTCTGCGGCGGTCGCCGTCGTCGCGGCCGAGTTGCAGTACTCCCGCACCGCGCTCGTCCGTGCCACCACACGCCCCCGGTGCACCACGATGCGGCTGTAGGCGAGGGAGAGTGCGCCGGCCAGGCGGTCGCCGCGTACCGCGAGCAACTCGGCCGGAAAGCCCGCCTCCACGCGGACCTCGGGCAGCCCGAGGACGGCCCGGGCGGACGTGCTCACCGAGTCGTAGGCGTCCTCGGGGCGCAGTGCGTACCGGGAGGCGAGGAGGTACGCGGCTTCCAACGGGTCGCCGCGCCCCACCGGGTTGGACACGTCCCGCAGCGCTCCGCTGCCGGCCGCCACCTGGACGCCGGCCGCGCGCAGCAGCCGTACCGGAGCCGTTCCCCGCCGGTCGACGCCCCCGCAGCCGCCCTGCGGGAGACACACCACGGCGACCCCGGCCGCCGCGAGCTGGTCGGCGGTCCGGGACACCACCTCGGCGGGCAGCCGGTCGAGCCCGGCACAGGGGCCCAGGGTCACGCCGGGGCGCAGCCCGCCGGCCATGGCCGCGAGGCGGGCCAGCCGGGCCGGGTCGGCGGCGTCGGTGTGCAGGTCGACGGGGCAGCCGTGCTCGGAGGCCACCTCCAGGACGGCCTCCGCGTAGCCCGTCGGATCAGGGTCGAGATCCGGACAGCCACCGACCACCGAGGCGCCCATCTTCAGGGCGTCCCGCAGCATCGCGAGCCCCTCGGCCCCGGCCACCCCGGTCAGCACCCGCGGCATCGCCACGGCCGTCAACTCGGAGAGCCCGCGCAGCGAACGGCGTGCCTGGAGTACGGCGGCCAGCGCGCGCAGCCCCTGGACGTCACCCACGCGCACGTGTGCCCTCACCGCGGTCGCCCCGTGCCCGAGCTGGAGCAGGGCGGCCTCGGTGGCCCGGCGCTGGACGTCGTGGGGGTCGTGGGAGACCGGTCCCTCGGCGTCGGCCGACAGCGCTGTGTCGCTGTGGGCGTGCGGCTCGGCCGGAGCCGGCAGGAGCAGGTAGCCGCCGAGATCCACCCGCGCCCCACGCGCGTGCGTGCCGCCCGCGGCCAGACTCCCCGCAGTCCCGACCGCCTCGATCCGCCCGCCGCCCAGCCGTACGTCCACGGTCCGGCCGTCGGTGAGCCGCGCCCCGCACAGCAGGAGACCGGCTCCCTCGGACCGGCCCGACGACGAAGGACCCGGCGAAGAGGACGAGGAGTGGTGCGGCTGCGGCTGGCTGTCAGGCATCGCGCTCCAGGGACTCGGGGGCTGCGCGAGCTCGGAACCACCGGAACCGCGCAGGGGACGCAAGATCACGCAGAGTGAGTCGAGCCTAGGACGGTGATCCGCTCGTCACGGGGAGGAGCGCAATAGTCGTACCGGTGTGGTCCGCCGTGCGGGAGGGGCGGTTGAGGCCGCCGGGAAGGCCGTGGATCAAGGCGTGCGGGGCGCCGCGAAACGGATTTGGGTGAACGGCGGCGGAGCGTGTAATGTCTTCATCGCTCGCCCCAATAGCTCAGTCGGTAGAGCGTCTCCATGGTAAGGAGAAGGTCTACGGTTCGATTCCGTATTGGGGCTCTGGTGTGAAAGGTTCCCGTCGCAAGGCGGGAACCGATCGCATCACAGCGGTGTAGCTCAGTCGGTAGAGCAAGCGGCTCATAATCGCTGTGTCACCGGTTCAAGTCCGGTCACCGCTACTGACAGTAGCCGATTGCGGGGTCGGTCCTTCGATCGGCTACTCTTTTATGCGTTCAACGTCCCATCCGTTCGTCAAGGAGCACTCCTGTGGCTGCCACCGACGTCCGCCCGAAGATCACGCTGGCCTGCGTGGAGTGCAAGGAGCGGAACTACATCACCAAGAAGAACCGGCGTAACAACCCGGATCGAATGGAGATGAAGAAGCACTGCCCGCGTTGCAACGCGCACACCGCGCACCGCGAAACGCGATAAATCAGGCTCGTACACGAGGCCGTCCCCGAGAGATCGGGGGCGGCCTCGCGTCGTTGAACGACCCGATACCGGTCAGTAGAGCAAGCAGGAGGTGCCGAGCCCATGGCGCTCGACCAGTCCTTCGTGGGGCGGACCTACCCGCCCACCGCCCCCTACGAGGTGGGCCGGGAGAAGATCCGCGAGTTCGCCGAGGCGGTGGGGGACACCAACCCCGCGTACACGGACCCGGAGGCAGCCAAAGCGCTCGGTCACCCCGACGTCGTTGCCCCGCCGACTTTCGTGTTCTCGATCACCTTCAGGGCCGCGGGGCAGGTAGTCCAGGACCCGCAGCTCGGCCTGGACTACAGCCGGGTCGTGCACGGCGACCAGAAGTTCGCGTACGTCCGCCCGGTGCGTGCCGGTGACCGACTGACCGTCACCTCCACCATCGAGGCCATCAAGTCCATGGCCGGCAACGACATCCTGGACATCCGCGGCGAGGTCCACGACGAGGCCGGCGAGCACGTCGTGACCGCCTGGACGAAGCTCGTCGCCCGCGCGGCAGAGGGGGCGTGAGGAAGCAGATGACGGCGAAGATCTCCTACTCCGACGTCGAGGTCGGCACCGAGCTGCCCGCCGGGACCTTTCCCGTGACCCGCGCCACCCTCGTTCAGTACGCGGGCGCCTCCGGGGACTTCAACCCCATCCACTGGAACGAGAAGTTCGCCAAGGAGGTCGGACTGCCGGACGTCATCGCGCACGGCATGTTCACCATGGCCGAGGCGATCCGCGTGGTCACCGACTGGACCGGCGACCCGGGCGCGGTCGTCGAGTACGGCGTGCGCTTCACCAAGCCCGTCGTCGTCCCGAACGACGACCAGGGCGCCACGATCGAGGTCAGTGCCAAGGTCGCGGCCAAGCTGGACGACAACACGGTCCGCGTGGACCTCACGGCGACCAGCGCGGGGCAGAAGGTGCTGGGGATGTCGCGGGCGGTCGTACGACTGGCCTGACGCCTGACGCCTGACGCCTGACGCCTGACGCCTGACGCCTGACGCCTGACGCCTGACGCCTGACGCTGAGGTGAGCCAGGTCGGTTGGTGCACTGCGCTGCGGTAAGGGGTGCCCTCCATGGTGGGGCGCCCCTTACGGCGTTGTGGCCCCCTGCCTGCGACAACGATCGGCGGGGGTGGGCCGTTCCGGATGGGAGTTCCAGTCGCGCGCACTCGGCTTCTTGTGACGCGTACTCGGCCTCTTGCCAAGTTAGTGATTGAGTACTAACTTAGCCGCATGGCCAGGATGAGTGCAGAGGAGAGGCGCGAGAGCGTCATCCGCGCGGCGACGACCGAGTTCGCCCGCGGTGGTTACCACGGCACCTCGACCGAGGCGATCGCCAAACGGGTCGGGGTCTCGCAGCCGTATCTCTTCCGGCTCTTCCCGGGCAAGAAGGCGATCTTCCTCGCCGCCGCCGAACGCTGCGTGGAGGAGACCATCCGCACCTTCGCTGAGGCGTCCAAGGGGCTGGAGGGCGAGGAAGCCCTGCACGCCATGGCGGACGCGTACACCCGGGTCATCTCGGAGCGGCCCGAGTGGCTGATGATGCAGATGCAGATGTACGTCGCCGTGGGCGCCGCCGAGCAGGAGGGCGACCACGAGTTCGGCGAGGTGGTCCGGGCCGGCTGGATGCGGCTGTGGGAGACGGTCCATCTGCCGCTCGGCGCCGACGCCAACGAGACGACGGTCTTCCTGGCCTTCGGAATGCTCATCAACTGCCAGGTGGCCATGGGTTTTCCGCCGGAGCACCGGGTCTGGGAGGGGATGTATCCCTCAGCCCGGCTCAAGGGCCGGCTGGAGCGCTGAGCCTGCATGGCGGGGTGCCGCAGGCGCCTCACCGTCTGGGCCTTTCCATGATCGTGAAACTTAGTAATCACTAACTAATCACCCGCTGGGGGAGCGATGTCACAGCAAGAGCACGCCGGGCCGACCGCACCGACCACACGTCGCGGGGGAGCCGTATGGGCCCTCGTCATCACCAGCGTCGCCGGATTCATGGCGGCCCTCGACAACCTCGTCGTCACCACCGCTCTGCCCTCCATCCGGGATGACCTCGGTGGGGCGCTGCACGACCTGGAGTGGACGGTGAGCGCCTACACGCTCACCTTCGCCGTCCTGCTCATGACCGGCGCTGCCCTCGGTGACCGGTTCGGCCGGCGCCGCCTCTTCCTCACGGGCCTCACGATCTTCACCGGCGCCTCGGCGGCCGCGGCCCTGGCACCCGGCATCGACTCCCTCATCGTCGCCCGCGCGATACAGGGAGTGGGAGCGGCGATCATGATGCCCCTCACTCTCACCCTCCTCACGGCCGCCGTGCCCGCCGCCAAGCGCGGCATGGCGTACGGCATCTGGGGCGCCGTCAACGGGCTCGCCGTGGCCTCAGGCCCCCTCATCGGCGGCAGCCTCACCGAGCACATCTCCTGGCAGTGGATCTTCTGGGTGAACGTCCCGCTCGGCCTCGCCCTCCTCCCGCTCGCCCGCCTGCGGCTCGCCGAGTCCCACGGCGCCGGAGCACGGCTCGACATCCCCGGCACACTGCTCGCCAGCGGCGGTCTCTTCGGTATCGTGTTCGGCCTGGTCCGCGGCCCGTCCGACGGCTGGACCGACGCCCCGGTCCTCCTCGCCCTGTTCGCCGGGTCCGCACTGCTCGCCGCGTTCATCCTCTACAGCACACGCGCCAAGAACCTCATGCTCCCCATGCGGCTGTTCCGCTCCCGCGCCTTCTCCGGGATCAACGCGGCGAGCCTGCTGATGTTCCTCGGGATGTTCGGCTCGATCTTCCTGCTCAGCCAGTACATGCAGGGCGTCCTCGGCTACTCGCCCACCGAGGCGGGCCTGCGGATGCTTCCCTGGACCGGCATGCCGATGCTCGTCGCACCCGTCGCCGGAATCCTCTCCGACCGCATCGGCGGCCGGCCGGTCGTGGCCACGGGCCTCTTCTTCCAGGCGGCGGGCCTCGCGTACATGGCGTCCGTGGTCACCGTCGACGTGTCCTACGCCGCGCAGCTCCCCGGTCTCATCATCAGCGGCATCGGCATGGCGCTGTTCTTCGCCCCCGCGTCCAACCTGGTCATGTCGAGTGTCCTGCCGGCGGAGCAGGGCATCGCCTCCGGGGCGAACAACGCGCTGCGGGAGGTGGGCGGAGCGCTGGGCATCGCCATCATGGCGTCGATCTTCTCCGCGCAGGGTGGATACGAGAGCGGCCAGTCCTTCGTCGACGGACTGCGGCCGGCCCTGATGACGGGCAGCGCGGTGGTGGCCGCCGCCGGGATCGCGGTCCTTCTGATCCCCTCGCGGAAGCGGGCGGCACGGGCCGCGGAGACCGCCCCTGCCGAGGAGACCCGGCCCCTGGAGACGATCGCCCGCTGAACCGGTGCCGCCACGGCCCCGCCCGCGAGGGCGGGGCCGTCCGCCGTGCCGGTGATCGCGCGGTTCCCCGCACCCCGACCCGGGGCACGCGCGCGGCCGCCGCCGAACCGTAGGCTGTAGCGCGTGCAGGAACGACACGACGCCCCCCTCGCCCCGCTGACCACCTTCCGCCTGGGCGGCCCCGCCACCCGCCTGGTGACCGCGACGACCGACGCCGAGGTGATCGAGGCCGTCCGCGAGGCCGACGCCGACGGCACCCCGCTTCTGGTCATCGGCGGTGGGTCCAACCTCGTCATCGGGGACAAGGGGTTCGAGGGCACCGCGCTCGTCATCGGCACCAAGGGCCACGAACTCGCCGGTACCCGTCTGACGCTCGCCGCCGGCGAAGTGTGGACCGACGCCGTCGCCCGCACCGTGGAGGCCGGACTCGCCGGTATCGAGTGCCTCGCCGGCATCCCCGGCTCCGCGGGCGCGACCCCCATCCAGAACGTCGGCGCCTACGGCCAGGAGGTGTCCTCCCGCATCACAGAGGTCATCGCCTACGACCGCCGCAGCGGCGAGACCGTCACCCTCACCAACGACGAGTGCGCCTTCTCCTACCGGCACAGCCGCTTCAAGGAAGACCCCGACCGCTACGTCGTCCTGCGCGTCCTCTTCGACCTGGAGGACGCCGGCGGCCTCTCCGCGCCCGTCAAGTACGCGGAGACCGCCCGCGCCCTGGGCGTGGAACCCGGCGACCGCGTCCCCCTCGCCGAAGCCCGCAAAACCGTCCTGAAGCTGCGCGCGGGCAAGGGCATGGTCCTGGACCCCGACGACCACGACACCTGGTCGGCAGGCTCCTTCTTCACCAACCCGATCCTCACGCACACCCAGTTCGCGGAGTTCCACGCGCGCGTGAAGCACCACCTCGGCGAGGACGCCGTACCGCCCGCCTATCCCGCGGGCGACGGCCACACCAAGACCTCCGCGGCCTGGCTCATCGACAAGGCCGGCTTCACCAAGGGCTACGGCACCGGCCCCGCCCGCATCTCCACCAAGCACACCCTCGCCCTCACCAACCGGGGCGACGCCACCACCGAGGACCTCCTCACGCTGGCCCGGGAGGTCGTGGCGGGCGTACGGGACACCTTCGGGATCACCCTGGTCAACGAACCGGTGACGGTGGGCGTGAGCCTGTAGCCGACGGGCGCCGAAGGCACGTCAAGAGGCCGGACCACTGAGCCAGTCGTCCACCCCGGACAGCATCTTGGTCTTCATGTCCTCCGGTGCCGCCGAAGCCCGTACCGACTGCCGTGCCAGTTCAGCGAGTTCCGCGTCCGAGAAGCCGTGATACCGCCGGGCGATGTCGTACTGCGCGGCCAGCCGGGACCCGAACAGCAGCGGGTCGTCGGCGCCCAGCGCCATCGGCACCCCCGCCTCGAACAGGGTCCGCAGCGGGACGTCCTCCGGCTTCTCGTACACACCGAGGGCCACGTTCGACGCCGGACACACCTCGCACGTCACCCCGCGGTCCGCCAGCCGCTTCAGCAGCCGCGGGTTCTCGGCCGCCCGCACGCCGTGACCGATCCGGCTCGCGTCCAGGTCGTCGAGGCAGTCCCGGACCGACGACGGCCCGGCCAGCTCACCGCCGTGCGGCACCGACAGCAGCCCGCCCTCGCGCGCGATGTTGAAGGCCCGGTCGAAGTCCCTTGCCATGCCCCGGCGTTCGTCGTTCGACAGCCCGAAGCCGACCACGCCCTTGTCCGCGTACCGCACCGCGAGCCGGGCCAGCGTGCGGGCGTCCAGCGGATGCTTCATCCGGTTCGCGGCGACCAGCACCCGCATCCCGAGCCCGGTCTCGCGCGAGGTCGTCTCCACCGCGTCCAGGATGATCTCCAGCGCCGGGATCAGCCCGCCGAGCATGGGGGCGTACGACGTCGGGTCGACCTGGATCTCCAGCCACCCCGAACCGTCGCGGACATCCTCCTCCGCGGCCTCCCGCACCAGCCGCCGGATGTCGTCGGGCTCCCTCAGACACGAGCGGGCCGCGTCGTACAGCCGCTGGAACCGGAACCAGCCCCGCTCGTCCGTGGCCCGCAGTTTCGGGGGCTCCCCGCTGGTCAGTGCTTCGGTCAGCGACTCGGGCAGCCGCACACCGTACTTGTCGGCCAGCTCCAGGACGGTGGCGGGCCGCATCGAACCGGTGAAGTGCAGGTGCAGATGGGCTTTCGGCAGCTCAGAGACATCACGTACACGCTCCATTCGAGGATCCTGCCGTACGTCGCCGCCGTCCCGGTACCGCTTTCCCCTTTAGTGGTCTTGCTCGCACAAAAAAAGGGGCACCCCCTCACGGACGGGGTGCCCCTTTTCCCACGGAGACGTCAGTCCCGCGCCTCCGCCAGCAGCTTCTGGATCCGCGAGACACCCTCGACGAGATCCTCGTCACCCAGCGCGTACGACAGCCGCAGATAGCCCGGCGTGCCGAAGGCCTCACCCGGGACGACCGCGACCTCGGCCTCCTCCAGGATCAGCGCGGCCAGCTCGACCGTGTCCTGCGGGCGCTTGCCGCGGATCTCCTTGCCGAGCAGCTCCTTGACCGACGGGTAGGCGTAGAAGGCGCCCTCGGGCTCCGGGCAGAGCACGCCGTCGATCTCGTTGAGCATCCGCACGATCGTCTTGCGACGCCGGTCGAAGGCCGTGCGCATCTCCGCCACCGCGTCGAGGTTGCCGGAGACCGCGGCGAGGGCCGCGACCTGGGCGACGTTCGACACGTTGGACGTGGCGTGCGACTGAAGGTTCGTCGCGGCCTTGACGACGTCCTTCGGACCGATGATCCAGCCCACCCGCCAGCCCGTCATGGCGTACGTCTTCGCGACGCCGTTGACGACGATGCACTTGTCGCGCAGCTCGGGCAGGAGCGCGGGCAGCGAGGTGAACGTCGCGTCGCCGTAGACGAGGTGCTCGTAGATCTCGTCGGTCAGCACCCACAGGCCGTGCTCGACGGCCCAGCGGCCGATCGCCTCGGCGTCGGCCTCGCTGTAGACGGCGCCGGTCGGGTTGGAGGGGGAGACGAAGAGGACGACCTTGGTCTTCTCCGTGCGGGCCGCCTCCAGCTGCTCCACGCTGACGCGGTAACCGGTGGTCTCGTCCGCGACGACGTCGACCGGGACACCGCCGGCGAGACGGATGGACTCCGGGTACGTCGTCCAGTACGGCGCCGGGACGATGACCTCGTCGCCCGGGTCGAGGATCGCGGCGAACGCCTCGTAGATCGCCTGCTTGCCGCCGTTGGTCACGAGGATCTGCGTCGGGTCGACCTCGTAGCCGGAGTCGCGCAGCGTCTTCGCGGCGATCGCGGACTTCAGCTCGGGCAGACCGCCGGCCGGGGTGTAGCGGTGGTACTTCGGGTTCGAGCAGGCCTCGATCGCGGCCTGGACGATGTAGTCCGGGGTCGGGAAGTCCGGCTCACCGGCGCCGAAGCCGATCACCGGCCTCCCGGCGGCCTTGAGGGCCTTGGCCTTGGCGTCCACGGCGAGGGTGGCGGACTCGGAGATCGCGCCGACTCGGGCGGAGACCCGGCGCGCGGTGGGAGGGGTTGCAGCGCTCATGGGGCCCATCGTTCCAGACCGGAAACCTGCCCGGCACGCGGGTTTCACGGACTGAACAACGACTGAACAACCGTCCGGATTCGTCCCGCACGCTGGGCGATCTTGCGTCCCCAAGGCCCTTACGGGCGCTTTCTGTTCGACGAGGGGCCGTGGACCACGTACACTCTCACCTCGTTGGCCTTCAGCAGCCGCCCCAACCGGTGCACACCGAGCACCCGGTCGGATGCGGTACGTTGGGGGGCGCACAAAGGGTCGTAGCTCAATTGGTAGAGCACCGGTCTCCAAAACCGGCGGTTGGGGGTTCAAGTCCCTCCGGCCCTGCTACACACACCATCGCCAGGATGTGTGCGCATGTACGTACAGCAATGCACCGCCGTGCGGCTCCAACCGGGCGCGGCACGGCCACGACCCGGGAACAGGTGAGGACGAATGGCGGACGCCGTGGGCTCCATTGATACGCCTGATGCCCAGGATGAGGCGCCGGAGTCCAAGAAGACCCGTAAAGGCGGCAAGCGGGCCAAGAAGGGCCCGCTGAAGCGCCTCGCGCTCTTCTACCGGCAGATCGTCGCAGAACTCCGCAAGGTCGTCTGGCCGTCGCGGAACCAGCTGTCGACGTATACGACCGTGGTGATCGTCTTCGTCATCGTCATGATCGGTCTGGTGACCGTGATTGACTATGGACTCAACCACGCCGCCAAGTACGTATTCGGCTGAGCACAGAGCGAAGGGCGCCGAGGTTACCGGCGCCCCTTTTCGCATGTTCCACCCCTAAGTATCCAGGAAGAAGCAGCCACCGTGTCTGACCAGAACCTGAACGACGCCGTCGAGCCGGACGAGACCGTGTCCGTGGAGGACGAGCTCGACATCGTCGAGGGCGCGGACGAGGACCTGGACGAGGTCGAGGCTGCCGACGCCGAGGCCGGCGAGCCCGCCGAGGAAGCCGCCCTGCACGCCGAGGACGAGTCCGCGGAAGAGTCCGGTGGTGACGTCGAGTTCACCGAGGACGAGTCCGGCGATGACGTCGAGGCCACCGAGTCCGTCGAGGACGAGGAAGAAGAGGCCGAGGAAGAGCCGGCCGAGCCGGTCGACCCCGTCGCCGCCCTGCGCGAGGAACTGCGCACCCTCCCCGGTGAGTGGTACGTCATCCACACCTACGCGGGTTACGAGAACCGCGTGAAGACCAACCTCGAACAGCGTGCCGTCTCGCTGAACGTCGAGGACTTCATCTTCCAGGCCGAGGTGCCCCAGGAAGAGGTCGCGCAGATCAAGAACGGCGAGCGCAAGACCATCCGCCAGAACAAGCTCCCCGGCTATGTCCTGGTGCGCATGGACCTGACCAACGAGTCCTGGGGTGTCGTCCGCAACACCCCCGGCGTCACCGGCTTCGTGGGCAACGCCTACGACCCGTACCCGCTGACCCTGGACGAGATCGTCAAGATGCTCGCCCCGGAGGCCGAGGAGAAGGCCGCCCGCGAGGCCGCCGAGGCCGAGGGCAAGCCGGTCCCGCAGCGCAAGCTCGAGGTCCAGGTCCTGGACTTCGAGGTCGGCGACTCGGTCACCGTCACCGACGGCCCCTTCGCCACCCTCCAGGCCACGATCAACGAGATCAACGCCGACTCCAAGAAGGTCAAGGGCCTCGTCGAGATCTTTGGCCGCGAGACTCCGGTCGAGCTGTCCTTCGACCAGATCCAGAAGAACTGAGTGGCTTGACCGACACAGACAGAACCGACGAAGGCGCCCCACCGGTGGAGACCGGGACGGGGCGTCTTCGCCGTTTCCGGGTGCCGGCTCTGCTCCTGCTGCTCGCTGCGGTCCTCTCGATTCCGGCGATCCTCGTGGGGATCAACCAGTGGAACCGGGTGGCCGAGGTCCAGGGCGGGGGGCGCGCGGTCGGTACCTTCCACTCGGAGGGCGCCAACTGCTTCCGTCACCGCTGCTGGGTCGACTTCGAGGTCGACGGCAGGCGCGTGGAGGCCGATCTGCCGGCCGTCACCGGCACTCGGGAGAACAAGGTCTCGCGGGACGGCAAGCCGATCGTCATCCGTTACCTGGCCTCGGACCCGACGAGGGCCGCCGAGGAGAACGATTACGGCTCCGTGGTCGCCGCATGCTTCCTGCTCGGCCTCCCGACCCTTGCGCTGCTGCTCATCGCGGTGCTCCGGCTGATCCACGGCCCGCTCCGACGGGACCCCGCTCCGCAGGGCTGACCTGCCGATTTCTTGTCCAGGGCCGCAACGGCTATCGTGGTGCGGTATGCCATTTGCTGGATGAATCATCCAATTGACGCATCCGAGTCAGGCAGATGGCACTCGACCTCTCACGTAAGGACCCGGAGAGAGCATGCCTCCCAAGAAGAAGAAGGTCACGGGGCTCATCAAGCTCCAGATCAACGCCGGCGCGGCGAACCCGGCCCCGCCGGTCGGCCCCGCGCTCGGTCAGCACGGCGTCAACATCATGGAGTTCTGCAAGGCCTACAACGCCGCGACCGAGTCGCAGCGTGGCTGGGTGATCCCGGTGGAGATCACGGTCTACGAGGACCGCTCCTTCACCTTCATCACCAAGACTCCGCCGGCCGCGAAGATGATCCTCAAGGCCGCTGGTGTCGAGAAGGGCTCGGGCGAGCCGCACAAGACCAAGGTCGCCAAGATCACCCAGGCGCAGGTCCGCGAGATCGCCACGACCAAGCTCCCCGACCTCAACGCCAATGACCTGGACGCCGCGTCCAAGATCATCGCCGGTACCGCCCGTTCCATGGGCATCACGGTCGAGGGCTGAGCCCAACTCCCGCAGAAGAAGTGGCAGGGCCTGCTCGGCCCACACCACGACTCCTCAGAACACACAAGGAGCAGTAGTGAGCAAGCGCAGCAAGTCTCTCCGCGCTGCGGACGCCAAGATCGACCGGGAGAAGCTCTACGCCCCGCTCGAGGCCGTCCGTCTCGCCAAGGAGACCTCCACGAGCAAGTTCGACGGCACCGTCGAGGTCGCCTTCCGTCTGGGTGTCGACCCGCGCAAGGCGGACCAGATGGTCCGTGGCACCGTGAACCTCCCGCACGGCACCGGTAAGACCGCCCGGGTCCTGGTCTTCGCGACCGGTGACCGTGCCGAGGCCGCACTCGCCGCGGGCGCCGACATCGTCGGCTCCGACGAGCTCATCGACGAGGTGGCGAAGGGTCGTCTGGACTTCGACGCCGTCGTCGCCACCCCGGACCTCATGGGCAAGGTCGGCCGCCTCGGCCGCGTGCTCGGTCCCCGTGGTCTCATGCCGAACCCCAAGACCGGCACCGTGACCCCGGACGTGACCAAGGCTGTCACCGAGATCAAGGGTGGCAAGATCGAGTTCCGCGTCGACAAGCACTCGAACCTGCACTTCATCATCGGCAAGACGTCGTTCGACGACACCCAGCTGGTGGAGAACTACGGCGCGGCCCTGGAGGAGATCCTCCGTCTGAAGCCGTCCGCCGCCAAGGGGCGCTACATCAAGAAGGCCGCTCTCAGCACGACGATCGGCCCCGGCATCCCGCTCGACTCCAACCGCACCCGCAACCTCCTCGTCGAGGAGGACCCGGCCGCGGTCTGAGACACCGGCAGGTTCCCGGGCCCCGCACCTTTCGAGGTGCGGGGCCCGTTCGCGTGTGCGGGGCATGTGCTCTGGGTTAGCGTGCGAGCAGGGCACCTGCACCGGGGGGACGCATGAAGAGGACGACGGTCTGGGTCATGAGGGCCGCCGTACTGACGGGACTGGCCGTCTGCACCACCGCCTGCACCTCCTCCGGCTCCCCCGACGGGCCCCGCGAGACGCACACGGCCCCGGCGCCCGCCCCTCTCCCCGCCCTGCGTGTCGCCGAGCGCTCCACCGAGCGGGCCGACACGGCCCGGGTGAGATCGGGAACCGTGATGGGCAGCCAGCTCTCCCTCACCGCCGACGGCGTCCTGGCCTGGCGCGACGGCCTCTCCGGCGCCCTCACCATCGCCTACACCGGCGGCTCCGCGGCCGAGACGATGCGAGGTCTCGGCGTCACCTCCATGGAGGCCCGCTACCTCTCCGACGCCTACTACGCGCGCATGGGCGACGTCTTCGCCGCGAAGGCGGGCGGCAAGCACTGGCTCAAATACGCCTACGACGACCTGAAGACCCTCGGCGGCGGAGCCGACCTCGCCGACCAGATGCGCTCCACCACCCCCAACCAGTCGGTGCGGCTGCTGCTGGACTCGAAGGACGTGCGCGAGGTCGGCGAGGAGAGCGTGGACGGCCAGACCACCACGCACTACTCCGGCACCGTGCGGGTCGAGGACGTCACCGACACCGAGCTCCAGCAGCGGCTCCAAGCCGCCGATGTCACCGCCGAGACCGTCGACATCTGGATCAACGAGAAGAACCTACTGGTCAAGAAGGTCGAGAAGACCACTACGGCGAGCGGCCGGGTGACCCAGACCGCCCACTACAGCGACTACGGCGTGAAGGTCGCCGTACGGAAGCCGCCGGCCGCCGACACCACGGATTTCAAGACACTCCTGTCACAGCCGAGTACCAACTCCTCCTGAGTCCCGGGGAATTCGCAGGACCCCCTCCGCCCCCTCGGCTAGGCTCACGGTCTTGCTGTGAATCGGCCATGTGTTCCTTGGGGGGAATCAATGAGTGCTTCTGTACGACGTTCCGCACGCTGTCGGACGATCGGCGCCGGGCTCGCCGTCGTGGCCCTCGCCGCGGGTGCGGTCAGCTGTTCCAAGGGGGGCGACGAGTCGCCGAAGATGACGCCCGCGGCAGCGGTCGCCAAGGCGGCGAAGAACACGGAGGGCATCACCTCCGTCCACTACCGCATGAAGGGCAAGGTGCCCGAGCAGGGGCGGGTCGAGGGCGAGGCCTCCATGCGGATCAAGCCGAGCGTCGCGATGGCCATGAAGATGACCGTGCCCGACCAGGGCACCAAGGGCACCATGGAGATCCGGCTCGTCGACAAGGCCATGTACATCGGCGGCAACGCCGACATGGCCAAGGAGATGGACGGCAAGACCTGGGTCAAGTTCGACATGTCCGCGCTGGGCGACAAGAACCTCGGCGCCACCACGCCCGGTGCCGGCCAGGCCGACCAGAACCCGGCCACCGAGTCCACGTTCCTCACCGGCGCCAAGAACGTGAAGAAGGTCGGCACCGAGACTGTCGACGGCGTCAAGACGACCCACTACTCGGGCACCGTCACCGTCGCCGACCTCAAGGCCTCCTTCAAGGACGAGACCAAGGCCGTCCGCGAGCAGCGCGAGAAGAGCCTCCAGCAGTACGAGAAGCTGGGCGTCGACAAGCTCGCCATGGACATGTGGGTCGACGGCGAGAACCACACCAAGCAGTTCCGGATGCAGGGCGCCGCCGACAAGGGCCCGCTCGACATGACCATCACCTTCCTCGACTACAACAAGCCGGTCACCGTCACGGCCCCGCCCGCGAAGGACACCGCCGACCTGGCCGAGATGATGAAGGGACTCCAGAACGGCTGAGCGTCGTAGGACCGGATTTGCTTGACAGGGATCCGGTCACGTACGCTCCTACAGAAGCCAAAGACCGCTGGTCGTTGCCGTGTTCTCAACTGAGGGTGCGGTGGCCGAAGGATCCGCTGAATACTGCGGACGACCCGCGTAGGTGTCTGTGGAAGTCGCTCCTGGAGTTCACTGCCTCACGGCAGTTGTGTTTCCGGTTGAGTTACGCCCCGTGCGCCTGCGCCGGGGCGTTTCGTTTGTCCAGCCCCTTCTGAGCGGTCCTCATCACCCGGAAGGAGGCCGACGCTCTATGGCAAGGCCCGACAAGGCTGCCGCGGTAGCCGAGCTGACGGAGCAGTTCCGCAGCTCGAACGCCGCCGTGCTGACCGAGTACCGGGGTCTCACTGTGGCGCAGCTCAAGAACCTGCGCCGTTCTCTCGGTGAGAACGCCCAGTACGCCGTGGTGAAGAACACGCTGACCAAGATTGCGGCCAACGAGGCCGGGATCACGACGCTCGACGACCTGTTCAACGGTCCGACGGCGGTCGCCTTCGTCACCGGTGACCCGGTGGAGTCGGCCAAGGGTCTTCGTGACTTCGCCAAGGACAACCCCAACCTCGTCATCAAGGGCGGTGTCCTTGACGGCAAGGCGCTGTCCGCCGACGAGATCAAGAAGCTTGCGGACCTCGAGTCCCGCGAGGTTCTGCTCTCCAAGCTGGCGGGTGCCTTCAAGGGCAAGCAGACTCAGGCTGCTCAGGTCTTCCAGGCGCTCCCGTCGAAGCTCGTCCGCACTGTGGAAGCGCTTCGTGCCAAGCAGGACGAGCAGGGCGGTGCCGAGTAACTCGGCTCGCGAAATGACCGCCGCCTGAGGCAGCCCGCCTGAGGCAGAGGTCGTAGCGGGCCGAACGTACGCCCGCCACACATGTACATACCGGCACCAGCCGAATTAGTGGAAGGATCGCCCCTCATGGCGAAGCTCAGCCAGGAAGACCTGCTCGCGCAGTTCGAGGAGATGACCCTCATCGAGCTCTCCGAGTTCGTGAAGGCCTTCGAGGAGAAGTTCGACGTCACCGCCGCCGCGGCCGTCGCCGTCGCCGGTCCGGCCGGTCCGGCCGCCGCCGCCGAGGTTGCCGAGGAGCAGGACGAGTTCGACGTCATCCTCACCGGCGCCGGCGAGAAGAAGATCCAGGTCATCAAGGTCGTGCGTGAGCTGACCTCCCTGGGTCTGAAGGAGGCCAAGGACCTCGTGGACGGCGCTCCGAAGCCGGTCCTCGAGAAGGTCGCCAAGGAGGCCGCCGAGAAGGCTGCCGAGTCCCTCAAGACGGCCGGCGCGTCCGTCGAGGTCAAGTAAGACCTCTCGCGGGCCTCGTTCGGCCTGTAACGCGTAAGCACCGAAGAGCGATCATCCATCTGGGTGGTCGCTCTTCGGCGTTCCTGGAGGCGCGGTCACGGTTACCGTGCGGCCTTGAGGGCGAGGGGTATGGTGATCTTCGTCGTGTCTCCCGGAACCCCAGGTTCGGGCAGGGAGGCCTTGACGAACCGCACGCAGCGCGCAATTCTCAGGACGCGTCGCCAGAACGGTCCGAATCCGAGGCATGGATCGGCGACGAAGAGGGCAGTATCAGTGTGCGTTGAGGGCAGCATGCCGAGGGCGTTGAGGACAGCGAGAGTTTTTGAAGACTGGGCAGGAATGCAGGGCTGGACATCAGTGCGCCGAATGGCTACACTGACCCTTTGCGCTGCCTGTTAGTTGCCCCCTGCCCGTCACCAGGGGTCTGCCCTCGCCTCAGCATCGATGAACGGAACATCTCTGACCTGGCCTTCTGGTCAAATCAGGGAGATCTGTCTCTGTGCCGTGGATGAGGGAACCGGGGAGCGCGTAGTGAGTCCGAGCCCTCGGAAGGACCCCCTCTTGGCCGCCTCGCGCACTGCCTCGAACGCGAATACGAACAACGGCGCCAGCACCGCCCCGCTGCGCATCTCCTTTGCAAAGATCAAGGAGCCCCTCGAGGTTCCCAACCTGCTCGCGCTGCAGACCGAGAGCTTTGACTGGCTGCTCGGGAACACCGCCTGGCAGAGTCGGGTCGAGGCCGCTCTCGAGTCCGGTCAGGACGTCCCCACCAAGTCCGGTCTGGAGGAGATCTTCGAGGAGATCTCCCCGATCGAGGACTTTTCCGGGTCGATGTCGCTGACCTTCCGCGACCACCGTTTCGAGCCCCCGAAGAACAGCATCGACGAGTGCAAGGACCGCGACTTCACGTACGCGGCACCGCTCTTCGTGACGGCCGAGTTCACCAACAACGAGACCGGCGAGATCAAGTCCCAGACGGTCTTCATGGGCGACTTCCCGCTCATGACCCACAAGGGCACCTTCGTCATCAACGGCACCGAGCGTGTCGTGGTGTCGCAGCTGGTCCGTTCGCCGGGTGTCTACTTCGACTCCTCCATCGACAAGACGTCCGACAAGGACATCTTCTCGGCCAAGATCATCCCTTCCCGGGGTGCCTGGCTGGAGATGGAGATCGACAAGCGCGACATGGTCGGTGTCCGCATCGACCGCAAGCGCAAGCAGTCCGTGACCGTCCTTCTCAAGGCGCTCGGTTGGACCACCGAGCAGATCCTCGAGGAGTTCGGCGAGTACGAGTCGATGCGCGCAACCCTGGAGAAGGACCACACCCAGGGCCAGGACGACGCGCTGCTCGACATCTACCGCAAGCTGCGTCCGGGCGAACCGCCCACGCGTGAGGCCGCCCAGACCCTTCTGGAGAACCTCTACTTCAACCCGAAGCGCTACGACCTCGCCAAGGTCGGCCGCTACAAGGTCAACAAGAAGCTGGGTGCGGAGGCTCCGCTCGACGCGGGCATCCTGACCGTCGAGGACATCATCTCGACGATCAAGTACCTGGTGAAGCTGCACGCGGGCGAGACCGAGACGGTCGGCGACAGCGGCACGAACATCGTCGTCGAGACCGACGACATCGACCACTTCGGCAACCGTCGTCTGCGCAGCGTCGGCGAGCTCATCCAGAACCAGGTCCGCACGGGTCTGGCTCGTATGGAGCGCGTCGTCCGTGAGCGCATGACGACCCAGGACGTCGAGGCGATCACGCCGCAGACCCTGATCAACATCCGGCCGGTCGTCGCCTCCATCAAGGAGTTCTTCGGCACCAGCCAGCTGTCGCAGTTCATGGACCAGAACAACCCGCTGTCGGGTCTCACCCACAAGCGCCGTCTGTCGGCTCTTGGCCCGGGTGGTCTCTCCCGTGAGCGGGCCGGCTTCGAGGTCCGTGACGTGCACCCGTCCCACTACGGACGCATGTGCCCGATCGAGACGCCCGAAGGCCCGAACATCGGTCTGATCGGTTCGCTCGCCTCCTACGGCCGCGTCAACGCGTTCGGCTTCGTGGAGACGCCGTACCGCAGGGTCGACGGCGACGTCGTCACCGACGAGGTCGACTACCTGACGGCCGACGAAGAGGACCGCTTCGTCATCGCGCAGGCCAACGCCACGCTCGACGACAACATGCGCTTCACCGAGAACCGCGTCCTGGTCCGCCGCCGTGGCGGCGAGGTCGACTACGTCCCCGGTGACGACGTGGACTACATGGACGTCTCGCCGCGCCAGATGGTGTCGGTCGCGACCGCCATGATCCCGTTCCTCGAGCACGACGACGCCAACCGTGCCCTGATGGGCGCGAACATGATGCGTCAGGCCGTGCCGCTCATCAAGAGCGAGGCCCCGCTCGTCGGCACCGGCATGGAGTACCGCTCCGCCGTCGACGCCGGCGACGTGGTCAAGGCCGAGAAGGCGGGTGTGGTCCAGGAGGTCTCCGCGGACTACATCACCACCGCCAACGACGACGGCACGTACATCACCTACCGCCTGGCCAAGTTCGCCCGCTCCAACCAGGGCACCTCGGTCAACCAGAAGGTCATCATCGACGAGGGCGACCGCGTCATCGAGGGCCAGGTCCTCGCCGACGGCGCGGCCACCGAGAACGGCGAGATGGCGCTGGGCAAGAACCTGCTCGTGGCGTTCATGCCGTGGGAGGGTCACAACTACGAGGACGCGATCATCCTGTCGCAGCGCCTCGTGCAGGACGACGTCCTCTCCTCGATCCACATCGAGGAGCACGAGGTCGACGCCCGTGACACCAAGCTCGGCCCCGAGGAGATCACCCGGGACATCCCGAACGTCTCCGAGGAGGTCCTCGCCGACCTCGACGAGCGCGGCATCATCCGCATCGGCGCCGAGGTCACCGCGGGCGACATCCTGGTCGGCAAGGTCACGCCCAAGGGTGAGACCGAGCTGACGCCGGAGGAGCGCCTGCTGCGCGCGATCTTCGGTGAGAAGGCCCGTGAGGTCCGCGACACCTCGCTGAAGGTGCCGCACGGCGAGACCGGCAAGATCATCGGCGTCCGTGTCTTCGACCGCGAGGAGGGCGACGAGCTGCCGCCCGGCGTCAACCAGCTGGTCCGTGTGTATGTTGCGCAGAAGCGCAAGATCACCGACGGTGACAAGCTCGCCGGCCGACACGGCAACAAGGGCGTCATCTCGAAGATCCTTCCGATCGAGGACATGCCGTTCCTCGAGGACGGAACTCCGGTCGACATCATCCTGAACCCGCTGGGTGTGCCGTCCCGAATGAACCCGGGACAGGTCCTGGAGATCCACCTCGGCTGGCTCGCCAGCCGCGGCTGGGACGTCTCCGGGCTCGGCGAGGACTGGGCGAAGCGCCTGCAGGTCATCGGCGCCGACCAGGTCGAACCGGGCACGAACGTCGCGACCCCCGTCTTCGACGGTGCGCGCGAGGACGAGCTCGCGGGTCTGCTGAACCACACCATCCCGAACCGCGACGGCGAGCGCATGGTGCAGCCGACCGGCAAGGCGAGGATGTTCGACGGCCGCTCCGGCGAGCCGTTCCCGGAGCCGATCTCTGTCGGCTACATGTACATCCTCAAGCTCCACCACCTGGTCGACGACAAGCTCCACGCCCGGTCGACCGGTCCGTACTCGATGATCACCCAGCAGCCGCTGGGTGGTAAGGCCCAGTTCGGTGGCCAGCGGTTCGGCGAGATGGAGGTGTGGGCGCTGGAGGCATACGGCGCCGCATACGCCCTCCAGGAGCTGCTGACCATCAAGTCCGACGACGTCACCGGCCGCGTGAAGGTCTACGAGGCAATCGTCAAGGGCGAGAACATCCCCGAGCCCGGCATCCCCGAGTCCTTCAAGGTGCTCATCAAGGAGATGCAGTCCCTGTGCCTCAACGTGGAGGTGCTGTCCTCGGACGGCATGTCCATCGAGATGCGCGACACCGACGAGGACGTCTTCCGCGCGGCGGAAGAGCTCGGCATCGACCTGTCCCGGCGCGAGCCGAGCAGCGTCGAAGAGGTCTGACGGGAGTCCGGCCGGAGGACCTGGTGAGGAACCTCCGGCCGGCCCCTGGACCCCCGTTTCAGACCCCAAGACTTACAACCCTGAGAGGGATTGACGCATAGTGCTCGACGTCAACTTCTTCGATGAGCTCCGGATCGGTCTGGCCACCGCTGACGACATCCGTCAGTGGAGCCACGGCGAGGTCAAGAAGCCCGAGACCATCAACTACCGCACCCTCAAGCCCGAGAAGGACGGACTCTTCTGCGAGAAGATCTTCGGTCCGACCCGGGACTGGGAGTGCTACTGCGGCAAGTACAAGCGCGTCCGCTTCAAGGGCATCATCTGTGAGCGCTGTGGCGTCGAGGTCACGCGCGCCAAGGTGCGTCGTGAGCGGATGGGCCACATCGAGCTTGCCGCTCCCGTCACCCACATCTGGTACTTCAAGGGCGTCCCGTCGCGCCTGGGCTACCTGCTCGACCTGGCCCCGAAGGACCTCGAGAAGGTCATCTACTTCGCCGCGTACATGATCACGTACGTGGACGAGGAGCGCCGTACGCGTGACCTGCCCTCCCTGGAGGCGCACGTCTCCGTCGAGCGGCAGCAGGTCGAGAACCGTCGCGACTCCGACCTGGAGGCCCGCGCCAAGAAGCTCGAGACCGACCTGGCCGAGCTGGAGGCCGAGGGCGCCAAGGCCGACGTGCGCCGCAAGGTGCGCGAAGGTGCCGAGCGTGAGATGAAGCAGCTGCGCGACCGTGCGCAGCGCGAGATCGACCGTCTCGACGAGGTGTGGACCCGGTTCAAGAACCTCAAGGTCCAGGACCTGGAGGGCGACGAGCTCCTCTACCGCGAGCTGCGTGACCGCTTCGGCACGTACTTCGACGGCTCGATGGGTGCCGCGGCGCTGCAGAAGCGCCTGGAGTCCTTCGACCTGGACGAAGAGGCCGAGCGGCTTCGCGAGATCATCCGTACCGGCAAGGGCCAGAAGAAGACCCGTGCGCTGAAGCGGCTGAAGGTCGTGTCTGCCTTCCTGCAGACCTCCAACAGCCCCAAGGGCATGGTGCTCGACTGCGTCCCGGTCATCCCGCCGGACCTTCGCCCGATGGTGCAGCTGGACGGTGGCCGCTTCGCGACCTCCGACCTGAACGACCTGTACCGCCGTGTGATCAACCGCAACAACCGCCTGAAGCGCCTTCTCGACCTCGGTGCGCCCGAGATCATCGTGAACAACGAGAAGCGCATGCTCCAGGAGGCCGTCGACGCGCTGTTCGACAACGGCCGTCGTGGCCGTCCGGTCACCGGTCCCGGTAACCGCCCGCTGAAGTCCCTGAGCGACATGCTCAAGGGCAAGCAGGGTCGATTCCGTCAGAACCTGCTCGGCAAGCGTGTGGACTACTCCGCGCGTTCCGTGATCGTCGTCGGTCCGCAGCTGAAGCTGCACCAGTGCGGTCTGCCGAAGGCGATGGCGCTGGAGCTCTTCAAGCCGTTCGTGATGAAGCGCCTGGTCGACCTGAACCACGCGCAGAACATCAAGAGCGCCAAGCGGATGGTCGAGCGTGGCCGGACCGTGGTGTACGACGTCCTCGAAGAGGTCATCGCCGAGCACCCGGTGCTGCTGAACCGTGCGCCCACCCTGCACCGCCTCGGCATCCAGGCCTTCGAGCCGCAGCTGGTCGAGGGCAAGGCCATCCAGATCCACCCGCTCGTCTGCACCGCGTTCAACGCGGACTTCGACGGTGACCAGATGGCCGTGCACCTGCCGCTCTCCGCGGAGGCGCAGGCCGAGGCCCGCATCCTGATGCTGTCCTCGAACAACATCCTGAAGCCGGCTGACGGTCGTCCCGTCACCATGCCGACCCAGGACATGGTTCTTGGTCTGTTCTTCCTCACCACCGACGGTGAGCTGCGTGACACCAAGGGCGAGGGCCGGTCCTTCGGCTCCACGGCCGAGGCGATCATGGCGTTCGACGCCGGTGAGCTCGCGCTCCAGTCCCCGGTCGACATCCGCTTCCCGGTGGGCACCATCCCGCCGCGTGGCTGGATGCCGCCGGCGCAGGAGGAGGGCGACCCGGAGTGGCAGCAGGGTGACACCTTCCGCCTGCGCACCACCCTGGGCCGCGCGCTCTTCAACGAGCTGCTGCCCGAGGACTACCCGTTCGTCGACTACTCGGTGGGCAAGAAGCAGCTCTCCGAGATCGTCAACGACCTGGCCGAGCGCTACCCCAAGGTCATCGTGGCGGCGACGCTCGACAACCTGAAGGCGGCGGGCTTCTACTGGGCGACCCGCTCCGGTGTCACCGTGGCCATCTCCGACGTCGTCGTTCCCGAGGCGAAGAAGGAGATCGTCAAGGGTTACGAGGCGCTGGACGAGAAGGTCCAGAAGCAGTACGAGCGCGGTCTGATCACCAAGGAAGAGCGCACGCAGGAGCTCATCGCGATCTGGACCAAGGCGACCAACGAGGTCGCCGAGGCGATGAACGCGAACTTCCCCAAGACGAACCCCATCTTCATGATGGTTGACTCGGGTGCCCGAGGAAACATGATGCAGATGCGTCAGATCGCCGGTATGCGTGGTCTGGTGTCGAACGCCAAGAACGAGACGATTCCGCGTCCGATCAAGGCGTCCTTCCGTGAGGGCCTGTCCGTGCTGGAGTACTTCATCTCCACGCACGGTGCCCGTAAGGGTCTGGCGGACACCGCCCTGCGTACCGCCGACTCGGGTTACCTGACCCGTCGTCTGGTGGACGTCTCGCAGGACGTCATCATCCGCGAGGAGGACTGCGGCACCGAGCGCGGTCTGAAGCTGAAGATCGCCACGCGTGGCGCCGACGGCGTGCTGCGCAAGACCGACGACGTCGAGACCAGCGTCTACGCCCGCATGCTCGCCGAGGACGTCGTCATCGACGGCAAGGTGATCGCGCCGGCCAACGTGGACCTGGGCGACGTGCTCATCGACCAGCTGGTGCACCACGGCATCGAGGAGGTCAAGACCCGCTCGATCCTGACCTGCGAGTCGCATGTCGGCACCTGCGCCATGTGCTACGGCCGCTCGCTGGCCACCGGCAAGCTGGTCGACATCGGTGAGGCGGTCGGCATCATCGCCGCCCAGTCCATCGGTGAGCCCGGCACCCAGCTGACGATGCGTACCTTCCACACCGGTGGTGTGGCCGGTGACGACATCACGCAGGGTCTGCCGCGTGTCGTCGAGCTCTTCGAGGCCCGTACCCCGAAGGGTGTCGCACCGATCTCCGAGGCGGACGGCCGTGTCCGCATCGAGGAGACCGAGAAGACCAAGAAGATCGTCATCACGCCGGACGACGGCAGCGACGAGACGGCGTTCCCGATCTCGAAGCGTGCCCGGCTCCTCGTCAGCGAGGGCGAGCACGTCACGGTGGGCCAGAAGCTCACCGTGGGTGCCACCAACCCGCACGACGTGCTGCGCATCCTGGGTCAGCGTGCCGTCCAGGTCCACCTGGTCGGCGAGGTCCAGAAGGTCTACAACTCGCAGGGTGTGTCGATCCACGACAAGCACATCGAGATCATCATCCGGCAGATGCTGCGCCGCGTGACGATCATCGAGTCCGGCGACGCCGAGCTGCTGCCCGGTGAGCTGGTCGAGCGGTCGAAGTTCGAGACCGAGAACCGTCGTGTGGTCCAGGAGGGCGGTCACCCGGCCTCCGGTCGTCCGCAGCTGATGGGTATCACCAAGGCCTCGCTGGCGACGGAATCCTGGCTGTCGGCCGCCTCCTTCCAGGAGACGACCCGAGTCCTGACGGATGCGGCGATCAACGCCAAGTCCGACAGCCTCATCGGCCTCAAGGAGAACGTCATCATCGGTAAGCTCATCCCGGCCGGTACGGGTCTGTCCCGTTACCGCAACATCCGGGTGGAGCCGACCGAGGAGGCCAAGGCCGCGATGTACTCGGCCGTCGGATACGACGACATCGACTACTCGCCGTTCGGCACGGGCTCCGGCCAGGCCGTCCCGCTGGAGGACTACGACTACGGTCCGTACAACCAGTAGGACCTGCGTCTGAACGACTGAAGGGCGGTCACTCCGTTTCGTACGGGGTGGCCGCCCTTCGGCGTGTCATCGCCGGCGGTCCACATAGGCCTGCAGGTGATGCATCCGGGTGTGGACGTCGGGGTGGGAGTCGAGCAGGCGCATCATCACCCCGTCCGGGGTGGTCCGCCGGGACTCCAGCCGGTCGTGCTCAGCACGCAGCACCTCCATCAGGTGCGCGGCGAAACCGAGCCCCGCGGCGTGCTCGTCGGCGCGCAGCTCCGCACGCCGGGAGACGGCGGCCACCAGGTACGGCGTGGCCAGCGGAAGGAAGACCAGGCCGTACGTGGCGGTCGCCAGCGCGAGGACGACGACGACCGCGGCGAAGGTCGCGAAGGTCGCCGCGCCCGCGGAGAGCCGCTCGACACGCGAGGCCGTCCGGAGCACCAGGCGCCAGGCGAGCCGGGCGGGCAGCGCGTACCAGAGGGAGAGCAGCGAGGCCCACGCATGGCCCCGGGTGTGATGGCCGAGCTCATGGGCGAGCACGCCACCCAGCTGGGCGGGGCTGAGGGTCTTCAGCGAGTGGCTGGTCACGCTGACGATGTGGCCGGCCGCCGCCAGGGCGTTGATCTCGTCGCTGCCCTCTATCCACAGCTGGTACGCGTTCGCGTCGACACCGGCGCGGCCCGCCACCTCCCGCCAGACGGGGCGCAGTTTCCGCTCCTCCTCGGGAGCCGGGAAACGCAGCCGGAAAAGCCACCGGGCCAGGAGGCGTTCGCAGGGCCGGCTGAAGACCAGGGCGCCGCTGAGCGTCCAGCACCCGAACGGGATCCACCAGGGGACGCCGCTCACGGCGCCGACGACGTACGACACCAGGAAGACGACGGCCAGGCTGGCGAGCCCGTGGGGGAGATGGAGTGCCAGATGGCCGAGGGCGGTGATGTCCGCGCCGCGCCGGCGGGGGGATATGTGGACGCGCCCGGAGCGGAACAGCGGCAGTTCCTCGTCCAGGTCCCGGGGTTTCTCGGGTTCCTCTGGTTCTTCGGATTCGTAGGGCAGGGACATGGCGTTCCTTCCGGGCGGGGACGGGGTCTCAGGCGTCTCAGGCGAAGAGCAGCGATACGGGAAGCAGGACCGCCGAGCCGCCGAAGGCGATCAGGCCGGTCCGGATCCAGAAGTGCTTGCGAGCGGCGATGCGGCTGTTCTCGGCGAGAGCCGCGCGCAGTGCCCGGGCCGGGGCGCGTTCCGTGTCCGCCAGGGCGGAAGCGAGGAGGCCGGCGAGGGCGGCGCGGCGGATGTCGTCGAAGTAGGTGAGCGGCTGCCCCGGGGCCCAGCGGCTTCTGCCGTAGCGGGGTGTGACGGCCAGGAGCAGGGCGAAGAACGAGATGACCAGCAGTGCGGCTCCCGACCACCAGAGCAGGGCGGCGGGCACCGGGAGCCGCGCGGGGTTCCAGCGCAGATTCACCAGGAGGGCGCTCAGTACGCCCGCCGTCAGGCCGAGCATGCCCACCAGGACCGTGGCCTTGGCGTCGGCGCGGGCGATCTCACCGCGGAGATCGGCGAGCAGCTGGACGTCCGCCCGTGGTCGTGGGCTGCGCGGGGCCCTTGTCATGTTCCGTCGTCCGGACGGCTCTCCCGCGGCAACTCCGGGTAGGCCGGTGGGAGGCCGTCCTGAGCCGGGGAGCCGGTCGCCCGCAGGATGGCCGTCATCCGCTCGGCGATGAGCGCGTGGGGCTTTTCGAGGTGGTACTGCTCCAGCAGCTTGCCCTCCAGCGCCTGGTCGATCAGGTGCAGCTGGCTCTTCACCAGGTCTGCCTGCTCGGTGTGGAGGTGTTGGAGAACCAGGTTCGTGTCCTGCGGATGCACCGCCAGGTGCAGGGCGATCGCGGCCGTACCGCCCCTGGCCAGGTGGTGTTCGTAGAACTCGATCTTCGCGGACGTCCGCTCCGCCTCGTACTCGTTGCGGCGCATGGACGCCCGGTGTTCCGGTTCGGCGGCCTCTTCCTCGTGCCGGGCCGTGCGCAGCCGGTCCTGGTGGAAGCGCTCGGTGGCATCGCGCCGCAGCCGGACCGAGCCGCTGACCTCCAGGCCCTCGGCCGCCCCGATCTGCGGGGTGGCGTCCACCGCCCGTTGCACGGCCCCCTCGGCCTCGGCGCTCGCCTCGATGGGGTGCCCGCGACCGGCCGCCCGCATCACGGGCAGCAGCCGACGCGTGACCAGGGCGGGCACGTCGTGCTCCTGGCTGCGCACGAACAGCTCCGGATCGACGACGCGCCAGGTGATGTCGGCGGTGGCCTCGAACTCGAAGCTGTCGATCCGGCTGGGCAGGGGCACCTTCAGCGGGAAGGAGTGGGAGTCCGTGTCCACCTCGTAGACCGTGACGTAGCCCCACACGGACGTGGGTCGCTTCGGCGGCATGAACGTCCTGTACGTCCCCTGCTGGGTGACCAGGACCAGCGCGTGGTCGAGGCGTCCCGCGTAGCGCCGACTGCCGAGCCGGAACCGCGACAGATGCCAGACGGTGTGGACGGGGTCCGCTTCGGGATGGCGCGCCAGGGGCTTCTCGGGCCGCTGCCGGAACCAGTCGAGCTGCTCGGTCCGCCGGCCCTCCTCCTGCTCGCCCGGACCGTCGGTCCGCCCGGGGTACGGCAGGTCCTTGCCGCTGTCCGGCTGTTCGGGAGGCTTGGAGTACTTCGGTTCCTTCGGCTGTTCGGGCCGCGGGGCGGTGTGTTCCATGGCCGGCCTCTCTCAGTGGTCGGGGATGCGTGCCAGCAGCCGGACGGCCACCGGTGAGGGGGGCTTCTCGGCGTCGCGGACCGTGCGGAGCAGGTGGCTCACGCGGTGGTGGTTGGCAGGCGTCGTGACGAGGGCGGGCAGCAGCGAGGTGAGGGCTGCCTCGGACTCCGGGTCGCGGTCGGCTGTGAGGACCCAGCCGCGCAGGATGCGCAGGGCCTGCGTGGTGTGTTCCCGATCGGCCAGCGCGGCCTGCCAGAACGTGACGAGGTGCCGCGCCTCCGTGTCGTCGACGGCGGCCGCGGCCTGGGCGTACCAGTCCAGGACGAGCGGGCGGTCGTCGGGCCCGTCGGTCTGCCGGCACGCCTGGAGGAAGGCACGGAGCGCGTACGCACGGACCCTGCGGTCCCCGGGGAGGCGGTCGGCGAGGGCGCGCAGCACGGGTTCGCGCAGGGCGAGCAGGAGGAGTTCCAGGGCGTCCGCGAACTGCTTGGCCTCCTCCTCCAGGAAGTCCGCGTAGGCCTCGGCGCCGTCCTCGTCGCCCTCCTGGTCCTCCGGACGGCGTTGCCCTCGGATGGCGTCCAACAGGGCGTTCAGGGCGTGCTCGTAGTGCACGGGACCCAGCAGGCCGTAGGTACGGACGGCCGTCCACCGGCGGCCCTCGTAGTCGCCGGTGCACCAGTCGTGCAGGATGCGGAAGACGCCGGGCACCTCCAGCAGCTGGGCCATGGTGAGGGCGTTGGCCGCCGTCAGCCAGGAGTTGAAGTCCTCGTCGCCCGCCCAGGGTTCGACGAGGAGGGCCATGGCCGAGGACAGGTCGGCGGTGGCAAGGAGGGCGGTGGCCGAGGCCGCCCGGGTCCGGACGAGAGGGCGGCCGTCCCTGGCGAGCTCACGGATCCACGCGACGAGGGCCGGGCGGGCGGACGGGCGGAGGTTCCACACCTCCTCCAGGAGGAGCCGGGCCATGCGCTCGTCACGGAAGGCGGCGAAGTACTGGCCCACCAGGGGGCCCCACTCGGTGACCTCGGTGTCCCAGTATCCGCGGGCGTGGGCGAGACGCAGCCATTCCTCGCGGGAGCCGCCGAAGACCGGGATCTCGGGCGGCACACGGGGGTTGGCCGTCTGCTGGAGCCGTATGTAGAGCAGGTCGGCGAGCTCGGCGGTCACCGCGTACGGGGCCCTGTCGAACACGGCGAGCGCGATGAGGAAGGCCCTGTCGTGCAGCGAAGTCGGGCGCTGCTCGTCGGTGAGCCAGCGGGAGACCTGGGCGGTCGCGGCCTCCTTGCCGTAGGCGGCGAGCTTCTCCGCGTCCGACTCCCCGCGGTGGAAGGCGACCAGCTGCCGTGCGAACTCCTCGATCCCGCCCGGCTGTTGCTGCCGTGCCAGGAACTCCGCCACCGGTGTGAGCGCGCACAGCCCCTCCCAGGCGGCCTGCCCGGTGTGCCGGGTGACGTGGGAGCGCAGCATGTCCTCGGCCGTCGGCGGTTCCCAGCGCACGAACGGGACGTCCTCCAGAGCCGCCGACGGCTCGACCGTGATCACCAGGTAGCCGCCGTCGCGCTCCAGCCGCTCGCGCAGGCCCAGCAGATGCGGCTCGCGCAAAGGGTGACTGCGGCTGGTGGCCAGGTTGAGCAGGACGTGCCCGGTCGCCTCGTCCAGCTGCTCCAGCAGGACCGAGAGCGAGGCCGGCGGGTCGAGGTTGCGCACCCGCCCGGCGCCCAGGCGCAGCAGCATCATCAGCGCCGCCGAGCGTCGGCCGGTGTCCCGGCCGCCGGACAGGATGACGACCCGGTCGCTGCGCAGCCGGTCGAGCGCCTCGTCGAAACTCGGGCAGCCGTGGAAGACGTACGACAACTCCTCGACCTGTTCCCGGGGGACCTCCCCCGAGAGGTGTTCGGGGTGCTGCGGTCGCGCGCCGAAGTGGTAGTTCACGTCGCCCTTGACCACGCCACCGGTGACACCGAAAAGGTCTCTCCTGGCGTCGGTGCGGGCCAGCGGGGAGACGAAGGCCGGGCCGTGGGAGATCAGGTCCGAGCGCGCGTCCCAGGCCTTCTGCCGCTGCCGTTCATGGGACTCGGCCGGCTCGTCCTGCTTCTTCTGGTCACCGTCCGGCCTGGCTCCGTCGGCGGAGGTCGCGGCGCCGGTCGCCACGTCGTCCTGACTCACCGGCGTTCACCTCGCCGGGACGAGCCGAAGTCGTAGTTCAGGTCGCCGTTCGTGCCACCGCTGGGGCCGTAGTGGTCGCCCGTGACGTGGCTCTCGTTGTGCTGGGCGGACGGGGCGCTGCCCGCAGGGGAGTCCGTCGGGGTGTCGGCCGCGGGCGAGTCCGGAGGGGGATCCGCGGGTGCGCCGTGGAGCCATGCGACGGTCGGCCCTTCCTTGGTCTCAAGGGTGATCCGGTGGAAGTCCTCCGGCCGCACGCCCAGGTGTCCGTTGCTGACGACGCCCTGGTACACCCCGTCGGACGCACACAGCACACAGTCCTCGGCGCGGTTCTTCAGGGCCTCCCTCAGTGGGCCGGAGTCCAGCAGCCGTACGGCGTGGTTGAGGTCCCTGCCGACCCAGCCGCCGAGCCCGTCCACGGCGACGTATCCCGCGGAGAGCACGATGCGCAGCCGCATGCGCGTGCTGTCGGCGATCAGGCGGTTCTTGCTGTGCAGGAGCGCGGGGGTCTCGGTCAGCAGGGTCTTGGCCAGAACCGGCACGGAGATCCGGGTGTCGATGAGCTCCATGACGGAGTCACCGCGGTCCGCCCGCAGCCGGGACGTCTCGTCGGCGCCGGCGGCGAGGAGCGTGGCGTCGGCGACGTCGTAGAGCATGCGGCGCAGGTACGCCTGCTCCACGTTGTCGCGCTTGCCGAACTGCTCGATGTCGAAGAGCAGGATGGTGCGGTACACGGGGTCGGTCATGGCGGCCTCTCGCGAGTCGGGCTGATGCCCAGCACGATGGCCTGCCTCGGGCGTGTGGCCGAAGGCCCGATGACACGGAGGAACTGTGACCGTGTGCACAGACGGGACGGGGTCCCGTATGGTCAGGCCGCGCCGCCCGTGACGATGCGGCGCAGCACGTCGGGGCGGAGTACGACGATGCGGCGGCGGTCGGTGAGGACGACCTTGCGGCTCCGCAGGTCCTTGAGGAGCCGGGCGATCGCCTCACGTGAGGAGCCGACCGAGCCCGCGAACTCCTGCTGGCTGAGGCCGATGGCGAGTTCTATGCCTTCGGCGGTGTGCTTGCCGTGGGTGCGCACGAGTTCGAGCAGCAGGGCGGCCAACCGCTCGCGCACCGTCAGGGCGGCCCATTCCAGCCTGCGGCGGTCCGTCGAGCGCTGTCGGTCGGTGGCGAGGCTCAGCAGATGCAGCGCCACGCGGGCGTTGTCGGCGAGGAAGGCGGTGAAGCGGCTCTCCTCTATGACGACCGCCTCGACCGGCTCCAGGGCGGTGACCGTCGCCGAGCGCCGACGTCTGCTGAGGGCAGCGCCCTCACCGACTATGTCACCCGGTCCGCGCAGGGCGAGCAGAGCCTCGTAGCCGTTGACGGCGGTCACCGTGACCTTGGTCCAGCCGTGCAGGAGAAGCAGTACGTGGGTGAACGGCTCGTCCTGACGCATGACGTCGCTGCGTGCCGGATAGCTCAGCGGGCGGCCGATGGCGAGCAGCGCGACCCGGTCCGCCTTCTCCAGCCGGGCGAGGAAGGGCACCTTGTCGTCGAAACCACCATCGTCCCACGTTTGCGCGTGCCCCCCGGCCATACCCGCTGCCCCCTCGTTCACCTGCACAGATGCTCTTGAACTCGCAACCAGTCAACGTACTTGAAGTGACGAGGCGGGAAACGAGCGACAATCGGCCGCCGTGGCTGAAGCGCGTACCGTCGACAAAGGCACGAAATGGCGCATCATGGAGGAACCTCGGGGGAACGGGAGGTGCTCCGTGTCGCAGCCGTCGTGGCGGCCCTGGGAGGGTGAAGGCGAGGCGCCGGCCAGTGGTGCGCCGGACGCCGGGCAGGGGAGAGGCGTGCCGCGGCCAGGGTCTGGTGCGGACGCTTCCGTCGAGAGGCCGTACCCGTACCGTGCGGGCGAGGACGTCTCCGCGGAGCGCCCCTGGCGCGGTGCGCCCGCCCCCGTCGCCCGCCCCTGGCCCGGGTACGCCGTTCCGCAGGCCGCCCCCTCCATGCTCGCCTCCCACGCCGACCGTGAGCGTGCCGTCGACGTGCTCCGGGCCGGGTACGGGGAGGGGCGGATGGAGAAGGACGAGTTCGACCGGCGGGTGGGCCGGGCGTACGCCGCCCGGACCGTGGGGGAGCTGGCGCTGCTCGTCGCCGACCTGCCGCAGGGGCCCGTACCGCAGGTCGCCGCGGCCGTCGCCGCCGTACCGCGGACGTTTCTGCCCGCCCCGCGGCCGCGGGCGAACGGGAAGGCCGTCGGCGCCGCCGTGTGCGGGCTGCTGTGTGTGCCGACCTTCGGGTTCACCGGGATTCCGGCGGTGATCCTCGGGCACACCGCGCGCACGGAGATCGAGCGGACCGGCGAGAGCGGGGACGGGCTCGCCCTGACCGGGCTCGTGTTCGGCTGGCTGTCGATCGCCGCGTGGGCGGTCCTGCTGACGCTGCTGATCGCCGTGGGGCTTGCCTCCGGGTGAGTGCGCGGGCACCCGTGCCGCCACATGTGCGGAATGTGAAATCGAAGATCGTCCACGGCGTAGGGGCTTGACACCGTCGGTCCGGAGATGTTGCCGCCGTCCATTTGTTTTGACCGCAGCGAATGAGCTAGGTACGCTCAGACCTTGTGCCTGGGGTGTGCCCTGGCTCTTGTGCGTGCCTTCAACCGCATGTCGAGCTGTAAGCGGCCACCGTGATCCGTGCCCCTTCCGCCTTGCGGCGGAAGTTCGCCGGGTTCGACACACCCGACCGCGTGGGTCGGTGACGTTCCAGGTTAGCTTCACCATCGGCACACAGAAACCGGAGAAGTAGTGCCTACGATCCAGCAGCTGGTCCGGAAGGGCCGGCAGGACAAGGTCGAGAAGAACAAGACGCCCGCACTCGAGGGTTCCCCTCAGCGTCGTGGCGTCTGCACGCGTGTGTTCACGACCACCCCGAAGAAGCCGAACTCGGCCCTGCGTAAGGTCGCGCGTGTGCGTCTGACCAGCGGGATCGAGGTCACTGCTTACATTCCGGGTGAGGGACACAACCTGCAGGAGCACTCCATCGTGCTCGTGCGTGGCGGTCGTGTGAAGGACCTGCCCGGTGTTCGCTACAAGATCATCCGCGGTTCGCTTGACACCCAGGGTGTCAAGAACCGCAAGCAGGCCCGCAGCCGCTACGGCGCCAAGAAGGAGAAGTAGAAAATGCCTCGTAAGGGCCCCGCCCCGAAGCGCCCGGTCATCATCGACCCGGTCTACGGTTCTCCTCTTGTCACCTCCCTGATCAACAAGGTGCTGCTGAACGGCAAGCGCTCCACCGCCGAGCGCATCGTGTACGGCGCCATGGAGGGCCTGCGCGAGAAGACCAGTGGCGACCCGGTCATCACGCTGAAGCGCGCGCTGGAGAACATCAAGCCGACCCTCGAGGTCAAGTCCCGCCGTGTCGGTGGCGCGACCTACCAGGTCCCGATCGAGGTCAAGCCGGGCCGTGCGAACACGCTCGCCCTGCGCTGGCTGGTCGGTTACTCCCGCGCCCGTCGCGAGAAGACCATGACCGAGCGTCTGCTCAACGAGCTTCTCGACGCTTCGAACGGCCTCGGTGCGGCCGTCAAGAAGCGCGAGGACACCCACAAGATGGCCGAGTCCAACAAGGCCTTCGCGCACTACCGCTGGTAGTCGCAGACCCCATCGAGACCGAGAGAAGACCGAAGCCTTATGGCTACCACTTCACTTGACCTGGCCAAGGTCCGCAACATCGGGATCATGGCCCACATCGACGCGGGCAAGACGACCACCACCGAGCGGATCCTCTTCTACACCGGCGTCAGCTACAAGATCGGTGAGGTCCACGACGGCGCTGCCACCATGGACTGGATGGAGCAGGAGCAGGAGCGTGGCATCACGATCACCTCTGCTGCCACCACCTGTCACTGGCCGCTCGAGGACGACGACTACACCATCAACATCATCGACACCCCCGGGCACGTCGACTTCACGGTCGAGGTGGAGCGTTCGCTCCGCGTCCTCGACGGTGCCGTCACGGTGTTCGACGGTGTCGCCGGTGTGGAGCCGCAGTCCGAGACGGTGTGGCGTCAGGCCGACCGTTACGGCGTGCCGCGCATCTGCTTCGTCAACAAGCTCGACCGCACCGGCGCTGAGTTCCACCGCTGTGTGGACATGATCAAGGACCGGCTCGGTGCCGTTCCGATCATCATGCAGCTGCCGATCGGCGCCGAGATGGACTTCAAGGGCGTTGTGGACCTGGTCCGCATGAAGGCGCTCGTGTGGTCCGCCGAGGCTGCGAAGGGCGAGATGTACGACGTCGTCGACATCCCGGCCACGCACGCCGAGGCTGCCGAGGAGTACCGCGGCAAGCTGGTCGAGACCGTCGCGGAGCACGACGACGAGATCATGGAGCTGTTCCTGGAGGGCCAGGAGCCCACCGAGGAGCAGCTGTACGCCGCGATCCGTCGTGTCACCATCGCGTCCGGCAAGTCCGACGGCATCACCGTCACCCCGGTGTTCTGCGGTACCGCGTTCAAGAACAAGGGCGTCCAGCCCCTGCTCGACGCGGTCGTGCGCTACCTGCCGACCCCGCTCGACGTCGAGGCCATCGAAGGCCACGACGTCAAGGACCACGAGGTCGTCGTCAAGCGCAAGCCGTCCGTCGACGAGCCGCTGTCCGCGCTCGCCTTCAAGATCATGAGCGACCCGCACCTGGGCAAGCTCACCTTCGTCCGGGTTTACTCGGGCCGCCTGGAGACCGGCACCGCGGTGCTGAACTCCGTCAAGGGCAAGAAGGAGCGCATCGGCAAGATCTACCGCATGCACGCGAACAAGCGTGAGGAGATCGAGGCGGTGGGCGCCGGCGACATCGTCGCCGTGATGGGTCTGAAGCAGACCACGACCGGTGAGACGCTGTGTGACGAGAAGAGCCCGGTGATCCTGGAGTCCATGGACTTCCCGGCGCCGGTCATCCAGGTCGCCATCGAGCCCAAGTCCAAGGGTGACCAGGAGAAGCTGGGTGTCGCCATCCAGCGTCTCGCGGAGGAGGACCCCTCCTTCCACGTTCACTCGGACGAGGAGACCGGCCAGACCATCCTCGGCGGTATGGGCGAGCTGCACCTCGAGGTGCTGGTCGACCGTATGAAGCGCGAGTTCAGGGTCGAGGCCAACGTCGGTAAGCCGCAGGTCGCGTACCGTGAGACGATCCGCAAGGCCGTCGAGCGCGTGGACTACACCCACAAGAAGCAGACCGGTGGCACCGGCCAGTTCGCCAAGGTGCAGATCGCGATCGAGCCCATCACCGAGACCGACGGTCCGGCGTACGAGTTCGTGAACAAGGTCACCGGTGGCCGTATCCCGCGGGAGTACATCCCGTCGGTGGACGCCGGTGCGCAGGAGGCCATGCAGTTCGGCATCCTCGCGGGCTACGAGATGACGGGCGTCCGCGTCACGCTTCTCGACGGTGGCTACCACGAGGTCGACTCCTCGGAGCTCGCCTTCAAGATCGCCGGTTCGCAGGCCTTCAAGGAGGCCGCGCGCAAGGCCAGCCCTGTGCTCCTTGAGCCGATGATGGCCGTCGAGGTCACCACGCCCGAGGACTACATGGGTGAGGTCATCGGCGACATCAACTCCCGCCGTGGTCAGATTCAGGCCATGGAGGAGCGGGCCGGTGCCCGCGTCGTGAGGGGCCTCGTGCCCCTCTCGGAGATGTTCGGCTACGTCGGAGACCTCCGCAGCAAGACGTCGGGTCGCGCAAGCTACTCGATGCAGTTCGACTCCTACGCCGAGGTTCCGCGGAACGTCGCCGAGGAGATCATCGCGAAGGCCAAGGGCGAGTAACGCGCCGCGTTCGCACGCTTTAGGCTTGACTCCGGAGCCCGGAGGGGCATTCACCCGCATTTGTGGGAGAGTGCCCCCGGGCCGAGGCTTTCCAGCAAAGATCACCTGGCGCCGATGAAGCAAGGCGTTCCAGAACCACTCCACAGGAGGACCCCGTGGCGAAGGCGAAGTTCGAGCGGACTAAGCCCCACGTCAACATCGGCACCATTGGTCACATCGACCACGGTAAGACGACCCTTACGGCCGCCATTACCAAGGTGCTGCACGACGCGTACCCGGACCTGAACGAGGCCTCGGCCTTCGACCAGATCGACAAGGCTCCCGAAGAGCGCCAGCGCGGTATCACCATCTCGATCGCGCACGTCGAGTACCAGACCGAGACGCGTCACTACGCCCACGTCGACTGCCCCGGTCACGCGGACTACATCAAGAACATGATCACGGGTGCGGCGCAGATGGACGGCGCCATCCTCGTGGTCGCCGCCACCGACGGCCCGATGCCGCAGACCAAGGAGCACGTGCTCCTGGCCCGCCAGGTCGGCGTCCCCTACATCGTCGTCGCCCTGAACAAGGCCGACATGGTGGACGACGAGGAGATCCTGGAGCTCGTCGAGCTCGAGGTTCGTGAGCTCCTCTCCGAGTACGAGTTCCCGGGCGACGACCTGCCGGTCGTCAAGGTCTCGGCGCTCAAGGCGCTCGAGGGCGACAAGGAATGGGGCCAGACGGTCCTCGACCTGATGGCCGCCGTCGACGAGGCGATCCCGCAGCCCGAGCGTGACGTCGACAAGCCGTTCCTGATGCCGATCGAGGACGTCTTCACGATCACCGGTCGTGGCACCGTCGTCACCGGTCGTATCGAGCGTGGTGTCCTCAAGGTCAACGAGACCGTCGACATCATCGGCATCAAGACCGAGAAGACCACCACCACGGTCACCGGTATCGAGATGTTCCGCAAGCTGCTCGACGAGGGCCAGGCCGGTGAGAACGTCGGTCTGCTCCTCCGTGGCATCAAGCGCGAGGACGTCGAGCGCGGCCAGGTCATCATCAAGCCGGGCTCGGTCACCCCGCACACCCAGTTCGAGGCGCAGGCGTACATCCTGTCCAAGGACGAGGGCGGCCGTCACACGCCGTTCTTCAACAACTACCGTCCCCAGTTCTACTTCCGTACGACGGACGTGACCGGCGTCGTGACCCTCCCCGAGGGCACCGAGATGGTCATGCCGGGCGACAACACTGAGATGAGCGTCGAGCTCATCCAGCCCATCGCCATGGAAGAGGGCCTGAAGTTCGCCATCCGCGAGGGTGGCCGCACGGTGGGCGCCGGCCAGGTCACCAAGATCAACGCCTGATCTTGACCCGGTAGGTCCGTAGTTCCTGAGGGGCCCGTACGACTTCGGTCGTACGGGCCCCTTCGGGTTGCCCCCCGCCAGTAGGTGAAGTCTCCGAGAACTCCTGGGGACGGCTCGGCGAGGGTTGCGGCAACTCCCCGGCGCCGGTGCGAGGAATGTTCTTGTCTGGTCGCTGTGGGGTGGTTGTGAGGGTCGTAGCCTGAGGCGTCCGGTGGCCACTCCCGGCCTGGGACCCCCTCGCGAGGACGGACGGACACGCAGGTGTCGATGCAGGACGCGGAGAGCAGAACGTCGGTACCGCGAAGGGTCGTCGGTGGCCGGCCGCTTCCGCCCCTCGCGGTGCCTGCCGCGCCGGGACAGCCCGCCCGCGCCGCGGTACCGGGCCGCGCGGGCCGTCGGCTCTACGCCATCGACGGCATCCGGCTCCTCGCCGCGCTCATGGTCGCCATGCACCACTACGCCGGCACCCGCCGCGTCGACCAGCCAGGCAACCGCATCTGGGACCGGCCGGTCTCCGACATCATGCCGACGGTCTTCCGGTTCTCGTCCTACGGCTGGATCGGCGTCGAGATCTTCTTCGTGATCAGCGGCTTCGTGATCTGCATGTCGTGCTGGGGCCGTACCCCCAGGCAGTTCTTCACGTCGCGGGTGATCCGGCTGTACCCGGCCTACTGGTTCGCCATCGCCTTCACCAGCACCGTCCTGATGCTGCTGCCCGGCGTCTGGGACCGCCTGCGCACGCGGGACGTACTCCTCAACATCACGATGCTCCAGTCCGGTTCGGGCGTCATGAACGTCGACGGCGTCTACTGGACCCTCTGGTCGGAGCTCCGTTTCTATCTGCTGTTCCTGGTCGTGGTGTGGACCGGTCTGACCTACCGCAAGGTCGTCGTCTTCTGCTGTGTGTGGGGCGCCGCGGCCATGCTCGCCCCGATCTCCAAGCTGCCTCTCCTGGAACTGGTCGCGAACCCCGAGGGCGCCTGGTACTTCATCGCGGGCCTCTCCCTCTATCTCATGCACCGCTTCGGCCAGGACCTGCTGCTCTGGGGCATCCTCGCGATGGCCTGGCTGATGGGCCAGCGCGAGCTGGGCATCCGCATCGACGAGGTCGAGCATGTGTCGGGGTGGCGGGGGAGCGTTCTGATCTTCACGGTCTTCCTGCTCGCCATGGTCGCCATCGCCCTCGGCGCCACGGACCGCATCCGCTGGAAGTGGCTGGTGACGGCGGGCGCGCTCACCTATCCGCTGTACCTGATGCACTACGCGGCCGGTACGGCGGTCATCAACCGCCTGCGCGACACGATGGACGCCCGGCTGCTGATCGTGTGCGTCATCGCCGGGTTCATGGTGCTGAGCTGGCTGGTGCACCGGTTCGTGGAGCGTCCGGTGGCGCGGCTGCTGAAGCAGGGGCTGGACACGTCGTTCGCGCGGTTGCGGAACGCGAGGGTCTGACCCCCCGTACGACAGCTCGGGGAACCTGAGTACGAACGCTCATGCGACCGCGTCGCCCGGGCGGTGTGATGGACCCATGCCGGACCTCATACTCGACGACGACCGCGCGACCGGCGCCTGGGTCGCCCCGCTGGTCTCGACGCTCCTCACCCTGCCCGCGTGCCTGGCCGCCTACGTCTTCGGCGGGCTCTCCGTGATGGCGTGCGACTCCTGCGCGGGCCCCGAGGCCGACCGTTTCGCGTCGAGCTTCGACCTCGCCTTCCCGGTGCTGCTCGGGGGCCTGGGTCTCACCCTGTTCCTGCTGGCGGCCGGCTGGGCGCTGCCGTGGGAGCGCCGCAACGCGGCCCGCCGGGTGGCGCTCGCGCTCGCCGCGCCGGCGATGGTGCCGTGTGTGTACCTCGTGTTCGCGGTGTTGGTCGACTGGCCGTAGGGCGGGTGAACGTCATGATCGGGTCATGGGATGGTCTGCCCCGCTCCCTCTCGTGCGCCCGGGGTGTCGTCCTCCTGCCATGAACTCACCCCATCGATATATCCCTGTATTGCAAAAGGAACGCAAATCGCAAGACGGCTTGATCCCTGCTTGAGTGGGGCTTGATCCGGCTGCGTAACACTCAATCCAGCGACAAATCGAGTGACCGTTCGTCCAGTGTCCTGGGGTGGGGATAATGGTTGATGTCGGCGTGATCGGTGGAGGGCCAGGCGGACTTTTTCTGGCCCGGCTCCTGCTGATGCGGGGAATAGCGGCCCGGGTTCATGTGCGTGAGCGCAATCCCGTGGGGGCGACGTTCGGATTCGGGATCGTCTTTTCCGACCGGACCATGTCGGCTCTGCGTGCGGCGGACCCCGAGACGCACGACCGCATCGTCGCGGCCAGCCGTTCCTGGCGCGACATGGAGGTGCGCGTCGGCGGGCGGGAGCTCCGGTACGGCGGGTACGGCTTCACCGCCATCGCCCGGCGTGCTCTGCTGGACATCCTCCAGGAGCAGGCCCTGGCCAGCGGGGCACGGCTCGACCACCGCACCGAGGCCGACGCGGCGGACCTGTGTGCCGAGCACCAGCTCGTCGTGGCCGCCGACGGGGTCGGTTCGGTCACCAGGAGCGCACGCGAGGCGGTATTCGGAACAACGGTGGAGGAGGGCTCCGCCAAGTTCGTCTGGTATGGCACCACTGCGCCGATGCAGCGAGTGACTTTCCCGTTCGTCAAGACCGCATTCGGAGTCTTCGCCGCGCACACCTACCCGTTCGCCGACGGTCTCAGCACCTTCATCGTGGAAACTGATGAGCAGTCATGGCGTGCTGCCGGAATGGATGTCTCCACGGAACGGGCGAATTCCGCAGGCGGAAGTGACGAGTATTCCCAGCAATTGATGGAGGAGGTGTTCGCCGACCATCTCAAGGGACACCCGCTGTTGGTGAACAACAGTCGCTGGGCCAATTTCCGAGTGGTCCACAACCGGGTCTGGTGGCACGACAACCTGGTGCTCCTCGGTGACGCCGCGCACACCGCTCACTTCTCCGTCGGCTCGGGAACGAAGCTCGCGATGGAGGACGCGATCGGTCTGGCCGATGCCCTCGGGGAGTGGAGCGGCTCCGGCAGCCCGCGAACGGTCGCACCCGCCGATCTGGCCCCGGCGTTCAAGTCGTACGAGGAGGCCCGTCGGCCGGCGGTGGCCCGCACCCAGAGCCTGGCGGCTCCCAGCATGCGGTGGTGGGAGACCTTCTCCCAGCGGGTCGACCGGGACCCCGAGAGGTTCGGTTTCCACTTTTTGACCCGTACACCGGCGATCAGCCTGGCGGGACTGCGGCGCCGGCATCCGGAGCGCATCGCCGAGGCGGAGTCGGCCTTCGCCGGCGAGGCCGGGTCGCTCGGTGTCGCGTCGGCCGGGCTCGACACGTCGGCGTCCGAGGGCGGCACGCCTCATGCGCTGGCGTTCCCGCTGCGGCTTGGCGAAACGATTCTCCACAACCGGTTGCTCAGCGTGGTTCCTCCGTCGCCCGGCCAGTCGGACCTCTGTGTGGCTCAGGCGCTGACGGGGAGCAGCCTCGTTCTCGCCGACTGGAGCGGCACCGCCCGGCAGCACGTCACCTGGGTCGGGTCGGCCGCCGCGGAGGAATGGCGCACGGCCGTCCACGAGGCGGGGCTCGCCGGCGCGCTGATCGGGGCGGTGGTGGACGCCGAGGGTGTCCGGGCACAGCCACCGGAGCGGCTCCGGGAGATGCCGGTACTGGTCCTGCTCCTCGGCGATCCGACGCCGGGCACCTTCGCCCGCGCCGTCGCAGCGCTGCCCCCGCGGGAGGCCGGCCGACAGGTTCTCATCGGCCTCGCGTGTCCCGCCGGCCGTCCGAGCCGGCAGTACGCCGACCGGTTGTCGGCCTGCGCGTCGGCAGCCGCGGCGGCGGGCGCGGTCGGCATCCATCTGCGCCTGCCGGACCCCGGCACCTCGACGGAGTCGGCCGCCGGGGTCGGAGAAGACCTCTGGACGGTGGTCCTGGAACTGGCCGACCGGCTGCGAACCGAGTCCGGACTGCCCTTGATCATCGATGCCGTCGGAGGCTGGGCCCTCGACGCCCCGGGGCACACGGCCGACAACTGGCCCGCTCGTCTGCACACCGCGCTGGTCGCGGGGCGCGTGGACGCCGTCGCGTCCTTCCCGCTGACGCCCTCGACCCGCTGACGCACCCGCTCCTTCCTCACCCCCCACCGCTCACCACCGTCGCCATGCCCTATCGAGTGGAGATTGCTGAGATGACTGCTTCCTACGAACCCGACGAGGCGGAACGCCCTTCGGACGAGGCCGAGTCGACGCCCTTCGTCCGAAGAACGCCGGAGCCCGTCGCCGTCGTCGGCATGGGCTGCCGGTTCGCCGGCGGCGTCGGCTCACCCGAGGACTACTGGCGACTCCTGATGGAGCGCCGCGACGGCATCGGGGAAGTCCCTCAGGAGCGCTGGGAGTCCTACGAGGAGGCCGGCCCCCAGAGCGCCGCGGCCCTGCGCGAGGTGACCCGCGGCGGCGGCTTCCTGGACGACATCGCGGGCTTCGACGCCGACTTCTTCGGCATCCTGCCCCGTGAGGCAGAACTGATGGACCCTCAGCAGCGCATCGTGCTGGAGGTCGCCTGGGAGGCGCTCGAACACGCCGGGATACGGCCGCGCTCGCTGGCGGGCGGTGACACGGGCGTCTTCATCGGCGTCGGTTCCGACGACTACGGGCGCCGGATGCTGGAGGACCTGCCGCGGATCGAGGCATGGACGGGGATCGGCGCGGCCTTCTGCGCGGTCGCCAACCGTGTCTCCTACACCCTCGACCTGCGCGGATCGAGCCTGGCCGTGGACACCGCCTGCTCCGCCTCGCTGGTCGCCCTCCACCTCGCGTGCCAGGCGCTGCGCTCCGGCGAATGCCCGGTGGCGCTGGCGGGCGGCGTGAACATCATGGCCGGCCCCGGGCTGACCATGGTCCTGGACGCGGCCGGTGCGGTCTCGCCGGACGGGCGCAGCAAGTCCTTCGACGCCTCCGCCGACGGCTACGGCCGCGGTGAGGGCGCCGGCGTCGTCGTACTCAAGCGTCTGTCCGACGCGCAGCGCGACGGCGACCGGGTCCTCGCGGTCATCCGCGGCAGCGCGGTCAACCAGGACGGCCGTACCAACGGCATCATGGCGCCCAGCGAGGAGGCCCAGGCGCATCTGCTGCGCCAGGCGTACCGGTCCTGCGGCATCGACCCCGCCACCGTCGACTACGTCGAGGCGCACGGCACCGGCACCCGGGCCGGAGACCCGATCGAGGTCGGGGCCATGGCCCAGGTCTTCGGCCCGCGTCCGGCCGACCGGCCCTGCCTGGTGGGCTCCGCGAAGCCCAACATCGGGCACCTGGAGGCCGGTGCGGGCGTGGCCGGGCTGATCAAGGCCGTACTCGCGCTGCACCACGGTCAGATACCGCCGCAGGCCGACTACTTCACCACCCCCAACCCGGCCATCCCGTGGGACGAGGCGGGGCTGAAGGTGGTCACCGAACCCACCCCCTGGCCGGTCACCGACCACCCCCGGCGAGCCGGTGTCTCCGGTTACGGCTACGGCGGAACCATCGGCCACGTCGTCCTGGAGGAGGCCCCCGCCCCGGCACCCCGTCGGCAGGTGGGCGGCGAGAACTCGGGCACGCTGCTCCTCCCGCTGTCCGCGGTCACCGAGGCGGGCGTGCGCGCCCAGGCCGGACGCCTGGCCGAGTGGCTGGCCGGACCCGGCGCCGGGACCCCGTTGACCGACGTCGCGGCCACGCTGTCGGTGCACCGCGACCACGTCCAGTCCCGGGCCGGAGTCGTGGTGGCCGACGCGGAGCAGGCCGTGCGACGGCTCACCGCGCTGGCGGAGCAGCGCCCCGAGGACGGGGTGGAGACCGGTGCCGTCCTTCCCGCGGCCGACGACGCGGTCTGGGTCTTCTCCGGCCACGGCGCCCAGTGGATCGGCATGGGCCGCGAACTCCTGGAGCGCGAGCCGGTGTTCGCCGCCGTGCTCGACGAGATCGAGCCGGTCTTCCTGGCGGAGATCGGGTTCTCGCCCCGCCAGGTGCTGATCGACGGCGATCTCGTCGAGGTGGACCGGATCCAGCCGATGATCTTCGCGATGCAGGTGGCGCTCTCCGCCGTCTGGCATGCGCGGGGCCTGCGGCCGTCCGCCGTGATCGGTCACTCGGTCGGCGAGATCGCCGCCGCTGTCGAGGCCGGCGTCCTGAGCCTGCTCGACGGCTCCCGGCTGATCTGCCGGCGCTCGGCCCTGCTGCGCCGGGTCGCGGGCAAGGGCGCGATGGTCATGGTGAACCTGCCCTTCGACGAGGTCGCCGAGCGCCTGGCCGACCGGGCGGACATCAGCGCCGCCATCGCCGCCTCGCCCGGCTCCACCGTGGCCGCCGGCGGCGTCGACACCGTCGCCTCGGTCGCCACCGGCTGGGAGGCGCAGGGCCTGACCGTCCGCCGGGTCGCCTCCGACGTCGCCTTCCACAGCGACCACATGGACCCGCTCCTCGACGACCTGCGGCGCGCCGCCGACGATCTGCGGCTGAACGAGCCCGTGATCCCCGTCTACAGCACCGCCCTCGCCGACCCGCGCAGCGTCGCCCCGCGCGACGGCGACTACTGGGCCGCCAACCTGCGCAACCCGGTCCGTTTCGGCAGTGCCGTCCAGGCGGCCGCCGAAGACGGCCACCGCGCCTTCCTGGAGGTCTCCGCCCACCCTGTGGTCGCGCACTCGATCGTGGAGACCCTGGGCGAGAGCGGCATCGACGACATCGTCGTCGCGCACACGCTGCGCCGGAACAAGCCGGAGCTCGACACCCTGCTGGCGAACGCCGCCGCCCTGTTCAGCCACGGCGTCCCGGTCGACTGGTCCGCCACCGCCCGCGGCACGCTGGTCGACCTGCCGGTCCGTGCCTGGCAGCACCGGCCGTTCTGGTACGGCTCCGCGCCGGCCGCTCAGCTCGGCGGCGGACAGCACGACCCGCTGAGCCACACCCTGCTCGGCCGCGGGGTGACCGTCAACGGCACCACCCCGTCGCGGCTCTGGCAGACCTACCTGGACGAGAAGTGCCGCCCCTACCCCGGCGACCACCCGGTCCAGGGCGTCGAGATCATCCCGGCGACGGTCCTGCTGAACACGTTCTTCACCGCCGCCGCGGACGGATCCGCCCTCCCCGGCCTCACCGAGGTCAACCTGCGGGTCCCGGTGGCCGTCAGCACCCCGCGGGAGGTGCAGGTGGTGCTCCAGGAGGGCGCCCTGCGCATCGCCTCACGCATCGTCGGCGCCGAGGAGGCCGACTCGGACGGCGCCTGGCTCACCCACACGACCGCGGTGGTCTCCCCGGCCACCGAGGTGGGGACGTGCCGGCTGGAACCGGCCGGGATCCGCTCGCGCTGCCCGGAGGTGCTGCCCGAGGAGTACGTGATCGACCGGCTCGCCGGCATCGGCGTGGCCGCCATGGGCTTCCCCTGGCGGGTGCGCGAGATGCGGCGGGGTGAGGGCGAGCTGGCCGCCGTCGTCAGTGCCACGCCGGACGGCTCCGCCCCGTCGTCCTGGGCGAGCGTTCTCGACGCCGCCCTCTCCATCGCCTCGGTGGCCTTCCCCGGCAGCCCGATCCTGCGGATGCCCGCCCACATGCACGAGGTCGCCGTGCTCGGGGACTGCCCGGCGGAGGTCGTCCTGCACGTGCGCTGCGCCGACGGTCCGGCGGCGGTGGACACCGTGGACGTGCTGATCGCCGATTCCGACGGCGAGGTCGTCGCCCGGTTCGGCGGACTGCGCTACGGCGTCCTCGACGGCGACCCGGGTGCGACCGCGAGCCCGCGCCGCCTGGTGAGTGAGCTGTCCTGGCAGGCGCAGGACCCGTCCGGGGAGCGCGGACCGCTGACCGACGTGGTGCTGCTGGGCGACCGGGAGGCCGCGCGGCTGATCGGCGAGGGCTTCTCACGGGCGGGTGTCCCGTGGCGCGCGGCCGCCGACCCCGAGCAGCTCGGGACGGTCGGCCCCGGGACCGCGGTCCTGGTCGTTCCCGGCCGTGAGCACGGTCCCGCCCCGGCCGCGGTCACCGCCTCCTGGCTGCTGACCCGAACGGTCCAGCAGCTGGCCCGACAGCGGTCCGGCGAGCGCCCGGTCGTACGCGCGGTGACGCGAGGCGTCCGGGAGAGCCTGCGTCAGGAGGCGCTGGGCGACTCGGTGCTGTGGGGTCTCGGCCGGGTGCTGGCCGGTGAGCACCCCGATCTGTTCGCGGGGGTGGTCGACCTCTCCGCCCGTCCGGCCGACGAGGAACTGGCCGCCCTGGTCGACCTGGTCCGCGAGGACGCCGGACGGCGACCCGGTGAGGAGGTCGTCTCCCTGCGCGGTGCCCTGCGCGAGGTGCCGAGGCTGGTCGCGGTCGAACGCGAGCCGGAGCGAGCCGCCCTGGAGTGCCGTGCCGACGGCACCTACCTGGTCACCGGCGGTCTCGGTGTGCTGGGTCTGGAGGTGGCCACCTGGCTGGCGGGCCGCGGCGCCCGGCGCCTCGTACTGGCGGGCCGGACGGCTCTGCCGCCGCGTTCGCAGTGGCACTCGGTCCAGGACCCCGCGACACGTCAGCGGGTCGACGCGGTGCAGATGCTGGAGGGCCTGGGCGTCACGGTGCGCACCGTCGCCGTCGACGTCGCCGACCGCGAGGCCCTCGCGGCGGCGCTCGACCCGGAGACGCTGGGGCTGCCCCCGATCCGCGGTGTCGTGCACGCGGCCGGTGTGCTCGACAACCGGATGGCCGTCGACGTCGACGAGGCGTCGTTGGCCGCCGTGCTGCGCCCCAAGGCCGCGGGCGCCCTGGCCCTGCACGAGCTCTTCCCCGCCGGCGTCCTCGACTTCATGGTCCTCTTCTCCTCCTGCGGCCAGCTTCTCGGCCTGCCCGGCCAGGCCAGCTACGGCTCGGCCAACGCCTTCCTGGACGCGCTGGCCTGGCATCGCGCGGCCCTCGGCGACCGCACGCTGAGCGTCGCCTGGACCTCCTGGCGCGGGTTGGGGATGTCGACCTCCTCCGAACTGATCGACATCGAGCTGGCCGCCCGCGGCACCGGGGACATCTCGGCCGCCGAGGCCTTCCGCAGCTGGGAGTTCGCCTCCCGCTACGACCTGTCCTACGCGGCGGCCATGCGGATCCTGCCGCCGGAACCCGGCGTGGAGCGCCCTCGGCTGCTGGCCGAGCTGGCCGTCCCCGACGCAGACACACCCGGCCAGGCGGAGACCGAGTGGGCGGCGCTGGCCCCCGAGGAGCTGCGCGGCTACCTGGTGGACGAGGTCCGCTCCCAGGTGGCCGGGGAGCTGAAGTTCGACCCGGACACCTTCGACGTCCGCCGCCCGCTCATGGAGATGGGCCTGGACTCGGTGATGACCGTGGTGATCCGGCGCCGGCTGGAGAAGATCTTCCGGCTCTCGCTGCCGAGCACGCTGCTCTGGGACCGCCCCACGGTGGCGGCCATCGGCGAGTTCCTGTTCGAGCTGCTCCGGACCGCGGGCACCGAGGAGCCGCGCGGAGCGGAGCCGGAGCTGGTCGAGCCGCTCGTCGGCTGACCCGCTGCGAGCACGTCTCAAGGCCATGGCGGGCCGGACGACCGGCCCGCCCGACTACGGGACCCATGGTGCCGCCCGGCTCGCACGAGCTGCCGGCCGGGCGGCACCACCAGGGAGGGGAGAAGATGTTGCGTACCGGCGTGGTCGGTTGGCCCCGTGAGGCCGCCGACCGGTACATCGCCTCGGGACTGTGGCGACGGCGACCGCTGGGCAGCTGGGTGTGGGACTGGGCGGACCGCTACGGGCACCGCACCGCCGTGGTGGACGGCGGGATCCGGCTCAGCTATCGCGAACTCGCCGAGCGGACCGACGCGTTGGCGGAGCGCCTGCTCGGGCTCGGTCTGGGGAACGGCGACAACCTGCTGGTCCAGCTGCCCAACTGCTGGGAGTTCCTCGGCCTGTTCCTGGCCTGCCAGCGGATCGGGGTGGCGCCGCTGCTGGCGCTGCCGGCACACCGGGAGCACGAGCTGGCCTACCTCGCGGATCTCGCGGACGCCGCGGCCATCGTCGTACCGGACATGCTGCGGGGCTTCGACCACCAGTCGCTGGCCGCGCGGATCGCCTCGGAACGCCCGGGGGACTGCCCGGTGCTGGTGCTCGGTGGCGAGCCGGATCCCGGGCATCTGGATCTGTCGGCGATGCTCAGCCCGGAATCCGGCGCCACGGAACGGCGTGCCCGGCTCGACGCGTTGGCCCCGGAGCCCGAGGAGGTCGCGTTCTTCCTGCTCTCCGGTGGGACGACCGGCCTGCCGAAGATCATCGCGCGGACCCACAACGACTACGAGTACAACGTCCGGCGCAGTGCCGAGGTCTGCGGTTTCTCCCCGGAGACCGTCTACCTCGCGGTGCTGCCGGTGGCCCACAACTTCGCGCTGGGCTGTCCGGGAGCGCTCGGCGCCCTGTCCGTCGGCGGCCGGGTCGTGATGTGCCCGTCGCCGCGTGCCGAGATCGCCTTCCCGGAGCTGGCCAGGGAACGGGTCACGGTCACCTCCGTGGTCCCGGCCGTCGCCAGGACCTGGCTGGAGGCCGCCGATGCCGCAGGACCGGACCTGGAGAGCCTGCGCGTGCTCCAGGTCGGAGGGTCGGTGCTGCCGGCCGATCTGGCGCAGGGCCTCGCCCCCACCCTGGGCTGCACCCTGCAGCAGGTGTTCGGGATGGCGGAGGGGCTGCTCAACTACACCCGGCTGACCGACCCGCCGTTCGTGGTCAGGACCACCCAGGGCCGGCCGATCTCCGAGGCGGACGAACTCCTGATCGCCGGTCCCGACGGCCGGCCGGTCGAGGAGGGCGAGACCGGGGAGCTGCACACGCGCGGCCCCTACACACCGCCCGGCTACTTCCGCGCACCGGAGCACAACGCCCGCGCCTACACCCCGGACGGCTGGTACCGCTCCGGTGACCTGGTGCGCCTCCACCCCAGCGGCAACCTGGTGGTCGTGGGGCGGATCAAGGACCAGGTCAACCGGGGCGGCGAGAAGATCGCCATCGACGAGGTGGAGGGTCTCGTCCGCCGTGCGCCGGGGGTCACGGACGCGGCCGCCGTCGCCCTGCCCCACCCCGTCCTCGGGGAGTGCGTGGGGGTGTGCGTCGTACCCCAACCCGGCTCGCACCCGACGCTGGCGCACATCCGGGCGTACTTCGAGGAATGCGGCGTCGCGGCCTTCAAGCACCCGGACGAACTGCGGCTCGCGCCGGCCCTGCCGCTGACGGCGGTGGGCAAGGTCGACCGCAAGCAGCTGCTGGACCTGTTCGCCGTCGCACAGCCCACCACGGCACCCGCCCTCGGCCGTATCGCCTGACGGACCGAGCCATCCGCTCATCGAGCAAGGAGTCGATCCATGACCGACCGAGTTCCCGAGGTCGTGCTGTCGCCGGAGCAGGCGGCGCTCCGCCTGAAGGGCGTGGACCACCTCGCCTGGGTGACCTGGAAGCCCGAGGAGACCGTGCGTTTCTACCGTGACGTGCTGGGTCTCCCCCTGGTGCACGCGATCACCGCCACCGGCTGGGTGAGCGAGACCTTCCCGGACTTCGTGCACTTCTTCTTCGCCCTCGGCAAGGGCGACCACCTGGCCTTCTTCTACTATTTCGGGCTTCCCGAGGAGGAGCAGCCCGGTGACCTGATGCACAGGTCCCGGCACCTGGCGCTGCACGTCGACACCGAGCAGGAACTGCTCGACTGGCGGGCCCGGCTCAAGGCGCACGGTGTGCGGGTCACGCCGCCACTCGCCCACGAGCTGCTGGAGTCCATCTACTTCGACGACCCCAACGGGATCCAGCTGGAGATCACCCGCCCGCTGCGCCCGTTCGCGCCCATCGACGCCCGGGACGCCGAACTCACCCTGCGCGCCCTGTCCGACGTCACCCGCAGCGGCAAGCCGACCGTGGAGGAGATGTGGCTCCGCAAGGGCGAGCTGTCCCGAGCCCACACCGAGGAGCAGAACCGATGACGACCCTGTACGTGCTCGGCATCCCCGAGTTCGGTGCCTTCGTGGCGGCCGCCGAGAACCAGGACATGACCGTCCGCCGGTCCGGTGACTACGTCGAGGTGACCACGGACGGACCGCTGGAGATCCAACGGGCGCAGGTGGGTGCCGGGCCCGCGATCTGGTTCGCGGCTCTCACCGCGGGCTACCGGGGACGCCTGGTCACCTTGGACGAGGACCGCCTGCTTCTGGTCGACGAGTGACCGAGGGCGTGCGGCCCGTGCCTCACCCGTGGTCCCGGCGGGTGGTGGTGTGCCGGCCCAGCAACGTCCCGGTGGTGTCGAGGAAGGGCAGCAGCGCCGGGGCCTGTTGCCCGTCACGCCGCCAGGTCGCGTGGATGGGGGCCTCGTACTGGAGCCCCTGCCACGGGACCAGGCCGACGGTGCCCCGGGCCAGGTCCGCGGCCACGGCGATCTGGGGCAGCAACGCACAGCCCATACCGGCCGCGACGCAGGTCCGCAGGGCGCCGATGCTGGTCAGTTCCGCCGCCACGCGCGGGCGGGGCCCCGGCGCGGATCCGAGTGCCTCCTCGAACATCAGCCGGTAGCTGCAACCGGACTCCGTCACCAGGAAGTCGACGCCGGCGAGATCGGCGTTGGTCACCGACTCCCGCTGTGTCAGCGGGTGGCCCTTGGGGGCCACGACGACGACCGGTTCCGGTACCAGCGGCATGCTCTCCAGATCCGGGTGGTCCGGGGGCGCGCCGAAAGTGAAACAGAGGTCCAGTGTTCCTTCACGCACTCCGCTGCGGCACTCCTCGCGGTTCCCGGGGCGCAGCACCACATGCACCTTCGGGCAGTCCTCACGGAAGCGGGTGAGCAGCGCGGGGAGCCGGTAGACGCAGAGTGTCTCCGGTGCCCCGATCAGCAACTCCCCTCCGGGACTGCCGACTTCTGTGACGGCCGCCCTGGCCTCCTCGGCGAGGGAGAGCATTCTCTCGGCGTAGTCGACCAGGCGGCGGCCGGCCGGGGTGAGCCGCAGACCCCGGTTGGACCGCTCGAACAGGCGCACACCCAGATCCTGTTCCAGTGCCTTGATCTGTTCGGTCACGCTCGACTGCGCGTAGTTCAACCGCTCGGCGGCGCGCGTCACGTTCAACGCGTCGGCCACCGTGCGGAACGTACTGAGCTGCCGCAACTGCATGATGCTGTCCCCCCGGCGTCGGCATCGGCTCTCCCGATGATGCCATCGGAAGCTCCCGTTTCCGATCGACTTCCGCTCTTGTCAAGCTTTGGTTCCGACCTCTTTTACGGCCGCCACTCTTCCCCCCGGCCGTTGCCGCTTCATGAAAGGTGTGTCATGTCTGCGCCAACTACGCAGGCCTCCGGTGTCTCCAGCGAGGCGCTCGCCGAGGATCCCGGACGCCGACGGCTGCTGCTCATCGGCCTCTCGCTCGGCTACTTCATGGTTCTCCTCGACACCAGTGTGGTGAACGTCGCCCTGCCCGCCATCCGCAGCGACATCGGCGGCGGACTGTCCGGGCTCCAGTGGGTGGTCAACGGCTACACCCTGACCTTCGCCGCCCTGCTGCTCACCATGGGAGCCCTGTCCGACCGCTTCGGCGGGCGCCGGGTCTTCATCGTCGGCACCTGGGCCTTCCTCCTCGCGTCGCTGATCACGGTCTTCGCGCCGAACCTCGGCGTGCTGATCACCATGCGCGCCCTGCTCGGTGTCGCGGGAGCCGCGCTGCTGCCCTCCTCCATGGCCGTCATCGCCACCACCTTCACCGACCCGGCTCAGCGCGCCCGCGCACTCGGCTCCTGGGCGGCCATCACCGGTGCCGCGCTGGCCACCGGCCCGGTCCTCGGCGGCGTCCTCACCGACGCCCTCGGCTGGCGCAGCATCTTCGCCATCAACGTGCCCGTGGCGCTGGTCAGCGTGCTCGTCGCCCGTGCCCACGCGCCCGAGACCAAGCGGAACACCGGCCGTGGCGTGGACCTGCCCGGCCAGATCAGTGCGGTGCTCGCGCTCGGCGGACTCACGTTCGCCGTGATCCAGAGCGAGAACCTCGGCTGGGGCTCGAAGCCCGTGCTGGGGGCGCTCGCCGTGGCGGTGGTGGCCGGGGCGGTCTTCCTGGTCGTGGAGCGCCGGCCGGCCGGGCCGCGCGGCCCGATGCTCCCGCTGATGCTCTTCCGCAACGCCACGTTCTCGGCCAGCGTGCTCAACGGCCTGCTCGTCAACTTCGGCCTCTCCGGGCTGCTGTTCGTCATGTCCCTGTACTTCCAGCAGGCCCGTGGCCTCTCCGCCCTGCTGGCCGGCTGCGCCTTCCTGCCGCTCACCCTGCCGACGGCGTTCAACCCCGTCTACACGGGCCGGCTGGTCGCACGGTCCGGACCGCGGAAGCCGTCCGTCCTGGGCTTCGCGCTCCTGACGGTCGGCGCGGCCGTTCTCATCGGCGGCGTCACGGGGACGGGAACCACCCACACCCTGCTGATCGGGATCGGCCTGCTGGCCTTCGGGTTCGGTGTGTCCTTCGCGATTCCCTCCCTGGTCACGGCGACCGTCTCGGCCACACCGAAGGAGCAGGTCGGCATCGCGTCCGGCGTGCTGAACTCCGCTCGCCAGACCGGTGCCGTCATCGGGGTCTCGGTGCTCGGCTCGGTGCTGCACGCGGCCGGCGACCCCACGGACGGCAGCCGCACCGCGCTGATCATCGCCACAGCGGTGCTCCTGCTCGGGCTGCTGCTGTCCATCGCCTTCATCGGACGGAACAGGCAGCCGGCCTAGCCGGCTGACCGGTTGCGTGCCGTCGGCGCCGTCGCCTCGGCACGCAACCGGCAAAACCGCCCTGCGGAAAAAATCAGGAGCATGACAATAGTGACGTGATCGTTCGCACCGGACCGGGGGAGAAGGATGTTGCACGTCAACATACTTGGCACGCTGAGCGCACGAATAGGCGAGTGCTCCGTGGAACCGACCGCTCTCAAACAGCGCAGAGTCCTGGCTCTGCTCGCGCTGTCCGGGGGGATGGTCTCCAACGACCAGCTCATCGAGGAGATCTGGGAGGAGACCCCGCCCAAAAGCGCGGTGACAGCACTTCAGACCTACGTGCTCGCCCTGCGCAAGCGCATCAGCGGCGCCGGCGTGGACGGAAAGCAGGTCCTTGTCACCCATGACGGGGGCTACCAGATCAGGCTCGCCGACGGCGGACTGGACGCCGACGTCTTCGGGGAGCACGTGCAGACCGGTCACCGGCTCGTCGCCGCCCGGGACTTCCAGAGCGCGGTCGACGCGTACCGCAGGGCGGAGGGTCTGTGGCGCGGCGGCCCGTTCACCGACGTGTCACCCGGCCCGCTCCTCGCCATCGAGGCGGCTCGCCTGGAGGAGCTGCGCATCGGTGCTACGGAGGGACGCATCGAGGCGGAGCTGCGTCTGGGCCGACATCGCAGCGTCGTGAGTGAACTGAGCGCACTCACGGCTCAGCATCCGCTTCACGAACATCTCCACGCCCAGTACATCCTCGCCCTGCACCGCTCCGGCAGACGGGACCAGGCGCTCGCCGCGTACAGCAGAGTGCGTACGTCGTTGCGACGGGAACTCGGCGTCGAGCCGTCGCCGCGGCTGTGGCACCTCCAGCGCGACGTGCTGATGGCCGAGAACCTCTACACCAGCGCGAACGACGAGCTCGGCGGCTTCCCTGGCGAGCGCAAGTCCGCCTGACCGGCGCGGGAGCACAGACCCGGGTCGTGCCGACATCCCCCGCGGCGCGGCCCGCGAGCGCCGGCCGGGCCCTGGGAGCCCCCGTCTCCAGCAGGGCCCGGCCGGCCGCCGCTCTTTCCCACCGTCCCCGTAGATACGGAGTGTCATGACTTCCCTGCTCGACGGACCGACCACCGTTCGCGGAACCGGAGCGAGAGCGGCAGAACTCGGCGAACTGCGAAGAAAGGTGCTGGCGGGGCCGAGTGAGGCGGCGACCCGGGCACAGCACGCGAAGGGGAAACTGACCGCACGCGAGCGGATCGAACTGCTGCTGGACGAGGGCTCCTTCAACGAGGTGGAGCCCCTGCGCCGGCACCGGGCCACCGGGTTCGGCCTGGAGGCCAGGAAGCCGTACACCGACGGTGTCATCACCGGCTGGGGCACGGTGGAGGGCCGCACGGTCTTCGTCTACGCCCATGACTTCCGCATCTTCGGCGGCGCGCTGGGCGAGGCCCACGCCACGAAGATCCACAAAATCATGGACATGGCCCTCGCGGTGGGCGCGCCCCTGGTGTCGCTGAACGACGGCGCGGGCGCCCGCATCCAGGAGGGCGTCACGGCACTGGCCGGCTACGGCGGCATCTTCCAGCGCAACACCAAGGCCTCCGGTGTCATCCCGCAGATCTCGGTGATGCTCGGCCCGTGCGCCGGCGGCGCCGCCTACAGCCCCGCCCTCACGGACTTCGTCTTCATGGTCCGCGAGACCTCGCAGATGTTCATCACGGGACCGGACGTGGTCAAGGCCGTCACCGGTGAGCAGATCTCCCAGAACGGGCTCGGCGGCGCGGACGTGCACGCCGAGGTCTCGGGCGTGGCGCACTTCGCCTACGACGACGAGCGCGCGTGCCTGGAGGAGGTCCGGTTCCTCCTGTCCATGCTGCCGCAGAACAACCGGGAGACCCCGCCGCAGGAGCTGTCCGAGGACCCGGCCGACCGCCGCTGCGAGGCGCTGCTCGACCTGGTGCCGGCGGACGGCAACCGCCCGTACGACATGCGCAAGGTGATCGAGGAGCTGGCCGACGACGGCCAGTTCATGGAGATCCACGAGCGCTGGGCCACCAACGTGATCTGCGCGCTGACCCGGATGGACGGGCAGGTCGTGGGCATCGTCGCCAACCAGCCGCAGTCCCTGGCCGGGGTGCTCGACATCCACGCGTCGGAGAAGGCCGCGCGGTTCGTGCAGCTGTGCGACGCGTTCAACATCCCGCTCGTGACGCTCCTGGACGTGCCGGGCTTCCTGCCGGGCGTGGACCAGGAGCACGGCGGCATCATCCGCCACGGCGCCAAACTGCTGTACGCGTACTGCAACGCGACGGTGCCGCGGATCTCACTGGTGCTGCGCAAGGCGTACGGCGGCGCCTACATCGTGATGGACTCCCGCTCGGTCGGCGCGGACCTGGCCTTCGCGTGGCCGACCAACGAGATCGCGGTGATGGGCGCGGAGGGCGCCGCCAACGTGATCTTCCGACGGGACATCGCCGCCGCCGACGACCCCGAGGCCAAGCGCGTCGAGATGGTGCAGCACTACAAGGACGAGCTGATGCACCCCTACTACGCGGCCGAACGCGGCCTGGTCGACGACGTCATCGACCCGGCCGCCACCCGCGAGGTACTCATCCGGTCCCTGCGGATGCTCGGCACCAAGCACGCCGACCTCCCCGCCCGCAAACACGGCAACCCGCCCCAGTAGCCACCCGGTACCGAGGAAGGCAGCGATGACCCCCGCCACCACGCCGATGGTCCAGATCGTCAAGGGCGAGCTCACCGACGACGAGCTCGCCGCACTCACCGCCGTGCTCCTGGCCCGCGCGGCCGCGGCCCGTCGTACGGCCCGGACCCGTCTCGCGCGCGGCGGCCGGTATCCTCGGGCCGGCTGGCGCCGCCCGGAGCGCGTCGCCCCCTACCGCAGCCCCGTCAGCTGGCACTGATCCTGGAGACTTCCATGCCTGGCCGATCCGAGAACGGCAGCGGGCCGCGCGAGTCGTTCGCCCCGGAGCAGATGACCGGCCGGGAGTTCTACGGCCTCCTCACCGCCCTGGTCGTGCCCCGGCCGATCGCCTGGGTCTCCACGATCGGACGTGACGGGGTCGACAACCTGGCGCCGCACTCCTTCTTCACCGTCGCGTCCGTGGAGCCGCCCATCGTGCAGTTCACCTCGGTGGGACTCAAGGACACGTTGCGCAACGTCGAGGAGACCGGCGAGTTCGTCGTCAACCTGGCCTGCGAGAAGGACTTCGAGACGATCAACGCCACGGCCACGGACTTCCCTCGCGGGATCAGCGAGTTCGAGGCCCTCGGCATCCGACGGGAGCCGAGCCTGTCGGTCAGGCCGCCCAGGGTCGCGGGAGCACCGGCGGTGCTGGAGTGCGCGTTGCACAGCACTCTGCGGATCGGTGACTCCACCCTCGTCCTCGGCCGCGTGCTGCACGCCGCCGTCCACCGGGAGATGCTCGTCGACGGGCATCCGGACAGCGCCCTGCTGCGGCCGCTGGCACGGCTCGGCAAGGACGAGTGGGCCACACTGGGCACGGTGCGCGAGATCAAGCGGGTCCGCTACGCCCCCGGGTCCGAAGCGTCCCGCTGAGTCTGACCGGCGGTCGTCCGGGGTGGTTCACCCGGGAGCCCGGAGCGGTACCGGGCAGGTCCGTCGCGTATCCGGGCTGCGGTATCCACGTCCGGTGGCGAGGCGGCCATCGCCTGCCGCGTCGGCCTTGTGTTTGACCTGCGTCACTCCCGGGGTATTGTCTCCGGCTCGATTGGCCAGGCCCGTGCCCCGTATGGCAGACTAGCGGGGTTGCTCGGTCGAGTGTTGATGCTGTGCGCCTCCCGCCGGGAGGACCGGAAGCGAGTCCCACAGTACTCGTCGCCCTAACTGCCGTAAGGCAGCGCTGGGGCGGACGTACGGGAATCTTTCGGGAAGCGGAGTGCGGCACTGGCCAGGCGCCCGGTGAACCTCTTTCCCAGACAAGGGTGTTCGAACAAGGGACATCTGTGTCGGTGAGAGTGCGACACACCCGACCGCGTGGGTCGGCGGAAGTCAAAGGAACACCGGGTTCCAGAGCGGTAAATAGACAGGACTACGGAGTAGCCATGGCGGGACAGAAGATCCGCATCCGGCTCAAGGCCTACGACCACGAGGTCATCGACTCTTCGGCGAAGAAGATCGTCGAGACGGTGACTCGCACTGGTGCGTCGGTCGCGGGCCCGGTGCCGCTGCCCACTGAGAAGAACGTGTACTGCGTCATCAAGTCGCCGCACAAGTACAAGGACTCGCGCGAGCACTTCGAGATGCGCACGCACAAGCGCCTGATCGACATCCTCGACCCGACGCCCAAGACCGTTGACTCTCTGATGCGACTCGACCTCCCGGCCGGTGTCGACATCGAGATCAAGCTCTGAAGGCCGGTGATCTGAGAATGGCTAAGCAGATCAAGGGCATCCTGGGCGAGAAGCTCGGCATGACGCAGGTGTGGGACGAGAACAACCGTGTTGTTCCGGTCACCGTCGTCAAGGCCAGCCCCAACGTCGTGACCCAGGTGCGTACGAACGATGTCGACGGCTACGAGTCGGTCCAGATCGCCTTCGGCGAGATCGACCCTCGCAAGGTGAACAAGCCCCTCAAGGGTCACTTCGCCAAGGCCGACGTCACGCCCCGCCGCCACCTCGTCGAGATCCGCACCGCGGACGCCTCCGAGTACACGCTGGGCCAGGAGATCTCCGCGGAGGTCTTCGAGGCCGGCGTCAAGGTGGACGTGACCGGCAAGAGCAAGGGCAAGGGCTTCGCCGGTGTCATGAAGCGTCACAACTTCAAGGGCCTCGGCGCCGGTCACGGCACCCAGCGCAAGCACCGCTCTCCCGGCTCCATCGGTGGCTGCGCCACCCCGGGCCGTGTGTTCAAGGGCCTCCGCATGGCGGGTCGCATGGGCAACGAGCGGGTCACCACCCAGAACCTGACCGTTCACGCCGTTGACGCGGAGAAGGGCCTGCTCCTCATCAAGGGCGCGGTTCCTGGTCCGAACGGCGGCCTCGTCCTGGTCCGCACCGCGGCCAAGGGGGCCTGAGGACTATGAGCACCATTGACATTCTGTCGCCCTCCGGCGACACCGCCGGGACTGTTGAGCTCCCGGCCGAGATCTTCGACGTCGAGAAGATCAGCATCCCGCTGCTTCACCAGGTCGTCGTCGCGCAGCTGGCCGCCGCCCGTCAGGGCACGCACAAGGTCAAGCGTCGTGGCGAGGTCCGTGGTGGCGGCAAGAAGCCCTACCGCCAGAAGGGCACCGGCCGCGCCCGTCAGGGTTCGACCCGTGCGCCGCAGTTCGCGGGCGGTGGTGTCGTTCACGGCCCCACGCCGCGTGACTACTCGCAGCGGACCCCGAAGAAGATGAAGGCCGCGGCCCTGCGCCACGCCCTCACCGACCGGGCCCGCAACAACCGCATCCACGTCGTCTCCGGCGTCATCGAGGGCGAGTCGCCTTCGACGAAGGCCGCCAAGACGCTCTTCGGCAAGATCAGCGAGCGCAAGAACCTGCTGCTCGTGATCGACCGCGCCGACGAGGCCGCGTGGCTGTCCGCACGCAACCTGCCCCAGGTCCACATCCTGGAGCCGGGCCAGCTGAACACGTACGACGTTCTCGTCTCGGACGACGTGGTCTTCACCCAGGCCGCTTTCGAGTCCTTCGTGTCTGGCCCCAAGGCCGCTGACACCGAAGGGAGCGAAGCCTGATGGCTACGCGTCACCCGAGCATCGCCTCGAAGGCCGCCAAGGCCAAGAAGGTAGCGCGCGTCGCCAAGGCGAAGCGTCACGCCACCGAGGGCAAGAACACCGTCGTCACGCCGGCCAGCAAGTCGTTCACGGACCACCGTGACGTCCTGCTCAAGCCGGTCGTGTCCGAGAAGAGCTACGCGCTTCTCGACGAGGGCAAGTACACGTTCGTCGTGGCCCCCGGCGCCAACAAGACCCAGATCAAGCAGGCCGTCCAGGCGGTCTTCTCGGTCAAGGTCACCGGCGTCAACACGATCAACCGCCAGGGCAAGCGCAAGCGGACGAAGACGGGCTTCGGCAAGCGTGCCGACAGCAAGCGCGCGATCGTGACCCTTGCCGAGGGCGACCGTATCGACATCTTCGGCGGTCCGACCGCGTAAGCGGGTCGGATCGTCCGATATCGGACGAGGACTGAGAAATGGGAATCCGCAAGTACAAGCCGACTACGCCGGGCCGTCGTGGCTCGAGCGTCGCCGACTTCGTCGAGGTCACGCGGTCCACGCCGGAGAAGTCGCTGGTCCGCCCGCTGCACAGCAAGGGCGGCCGTAACAACGCCGGTCGTGTGACCGTTCGCCACCAGGGTGGCGGACACAAGCGCGCCTACCGCGTGATCGACTTCCGTCGTCACGACAAGGACGGCGTGCCGGCGAAGGTCGCGCACATCGAGTACGACCCCAACCGCACCGCGCGCATCGCGCTGCTGCACTACGCGGACGGCGAGAAGCGCTACATCCTCGCCCCGCGCAACCTGCAGCAGGGTGACCGCGTCGAGAACGGTCCCGGGGCCGACATCAAGCCGGGCAACAACCTGGCGATCCGCAACATCCCGGTCGGTACCACGATCCACGCGATCGAGATCCGTCCCGGTGGCGGCGCCAAGTTCGCCCGCTCCGCAGGCGCCTCGGTACAGCTGCTGGCGAAGGAGGGCACGATGGCCCACCTTCGTATGCCCTCCGGTGAGATCCGCCTGGTCGACCAGCGCTGCCGCGCCACGGTCGGCGAGGTCGGCAACGCCGAGCAGAGCAACATCAACTGGGGCAAGGCCGGCCGCAAGCGCTGGCTTGGCGTCCGTCCGACCGTTCGCGGTGTGGCGATGAACCCGGTTGACCACCCGCACGGTGGTGGTGAAGGCAAGACCTCCGGTGGACGTCACCCGGTCTCGCCGTGGGGTCAGAAGGAGGGTCGTACTCGTTCGCCGAAGAAGGCTTCGAACAAGTACATCGTCCGCCGCCGCAAGACGAACAAGAAGCGCTAGGAGCGGGTTTAGATGCCGCGCAGTCTCAAGAAGGGGCCCTTCGTCGACGACCACCTGATCAAGAAGGTGGACGCCCAGAACGAAGCAGGCACCAAGAACGTCATCAAGACCTGGTCCCGTCGCTCCATGATCGTGCCGGCCATGCTCGGCCACACGCTCGCGGTGCACAACGGCAAGACCCACATCCCGGTGTTCGTCACCGAGTCGATGGTCGGCCACAAGCTCGGCGAGTTCTCGCCGACGCGCACCTTCCGGGGTCACGTCAAGGACGACCGGAAGTCGAAGCGCCGCTAACCGCGGATCGCATTCAGACACGTAAGTAACTGAGAGGGACAACCATGGAAGCCAGGGCCCAGGCGCGGTACATCCGCGTTACGCCCATGAAGGCCCGCCGCGTGGTGGACCTTATCCGTGGCATGGATGCCACGGAGGCTCAGGCTGTTCTGCGATTCGCTCCGCAGGCAGCCTCAGTGCCCGTCGGCAAGGTGCTCGACAGCGCCATCGCCAACGCCGCGCACAACTACGACCACACCGACGCCGACAGCCTCGTCATCTCCGAGGCGTACGTCGACGAGGGCCCGACCCTGAAGCGGTTCCGTCCGCGTGCCCAGGGCCGTGCCTACCGGATCCGCAAGCGGACCAGCCACATCACCGTGGTCGTCAGCAGCAAGGAAGGAACCCGGTAATGGGCCAGAAGGTAAACCCGCACGGGTTCCGGCTCGGCATCACCACGGACTTCAAGTCCCGTTGGTACGCCGACAAGCTGTACAAGGACTACGTCAAGGAAGACGTCGCCATCCGTCGGATGATGACGTCCGGCATGGAGCGCGCCGGTATCTCGAAGGTGGAGATCGAGCGCACCCGTGACCGCGTCCGTGTGGACATCCACACGGCCCGTCCGGGCATCGTCATCGGCCGCCGTGGCGCCGAGGCCGACCGCATCCGCGGTGACCTCGAGAAGCTCACGGGCAAGCAGGTCCAGCTGAACATCCTCGAGGTCAAGAGCCCCGAGACGGATGCTCAGCTGGTTGCCCAGGCCGTTGCCGAGCAGCTCTCCTCCCGCGTCTCCTTCCGTCGTGCCATGCGCAAGAGCATGCAGGGCACGATGAAGGCCGGCGCGAAGGGCATCAAGATCCAGTGCGGTGGCCGCCTCGGTGGCGCCGAGATGTCCCGCTCGGAGTTCTACCGCGAGGGCCGCGTGCCCCTGCACACGCTCCGCGCGAACGTGGACTACGGCTTCTTCGAGGCCAAGACGACCTTCGGCCGCATCGGCGTGAAGGTCTGGATCTACAAGGGCGACGTCAAGAACATCGCTGAGGTCCGCGCCGAGAACGCCGCAGCCCGTGCCGGCAACCGCCCGGCCCGTGGTGGCGGCGCCGGCGCCGACCGCCCGGCCCGTGGTGGCCGTGGTGGCGAGCGTGGCGGTCGCGGTCGTAAGCCGCAGCAGGCTCCCGCCGCCGAGGCCCCCAAGGCCGAGGCTCCGGCGGCTGCCGCTCCGGCTGAGAGCACCGGAACGGAGGCCTGAGGGACATGCTGATCCCCCGTAGGGTCAAGCACCGCAAGCAGCACCACCCCAAGCGCCGCGGTCAGGCCAAGGGTGGTACGACGGTCGCGTTCGGCGAGTACGGCATTCAGGCCCTCACGCCGGCGTACGTGACCAACCGCCAGATCGAGGCGGCTCGTATCGCGATGACCCGCCACATCAAGCGTGGCGGCAAGGTCTGGATCAACATCTACCCGGACCGCCCCCTCACGAAGAAGCCCGCCGAGACCCGCATGGGTTCCGGTAAGGGTTCGCCCGAGTGGTGGATCGCGAACGTGCACCCGGGTCGGGTCATGTTCGAACTGTCCTACCCCAACGAGAAGATCGCCCGTGAGGCCCTGACTCGCGCAGCCCACAAGCTGCCGATGAAGTGCCGGATCGTCAAGCGCGAGGCAGGTGAAGCGTGATGTCGGCCGGTACCAAGGCGTCCGAGCTGCGCGAACTGGGTGACGAGGAGCTTCTCAACAAGCTCCGCGAAGCCAAGGAAGAGCTGTTCAACCTCCGCTTCCAGGCGGCGACGGGTCAGCTCGAGAACCACGGTCGGCTGAAGGCCGTCCGTAAGGACATCGCGCGGATCTACACCCTGATGCGTGAGCGCGAGCTGGGCATCGAGACGGTGGAGAGCGCCTGATGAGTGAGAGCAACGTGACTGAGCAGACTGCAGAGGCCCGCGGCTTCCGCAAGACCCGTGAGGGTCTCGTCGTCAGCGACAAGATGGACAAGACCGTCGTCGTCGCCGTCGAGGACCGCGTCAAGCACGCGCTGTACGGCAAGGTCATCCGCCGTACCAACAAGCTCAAGGCGCACGACGAGCAGAACGCTGCCGGCGTCGGCGACCGGGTCCTCCTCGCGGAGACCCGCCCGCTGTCGGCGACCAAGCGGTGGCGCGTCGTCGAGATCCTCGAGAAGGCCAAGTAAATCCTCCTGCGGGGCATTCCTCGCAGGACAGTTCCGCCAGGCTCCGGGAGCCGCTCCGCTGAGCGGCTCCCGGGGAACCGGCAGACAAACAGGAGATAGACGTGATCCAGCAGGAGTCGCGACTGCGTGTCGCCGACAACACTGGTGCGAAGGAAATCCTTTGCATCCGTGTGCTCGGTGGCTCCGGTCGCCGCTACGCGGGCATCGGTGACGTCATCGTCGCCACCGTCAAGGACGCGATCCCCGGCGGCAACGTGAAGAAGGGTGACGTCATCAAGGCGGTCATCGTTCGCACCGTCAAGGAGCGCCGCCGTCCGGACGGCTCGTACATCCGCTTCGACGAGAACGCCGCTGTCATTCTCAAGAACGACGGCGACCCTCGTGGCACCCGTATCTTCGGCCCGGTGGGCCGGGAGCTGCGCGAGAAGAAGTTCATGAAGATCATCTCGCTCGCGCCGGAGGTGCTGTAAGCATGAAGATCAAGAAGGGCGACCTGGTCCAGGTCATCACCGGTAAGGACAAGGGCAAGCAGGGCAAGGTCATCGCGGCCTTCCCCCGTGAGGACCGTGTCCTGGTCGAGGGTGTCAACCGGGTCAAGAAGCACACCAAGGCCGGCCCGACCGCCAGCGGTTCGCAGGCCGGCGGCATCGTCACGACCGAGGCGCCCGTCCACGTCTCCAACGTCCAGCTGGTCGTTGAGAAGGACGGCAACAAGGTTGTCACGCGTGTCGGTTACCGCTTCGACGACGAGGGCAACAAGATCCGCGTTGCCAAGCGGACGGGTGAGGACATCTGATGACTACCACCACGACTCCGCGTCTCAAGACGAAGTACCGCGAGGAGATCGCGGGCAAGCTGCGTGACGAGTTCTCCTACGAGAACGTCATGCAGATCCCCGGCCTCGTCAAGATCGTGGTCAACATGGGTGTGGGCGACGCCGCCCGCGACTCCAAGCTGATCGAGGGCGCCATCCGCGACCTCACCACGATCACCGGTCAGAAGCCGGCCGTCACCAAGGCCCGCAAGTCCATCGCGCAGTTCAAGCTGCGTGAGGGTCAGCCGATCGGTGCCCACGTCACGCTCCGTGGCGACCGCATGTGGGAGTTCCTGGACCGCACCCTGTCGCTCGCGCTGCCGCGCATCCGCGACTTCCGCGGTCTGTCCCCCAAGCAGTTCGACGGCCGTGGCAACTACACCTTCGGTCTCACGGAGCAGGTCATGTTCCACGAGATCGACCAGGACAAGATCGACCGTACCCGGGGTATGGACATCACCGTGGTCACCACGGCGACCAACGACGCTGAGGGCCGCGCCCTCCTTCGTCACCTCGGCTTCCCCTTCAAGGAGGCGTGAGCGAGATGGCGAAGAAGGCTCTGATTGCCAAGGCTGCTCGCAAGCCCAAGTTCGGCGTACGTGGCTACACGCGCTGCCAGCGCTGCGGCCGTCCGCACTCCGTGTACCGCAAGTTCGGCCTGTGCCGCGTCTGCCTTCGTGAGATGGCTCACCGTGGCGAGCTGCCGGGCGTGACCAAGAGCTCCTGGTAGTCCTGTCTTTTAGGGACTCCCGAAGCTCTCGGTAAGTAAAGGGATTGGTCAGGGGCCCACCCTCCATGGCTTAGGCTAGGAGGGTTGGGCGCCCTGACGCCCATACGACTTACTACGCCGTAGGTCCACCGCACCGCACCCGCCTCGTCTCGGATCGAGGAGAGGGATGGGCACCTGGAAACCCCGGCGAGAGAGGCCGAAGGCCAATTCATGACCATGACTGATCCGATCGCAGACATGCTTACGCGTCTGCGGAACGCGAACTCGGCATACCACGACTCAGTGACGATGCCGGCGTCCAAGATCAAGTCTCACATCGCGGAGATCCTCCAGCAGGAGGGCTTCATCACGGGCTGGAAGATCGAGGACGCCGAGGTCGGCAAGAACCTCGTCCTCGAGCTGAAGTTCGGCCCGAACCGTGAGCGCTCCATCGCGGGCATCAAGCGGATCTCCAAGCCCGGTCTCCGGGTGTACGCGAAGTCCACCAACCTGCCGAAGGTGCTGGGCGGCCTGGGCGTGGCGATCATCTCCACGTCGCACGGGCTCCTCACTGGACAGCAGGCCGGCAAGAAGGGCGTAGGCGGAGAAGTCCTCGCCTACGTCTGGTAGAAGGGAACGGAGGAAACAGCTATGTCGCGTATTGGCAAGCTCCCCATCACGGTTCCCGCCGGCGTGGACGTCACCATCGACGGCCGTACGGTCTCGGTCAAGGGCCCCAAGGGGACCCTGAGCCACACCGTCGCTGCGCCGATCGACATCGCCAAGGGTGAGGACGGCGTTCTCAACGTCACCCGCCCCAACGACGAGCGTCAGAACAAGGCCCTGCACGGCCTGTCCCGCACGCTGGTGGCGAACATGATCACCGGCGTGACCGAGGGTTACGTGAAGAAGCTCGAGATCAGCGGTGTCGGTTACCGCGTGGCGGCGAAGGGTTCGAACCTCGAGTTCGCGCTCGGCTACAGCCACTCGATCACGGTCGAGGCGCCCGAGGGCATCTCGTTCAAGGTCGAGAACCCGACCCGCTTCTCGGTCGAGGGCATCGACAAGCAGAAGGTTGGCGAGGTTGCGGCCAACATCCGCAAGCTGCGCAAGCCCGACCCGTACAAGGCCAAGGGTGTCAAGTACGAGGGCGAAGTCATCCGCCGCAAGGTCGGAAAGGCGGGTAAGTAAGCCATGGCATACGGACAGAAGATCCTCAAGGGCGACGCTTACAAGCGTGCCGCGATCAAGCGTCGCCACATCCGGATCCGTAAGCACATCTCGGGTACGGCTGAGCGTCCGCGTCTCGTCGTGACGCGCTCCAACCGCCACATCGTGGCCCAGGTCATCGACGACATCAAGGGTCACACCCTGGCGTCGGCGTCGACCCTGGACACCACGATCCGCGGCAACGAGGGCGACAAGTCCGCGCAGGCCAAGTCGGTCGGCGCCCTGGTCGCCGAGCGCGCCAAGGCCGCCGGCGTCGAGGCTGTCGTATTCGACCGTGGTGGCAACCAGTACGCCGGGCGCATCGCCGCCCTGGCGGACGCCGCCCGCGAAGCCGGACTCAAGTTCTGAGTCGCTTCCGTAGCTAGCGGAAAGAGAGAGGTAATCCAATGGCTGGACCCCAGCGCCGTGGAAGCGGTGCCGGTGGCGGCGAGCGGCGGGACCGGAAGGGCCGTGACGGCGGCGCTGCTGCCGCCGAGAAGACCGCGTACGTTGAGCGCGTTGTCGCGATCAACCGCGTCGCCAAGGTTGTGAAGGGTGGTCGTCGCTTCAGCTTCACTGCGCTCGTCGTAGTGGGCGATGGCGATGGCACCGTCGGTGTCGGCTACGGCAAGGCCAAGGAGGTGCCGGCCGCGATCGCCAAGGGTGTTGAAGAGGCCAAGAAGCACTTCTTCAAGGTCCCCCGTATCCAGGGCACCATCCCGCACCCGATCACGGGTGAGAAGGCTGCCGGCGTCGTTCTGCTCAAGCCCGCGTCCCCCGGTACCGGCGTCATCGCCGGTGGCCCGGTGCGTGCCGTGCTCGAGTGCGCCGGTATCCACGACATCCTGTCGAAGTCGCTCGGCTCGTCGAACGCGATCAACATCGTGCACGCGACCGTGACGGCTCTGAAGGGCCTGCAGCGTCCCGAGGAGGTCGCGGCCCGCCGCGGTCTGCCGCTCGAGGACGTCGCCCCCGCGGCTCTGCTGCGTGCACGTGCCGGGGCGGGTGCGTAATGGCTCGCCTCAAGGTCACGCAGACGAAGTCGTACATCGGCAGCAAGCAGAACCACCGTGACACCCTGCGGTCCCTTGGTCTCAAGGGGATCAACACCGTGGTCGTCAAGGAGGACCGCCCCGAGTTCCGCGGAATGGTGCACACCGTCCGCCACCTCGTGACGGTTGAGGAGGTCGACTGATCATGGCGGAGAACAACCCGCTCAAGATCCACAACCTCCGTCCCGCCCCGGGCGCCAAGACCGCCAAGACCCGAGTGGGTCGTGGTGAGGCGTCGAAGGGTAAGACGGCCGGTCGTGGTACCAAGGGCACGAAGGCCCGTTACCAGGTTCCGGAGCGCTTCGAGGGTGGCCAGATGCCCCTCCACATGCGTCTCCCGAAGCTGAAGGGTTTCCGTAACCCGTTCAAGACCGAGTTCCAGGTCGTGAACCTCGACAAGCTGGGCGCGCTGTACCCGGAGGGTGGCGAGGTCACCGTCGAGGGTCTCGTCGCCAAGGGTGCCGTTCGCAAGAACAGCCTTGTCAAGGTCCTCGGCCAGGGCGAGATCTCCGTGGCGCTGCAGGTGACGGTGGACGCCGTCTCCGGTTCCGCCAAGGAGAAGATCACCGCCGCCGGCGGTACCGTCACCGAGCTCGTCTGAACACCACAGGCGTCTCGATGACTTGAGCGATCCCGACCGGGGATACCCCATAAAAGGGGTATCCCCGGTTGGTCGTTCCACGGGGAGCTGTGTCGCCGGTAAGGTAGCCTGCACTGTCCTTTTCTGTACCCACCATCATTCGTCGAACCTCAAGACCGTCACCCTTGACGCAGTAGCGCGGGGGTCGCAGGAGGCACCGTGCTCACCGCGTTCGCCCGGGCGTTCAGGACACCCGACCTGCGCAAGAAACTGCTCTTCACGCTCGGCATCATCGTGGTGTACCGCGTGGGTACCCATGTCCCGATCCCGGGTGTCAACTACACGGCTGTCCAGCAGTGTGTGACCGAGGCCTCCGGCAACCAGGGCCTCTTCGGCCTGGTCAACATGTTCAGCGGTGGCGCGCTGTTGCAGATCACGATCTTCGCGCTCGGCATCATGCCGTACATCACCGCGAGCATCATCCTGCAGCTGCTGACCGTGGTCATCCCGCGTCTCGAAGCCCTCAAGAAGGAGGGCCAGGCCGGTACGGCGAAGATCACGCAGTACACCCGCTACCTGACGGTGGCCCTCGCCATCCTCCAGGGCACAGGTCTGGTGGCCACCGCGCGCAGCGGCGCCCTCTTCGGCACCTGCTCGGTCGCCAGCCAGATCGTCCCGGACCGCGCGATCTTCACCACCATCGTCATGGTCATCACGATGACCGCCGGTACGGCCGTCGTCATGTGGCTCGGTGAGCTCATCACCGACCGCGGCATCGGCAACGGCATGTCGATCCTGATGTTCATCTCGATCGCCGCCACCTTCCCGTCCGCGCTGTGGGCCATCAAGAAGCAGGGCACCCTCGCCGACGGCTGGATCGAGTTCGGCACCGTCATCGCCGTCGGCCTGGTCATGGTCGGCCTGGTGGTCTTCGTCGAGCAGGCCCAGCGCCGCATTCCGGTGCAGTACGCGAAGCGCATGATCGGCCGTCGTTCCTACGGCGGTACGTCGACGTACATCCCGCTGAAGGTCAACCAGGCCGGCGTGATCCCGGTCATCTTCGCCTCGTCGCTGCTCTACATCCCGGCACTGGTGGCGCAGTTCTCCGGCGGGACCTCCAGCTGGAAGACGTGGATCGAGACGAACCTGACCAAGGGCGATCACCCGATCTACCTGGTCAGCTACTTCTTGCTGATCGTTTTCTTCGCCTTCTTCTATGTCGCCATCTCCTTCAACCCCGAAGAAGTAGCCGACAACATGAAGAAGTATGGTGGCTTCATCCCGGGCATCCGGGCTGGCCGACCGACCGCTGAGTACCTGAGTTACGTACTCAACCGGATCACCTGGCCGGGTTCGCTGTATCTGGGGCTGATCGCTCTTGTACCAACGATGGCGTTGGTCGGGTTCGGGGCAACCGGTAACTTCCCGTTCGGCGGGACCAGCATCCTGATCATCGTGGGTGTGGGTCTTGAGACGGTGAAGCAGATCGAGAGCCAGCTCCAGCAGCGCAATTACGAAGGGTTCCTCCGCTGATGCGTATCGTCCTCGTCGGGCCGCCGGGTGCCGGCAAGGGAACGCAGGCCGCGTTCCTCGCCATGAACCTGTCGATCCCGCACATCTCCACGGGCGACCTGTTCCGCGCCAACATCAGCCGGCAGACGGACCTCGGCAAGCTCGCGAAGTCCTACATGGACGCGGGCAACCTGGTTCCGGACGAGGTCACCATCGGGATGGCCAAGGACCGCATGGAGCAGCCCGACGCGGTGAACGGCTTCCTGCTGGACGGCTTCCCGCGCAACGTCTCGCAGGCCGAGTCGCTCGACGAGATGCTGCAGACCGAGGGCATGAAGCTGGACGCGGTGCTGGACCTCGAGGTACCCGAGGAGGAGGTCGTCAAGCGCATCGCCGGCCGCCGGATCTGCCGCAACGACTCGGCGCACGTCTTCCACGTGTCGTACAAGGCTCCGAAGCAGGACGGCGTCTGTGACGTGTGCGGCGGCGAGCTGTACCAGCGCGACGACGACTCCGAGGAGACGGTCCGCACGCGGCTGGAGGTCTACCACACGCAGACCGAGCCGATCATCGACTACTACAAGGCTCAGGGCCTGGTGGTCACGATCTCGGCGCTCGGCAAGGTGGAGGACGTCACCGGCCGCGCCATGGAGGCGCTCAAGCGCGAAGGCGACGCCGCGTAGCGGTTTTGCCGAGTACGACAGCCGCGGTCCCCTTTCCAGGGGACCGCGGCTGCTGTGTGGGTGCACGTATCGTTGAGGGCGCCCATCCCCTGCAGGTTTCCCCGGTTCCAGAAAGGCTCCCGCCGCATGGTGCAGATCAAGACCCCCGAGCAGATCGCCAAGATGCGCGAGGCGGGGCTGGTCGTCGCCGCCATCCACGCGGCGACGCGTGAGGCCGCGGTGCCCGGGGCCACGACCAGGGATCTCGACCAGGTCGCGCGCAAGGTGCTCGCGGAGCACGACGCGAAGCCGAACTTCCTGGGGTACGGCGGTTTCCCGGCGACGATCTGCACCTCCGTGAACGAGGTGGTCGTCCACGGCATCCCGTCCGACGATGTCGTCCTCAAGGACGGCGACGTCATCTCCATCGACTGCGGCGCGATCATCGACGGCTGGCACGGCGACGCCGCCTACACCGCCTTCGTGGGTTCGGGCCACGCTCCGGAGCTGATCGAGCTCTCCCGGGTGACCGAGGAGTCCATGTGGGCCGGCATCGCCGCGATGAAGCAGGGCAACCGGCTCGTGGACGTCTCCCGGGCCATCGAGACCTACATCCGCCGCCAGCCGAAGCCCGGCGGCGGCCGCTACGGGATCATCGAGGACTACGGCGGCCACGGCATCGGCACCGAGATGCACATGGACCCGCACCTGCTGAACTACGTGGACCGGCGCCGGGGAAAGGGCCCGAAGCTGGTCACCGGGTTCTGTCTGGCGATCGAGCCGATGGTGTCCCTGGGCACGCCGCGCACGGAGGTCCTCTCCGACGACTGGACCGTCATCACGACGGACGGAACGTGGTCGTCGCACTGGGAGCACTCGGTGGCGCTGACCGACGAGGGCCCGCTGGTCCTGACGGCTCCGGACGGCGGCAGGGCGAAGCTGGCCGAGCACGGCGTCACGGCCGCACCCGACCCGCTGGCTTAACGATCTACGCTGCGGGGCATCCTTCCTCGATTCGTCTTTCCGGGTGCCCTGACGTAGACTGACTCGTCGGCTCTCGTGCACCCGCATGCCTGCATGCGCCCCTGAGGGGGAAGCAAGTGAGTCGATCAAGGTAGTCGATTCGAAGGGCGAAGCGTGGCCAAGAAGCAAGGTGCCATCGAGATCGAGGGCACTGTCGTCGAGTCTCTTCCGAACGCAATGTTCAAGGTTGAGCTCCAGAACGGCCACCAGGTCCTGGCGCACATCAGCGGCAAGATGCGTATGCACTACATCCGTATCCTCCCTGATGACCGGGTCGTGGTGGAGCTGTCTCCGTACGACCTCACGCGTGGCCGGATCGTCTACCGGTACAAGTAGATCTTGCCCGCATCCCGCTGCGGCGGGGTGGTGGCACTGACCCGGAGAACCTCACTAATGAAGGTCAAGCCGAGCGTCAAGAAGATCTGCGACAAGTGCAGGGTGATCCGCCGTCATGGTCGGGTCATGGTCATCTGCGAGAACCCGCGCCACAAGCAGCGCCAGGGCTGATCGCACACAGGCCACACCCTCTGCCTTCGCAGAGACTTCGCGCGACGCGAGCTGAATTGTAAATACGTGGAGCCCGGACACCTGGTGTCCGACACCCTCGGTTCGGAGGCCGAGGACCCGGTCCGTACCAAATCTTCCCCAGGGGAGAGGACGGCGGCTGGGAGCTGGTTCTGCGTCAGACCTCCGAAGATCAACTGGAGCCATTGAATGGCACGCGTTTCCGGTGTTGACATCCCGCGCGAAAAGCGTGTGGAGGTCGCCCTGACCTACGTGTTCGGTATCGGTCGGACTCTGTCCCAGCTGACGCTGGCCGAGACCGGCATCGACCCGAACACCCGCGTTCGCGACCTCTCCGAGGAGCAGCTCGTCGCGATTCGTGAGTACGTCGACAGCAACATCAAGACCGAGGGTGACCTCCGCCGTGAGGTCCAGGCCGACATCCGCCGCAAGGTCGAGATCGGTTGTTACCAGGGTCTCCGTCACCGTCGTGGTCTGCCCGTCCGTGGTCAGCGCACCAGCACGAACGCTCGTACCCGCAAGGGCCCGCGTCGCGCCATCGCCGGCAAGAAGAAGCCGGGCAAGAAGTAGTCCTCAGCGGACAACGCTTCATCAGCGGTCTTCGCTGTAGGACCGACCACCTCCCCGTAGGAGTTAATAGATGCCCCCCAAGGGTCGTCAGGGCGCTGCCAAGAAGGTGCGCCGCAAGGAAAAGAAGAACGTCGCTCATGGGCACGCCCACATCAAGAGCACGTTCAACAACACGATCGTCTCGATCACGGACCCCTCGGGCAACGTGATCTCCTGGGCCTCTGCCGGCCACGTCGGCTTCAAGGGCTCGCGCAAGTCCACCCCCTTCGCCGCGCAGATGGCCGCCGAGTCGGCCGCCCGCCGCGCGCAGGAGCACGGCATGCGCAAGGTCGACGTCTTCGTCAAGGGTCCCGGCTCCGGCCGTGAGACCGCGATCCGCTCCCTCCAGGCCACCGGCCTCGAGGTCGGTTCGATCCAGGACGTCACGCCCACCCCGCACAACGGGTGCCGTCCGCCCAAGCGTCGTCGCGTCTGACGCGCTGGTTCAGGTCGGCGCGGCTGTCGGCTGGGGGTGTGGGGGTCGCCCCCCACACGGTGCAGCACGGGTGCCGTCCGCCCAAGCGTCGTCGCGTCTGACGCACTGGCTCCGGGCGGCTCGGCTGCCGTCCGCAGGCGCTGCCGCGTCTGAGGCCAGGTTGTCTTGAGGGTGTGGGCGGTACGGCTCTTCGGGGCGGTGCCGCCCGTACTCTTGCAGTGCTCGTCCCTTTTGCCGGGGACGGTTCCGTCGGGCGTCAAATAGCGGGCGTCCACGAGAGAAGGATCCACACATGCTGATCGCTCAGCGTCCCTCGTTGACCGAAGAGGTCGTCGACGAGTTCCGTTCCCGGTTCGTGATCGAGCCGCTGGAGCCGGGCTTCGGTTACACCCTCGGCAACTCCCTCCGCCGTACCCTCCTGTCGTCGATTCCCGGTGCTGCTGTCACGAGCATCCGGATCGACGGTGTCCTGCACGAGTTCACCACCGTGCCGGGCGTCAAGGAGGACGTCACCGACCTGATCCTCAACATCAAGCAGCTGGTCGTCTCCTCGGAGCACGACGAGCCTGTCGTGATGTACCTGCGCAAGCAGGGTCCGGGTCTGGTCACCGCCGCCGACATCGCGCCTCCGGCCGGTGTCGAGGTCCACAACCCCGACCTGGTCCTTGCCACGCTCAACGGCAAGGGCAAGCTGGAGATGGAACTGACGGTCGAGCGTGGCCGCGGTTACGTCTCCGCCGTGCAGAACAAGCAGGTGGGCCAGGAGATCGGCCGTATTCCGGTCGACTCCATCTACAGCCCGGTGCTCAAGGTCACGTACAAGGTCGAGGCCACGCGTGTCGAGCAGCGCACCGACTTCGACAAGCTGATCGTCGATGTCGAGACCAAGCAGGCGATGCGTCCGCGTGACGCCATGGCCTCCGCCGGTAAGACGCTGGTCGAGCTGTTCGGTCTCGCCCGTGAGCTGAACATCGACGCCGAGGGCATCGACATGGGCCCGTCTCCCACGGACGCCGCCCTTGCCGCCGATCTCGCGCTGCCGATCGAGGAGCTGGAGCTCACCGTTCGGTCCTACAACTGCCTCAAGCGTGAGGGCATCCACTCCGTGGGTGAGCTCGTGGCACGCTCCGAGGCCGACCTCCTCGACATTCGCAACTTCGGTGCGAAGTCCATCGACGAGGTCAAGGCGAAGCTGGCCGGCATGGGCCTGGCCCTGAAGGACAGCCCGCCCGGATTCGACCCCACGGCCGCCGCCGACGCCTTCGGCGCCGACGACGACGCGGACGCGGGTTTCGTGGAGACCGAGCAGTACTGATCGGTTGATGCCGGTGAGCAGCCGCTCGCCGGGTTCCTGACCCCGGTACCTGATACGGCCGGGGCAGACACACAGGAGAAGAAGATGCCGAAGCCCACCAAGGGTGCCCGTCTGGGCGGCAGTGCCGCGCACGAGAAGCTGCTCCTCGCGAACCTCGCGAAGTCGCTGTTCGAGCACGGCCGTATCACCACGACCGAGGCGAAGGCGCGCAAGCTGCGTCCGTACGCCGAGCGTCTGATCACCAAGGGCAAGAAGGGTGACCTTCACAACCGCCGTCAGGTGCTCCAGGTGATCACGGACAAGAGCGTCGTGCACACGCTCTTCACCGAGATCGGCCCGCGTTACGAGAACCGTCCCGGTGGCTACACCCGTATCACCAAGATCGGTAACCGTCGTGGCGACAACGCGCCCATGGCTGTCATCGAGCTGGTCGAGGCGCTGACGGTCGCGCAGCAGGCGACGGGTGAGGCCGAGGCCGCCACCAAGCGTTCCGCCAAGGACGCCGAGGCTGCTCCGGCCGCCGAGGAGACCAAGGTCGAGGAGACCGAGGTCGTCGAGGACGCCAAGCCGGCTGAGGCCGACGAGGAGTCCAAGGACGCGTAAGCGTCTGCCCGGGTTCTGTCCGCCTGCGGCCGCGGCTTCGTCGTGGTTGCTCGCGCAGTTCCCCGCGCCCCTTCAGGGCGTCGGCGGGTCCGTTCCTTTCGGGGGCGGGCCCGCTTTCGTGTTGCTGAGAGGATCTCTGGGTGAGTGACGAAGTAGCTGCCGGGTATGTCCGCGTCCGCCTCGATCTGTCGTATGACGGGACCGAGTTCTCCGGCTGGGCCAAGCAGGCCGGGGGACGGCGGACCGTGCAGGGGGAGATCGAGGACGCGCTGCGGACCGTGACGCGGTCCGGGGACGTGACGTACGAGCTCACCGTGGCGGGGCGCACCGACGCCGGGGTGCATGCGCGGGGGCAGGTGGCGCATGTGGATCTGCCCGAGGAGCTGTGGGAGGAGCACCGGGAGAAGCTGCTGAAGCGGCTTGCCGGGCGGTTGGCGAAGGATGTGCGGGTGTGGTCGCTGCGGGAGGCTCCCGCCGGGTTCAACGCCCGGTTCGCGGCTCTGTGGCGGCGGTACGTCTACCGGGTGGGGGACCAGTCCGGTGGTGTGGACCCGTTGCTGCGCAACCATGTGCTGTGGCACGACTGGGAGTTGGACATCGCGGTCATGGACGCCGCCGCCAAGTCCCTCGTCGGGGAGCACGACTTCGCGGCGTACGCGAAGAAGCGTGAAGGGGCGACGACGATCCGCGAGATCCTCGACTTCGGGGTGCGGCGGCGCTCGGACGGAGTCGTGGAGATCGAGGTCCGGGCCGACGCCTTCTGCCACAACCAGGTGCGGTCCATGGTCGGCGCGCTGCTGTTCGTGGGGGACGGGCACCGGGGTGCGGAGTGGCCGCGGAAGGTGCTGGACGCGGGTGTCCGGGACAGTGCCGTCCATGTCGTACGGCCGCACGGGCTGACGCTGGAGGAAGTCGGTTACCCCGCCGACGAGTTGCTGGCGGCGCGGAGCAAGGAAGCGCGGAACCGGCGGTCGTTGCCGGCGGCCGGTCGCTGACCGGCCGCCGACGTAGGACCGCAGTCGGGGTCACTGCCTGACGGTGAAGTACTGCCAGGCGCCCCAGGTGTCGAGGTTGGTGTTGTCCCGGCTGCTGTGCACGTACTGCGCGGCCACCCGGTACCTGTTGTTCAGCCCGTTGGTGAGGGACATTTTCTGGCGGCCGGTGCTGCTGGAGCTGAGGGCCGCGCAGGCCGAGGTGCTCTGCGTGTGCCAGGCACCGCTGTAGTACCGCTGCACCCGGAACTTGACGCACTGCCCGGCCTTGTTGGGCGAGACGGTGACGTCGAGCTGCTCTGTGGCGGTGCGGTGGTACACCCGGTAGAGGGTGCTTCCGGTGGTCGTGCTCGTGTAGTAGCCGGACAGCTTCTGGGTGACCCCCGCGTAGGTGTGCACCGCACGGGCGGCGGTCTTCGGGGCGTACCGGTAGTCACCCGTGAACACCGCGCTGAAGGTGGTGTTGCGGGTGAGCTTGTACGACGCCGTCAGATCGCCGTGGGAGTCCACCGCCCCGGACTTCACCAGGACCTTCGTGCCGCTGTACGGCTGAGCGTAGATCGACACCGTACGGCTGTTGTAGGTCGTACCGAGGTGTGCGGTGATCTTCGCGGACTGACCGTAGTTGTAGGTCGAGTGGTCCGTGGTGACGGTCAGGGACGTCGAAGCCCGGGACACCTGGACGGTGGCGGTGCTGCTGCTGGACTTGTGCGAGGCGTCACCGCCGTAGGACACCTTGTAGGTGTTGGCGCCGCCGATCTGCGGGGTGTCCTTGAAACTGAACGAACCGTCCGTGGCGAGCTTCGCGTCGGCGAGCGCGACACCGGAGGTGTGCCCGAGGTCGGCCTTCGTCACCTTGACGACCTGACCGGTGGTGAAGGGCCTCCCCGAGATCTGGCCGGACACGGTCAGCGCACCGGCGCGCGGGGCTGTGCCCGGTGCCGTCAGGGTGAGCGTGACGGGGAGCTTGGCCACCTGGACGAGTCCGGTGGCGCTCGCCGCCTCGTGGGTGTCGTCGCCCGCGTAGCTCGCGCCGTACGTGTACGTGCTCTCCGCCGACGGGGTGTCGGTGAACGTGAAGGAGCCGTCTGCCCTCGTCGTCACGTCGGGCAGCGCGGTGCCGTTGCGCGTCACCTTGACGACCTGGCCCGGGGCGAGCGCCGCGGCCGAGGTCAGGGTGCCGGTGACGGTCAGGGACCGGCCCGGGACCGCCGTCGCCGGTGCGGTGAGCTGGAGCGAGGTCGCCGCCCTGGGTTCCGGTGCCGCAGGTGCCTCGCTGACGACCGGTGCGCTGATCGTCTGCACGTCGGGGCTGTCGGCGGTGCCGCCGGAGAAGGCGAGGAGCGCGCTGGAGGGCAGCGTCGGTGTCGCGTCCACCACCTGTGTCCCGTCGATCCGGACGTACAGATGGCCGGCGTCGATCTGGACGTCGATCTGGTGCGTGCCCTGGCGCAGGGCAGTGGTGAGGGGGACCACCGACTGGTAGTCGATCGCCGACGAGCCGGCCGAACTGCGGCCCACGCCCACGAAGTTCATCGCCTGGAGCGTGTTGTTGAAGCCGGTGCCGAATGCGATCACCGTGCCCGGCCGGCCCGCGATGCCGAGGCCGTCGCCGTTCGCGCCGAGCGCCGAGGCGGAGTTCTGGGCCGGGTCGAGCAGCGAGAGCGTCATGCCCTTTCCGCCGGTGCCGGGACCGAACTTCGCGGTGAAGGTGGCCCGCAGACCGTCGGTGCGCAGCGCCTTGCCGTACACCGCCGTGCCCGCCTGGTAGTCGGTGGCCGGGGTCAGCTGGACGCCGCCGCCGTCGGCGGGCACCGCCGAGCCGTTGGTCTGCCACTGTCCGTCGGCGACCGAGGTGGTGGTGGCGGTGCCGGTACCGGTGCCCTTGATCGGCACGTACATGGCGCCCTGGGCGTTGCCGTTCTCGTCGGTGCCGGTGCCGGTGACCTCGTAGAAGGCGTTCAGGTCCGCCGCCGATCGCGGGGTGAACGTCACGGTCTGCACGGCGGTCTGCTCGGGGCCGATGACCAGGCCCTCCGACAGCTGCACCGGGCTGTTGAAGTCACCCGTGGGCGCCTTGGCCTTCGTCACCTTCACCGGGATGTTGCCGGTGTTGGTGATCGTGAACGACAGCGACCTGGAACTGCCGATCGGGACCTGTCCGAAGTCCAGCGCGTCGGTGGAGAACTCCAGGTGCCCCTGCCCGGTGATGGCGGTCGCGGTGATCGGCACGCTCAGTGTGTGCGTGGCGCCGCCGCCGCTGCTGGTGAGCACGAGGGCGTCGCTGTCGTCCTGGTCGCTCTCCGGCGCGTAGGCCACCGAGAGGACGAACGAGCCGCCGGCGGGCACGACCGTGCCCGTGCTCGGCAGCCCCGAGGCGGTGAAGGCGCCGCCGGGTGCGGAGATCGAGTCGATGGTCTCCGGCTCGGTACCGGTGTTGGTGACCTGGAGGTTCCGCGTCGAGGTGCTGCCGGTGGGCACCTCCCCGAAGTTCAGGGCGCCGGGTGCCGCGCCGAATCCTGGTCGGGTGCCGACGCCGTGGAGCGCGAAGACCAGCTTCTGGCCGTCCGAGAGGTTCGCGGTCAGGGTGCCGTTGATGCCGCCGGTGGTGGTCGGGGCGAAGGTGATCGGCACGTCCAGGGTGGCGTCCTGCGCGAGCGCGGTGGGCTGGTCGGGGGTGGGCACGGTGGACGGGTCGACCGAGAACGCGCCGGAGGCCTTGAGCCCGGTGATGCTGACGTCCTGGGTGGCCGTGAGCTTCATCGCGGCCGAGTCGCTGCTGCCCGTGGCGACCTGGCCGAAGTCGAGGGAGGCCGCGGTCAGGGCGGTCCTGGCGGGGCTGCCGAAGCCGTAGAGGACACCGTCGCGGGTGCCGACGTACACCTTGCCGTGGGCTGCGGTCGGTGTGCTGAACTTCGTCGCCGTGCCGATGGGCGCGGACCACAGCAGCTGGAGCAGACCGTTGCCGTCGGGGGTGGGGCTGTAGGCGCGCAGGGTGCCGTCGGCTCCGGAGGCGTTGCTCGCGGCGGTCATCCACACCAGGGCGCTGGACTCGTCGTCGCCGTTGGAGGTGACCAGGGGGGAGCCGCTGGTGTAGCCGAAGGTGTCCTGGCTCTGCCCGGTGAGGGTGAGCGCGGGCGTACCGCCGTTGCGGACGCCGTACTTCAATGCGCGCAGCGGGCCCTGGTTGCCGACGACGTAGACGTAGCCGCCGTCGCCGCCCCAGAACGCGGGGTGTCCCCACATGCCCTGGTAGGGGCCGGACACGTTCACCGCGGCGTCGCCGCCCTGGGGGCCCTGGCCCATGCCGCCGAGGTTGTCGCGGTCGAGCAGGAAGATGCGCCCGTCCTTGCCCTGCTGGATCAGCAGGTGGGGGTGCTCGCTGGTACCGAAGCCGTCCGGCAGCGCCATCGGGGCGCCCGAGGAGATGTCCTGGTCGGTCAGGTCCAGGGTCGCGGCGTCGCTGGGGCTGAAGAAGTCGGCGGTGCTGAGGCTGTTGTCCGCGCCGACCTGGAGACGTACGACGGACTCGGCGAGAGTGCCCTGAACGGTCTTGCCCGGTCCGGGCGCCGGGCTGATGCCGTTGCCGGTGCTGAAGAAGATCCGGCCGGAGCCGTCCGAGACCAGTCCGCCGCCGGACTGCCAGATGCCGGCGCCGCCCGTGCTGGCACCGGTCACCGTGGCCCACATGGAGGTGATGCTGTGCTGGGCGGTGCTCACGCCGACCACGTAGCCGCGGTACGGCCACGCGTCGCAGTGGCCGCCGAAGCCCGCGTAGACGACGCCGTCCATCAACAGCAGGCCGGGGCGCTGCTGCTCGTAGAAGGCGTCGAAATCGTTGCCCGGGTCGTTGACGGGGCTTCCGGCGATGGTGACCGGCCAGCCCGCGCGCTCGGCTCCGGACGCCGGGTCCACCGCGTGCATCAGCCACTTCGGGTGACGGTGCGTGGAGGTGCCGTCGTCGACCTTGGTGGTGAAGTAGAGGGAGCCGGTGGCGGAGTCGTAGACGGGGGTCGCGGTCGCGCCCACGTTGGGCACCAGGTCACCGCAGCCGATCGCCGAGGCCGGCCACGCCGGTCCGTAGTTCTTGCTCCACTCGATCGCACCGGTCGTACGGTCGAGGCCGTACAGGGTGTTGCTCTCGGTGACCGCGATCACCTGGTCGCCCAGCACCAGCGGCTGGGCGTATATCTGCCCGTCCAGCTTGGTGGCGAAGAGCCGGCCGAAGGCGGAGGACTGGACGACGGCCGGGGAGAGCGCCGACTCGTCCTGGTCCCAGTTGGTGCGCAGGTTGTCGACGCCCTGGGTGGTCTGGTCTGCCTGGGCCGTCAGCAGGCCGATCGTCGTGCCGATCAGCGCCGCAGTGGCCACGGCCACGACGGCGAAAAGACGTCTGCGTCGCCGGTCGCGGTGACGGCCACCGCGTGCGGGCATGGAAAACCCGGGCAAATCGGGACCCCCCTCTGGTGTCCGCGCCCGGAACGGTCACAGGTACGGCACAAACGTGAAGACTAAGTGGTTGTTCCTATCACCAGTTGGCCCGATTGTGCACTGCGGGGTGCGCATCGCGTCGAGATCGTCATCCGTCTCGGCTGTGCGGCATCGCTGCTACCCCTGTGACCCGTGATGAAACCATCGCTTAACAAGAAAGTTGAGGCGTAAAGCGAAAAGCCGGTTATGCTTTCGCGGTCCGGTCGAGAGTTCGATTTATGGGGATGGCCGAACATTCGGGTGAGGTAGGCAGGGCCGGGCGGCCCTGGGGGGTTTGATGACTAGTGCAGTTGACGCTTCCACGCGCTCGCGTCGGCGTCGGCGGGTCGTGGAGAATCACGGGCTCCTGCCGCAGCCGCCGGACGACGTCGAGAAGTACTCCTACACGCGCCGCCACCTGTGGGTTCTGACGGTGGGCTCGCTGATCAGTTTCGCGTGCCTCGGGGTGAGCCAGCTCCTGTTCACGGCGTCGAGTCCGTGGTTCTGGCTGACACTGCCACTGCTGGCGTTCATCATCGCGGACTACCTGATCTCGCTGTACCTCGACGGGCTCAGCAAGGACTTCGACGTCAAGGGGCACAAGCGTCTCGTCCGCGAGTGGCGGCCGGCCAGGTATCCGAGCGTGGACATCTTCCTGCCGGTGTGCGGGGAGCCGCTGGAGGTGCTGCACAACACCTGGGTGCATGTGAACCGGCTGGCCGGCAGCTATCAGGGCGTCGTGAGGACGTACGTCCTCGACGACGCCGCCGAGGACGAGGTCGGGGCCATGGCCGCCGACTTCGGGTTCCACTACGTGGTGCGGCCCAACCGCGGCTGGTTCAAGAAGGCCGGCAACCTCAACCACGCCTTCGAGAGGACCGACGGCGACCACATCCTCATCCTGGACGCCGACTTCGCGCCGCGCGCCGACCTGCTCGACGAGCTGCTGCCGCACATGGACGCCGACGAGAAGGTCGCCATCGTGCAGTCGCCGCAGTTCTTCCGCATCGTCGACGCGCAGAACTGGATCGAGCGAGGCGCGGGCGCCGTGCAGGAGCAGTTCTACCGCTCCGTCCAGACCTCCCGTGAGGACCATGACGGGTCCATCTGTGTGGGCTCCTGCGCCATCTACCGGCGCGCGGCCCTGGAGCAGACCGGCGGCATCACGCTGATCGAGCACTCCGAGGACATGTACACCGGCTTCGATCTGCGGGCCCTCGGCTGGAAGCTGCGCTACGTGCCCGTAGCGCTGTCCGCCGGCGTGTGCCCGGACACCGCCGGTGCGTTCCACAACCAGCAGTACCGCTGGTGCATGGGCTCGCTGGAACTGCTCACCAGCAAGCGGTTCTGGGAGATGGACCTCAAGTTCAAGACGCGGCTCTGTTACGTGTCGGGGTTTCTCTACTACCTCCAGACCGCGCTCGCCACGTTCATCGCGCCGATCATCCCGCTCGGTCTGATGATCCTTCGCCCGGACCTGATGCGAGCCGAGGCCACCCTCTGGGTGCTGCCGAGCGTCGCGTACGTCACGCTGGTGCTGCCGCTCTGGCACCGGGCGCCGTACCGGCTGGAGGCCTGGGCCGTCCGCATCATGTACGGGTGGTCGCACGTCTTCGCCGTCTGGGACGTGCTGCGGGGCCGCCCGATGGGCTGGAAGCCCACCGGTTCGGCGGGCGCCAAGAAGAACGGCATGCGCCGCTACTGGAACTGCATGATCCTCTGGACCGGCGGCACCGCCGTGGCCTGGATCCTCGTCGCGGCCTGGCGCCTGCTCACCCTCTATCCGCCGGACTTCGCGCTGATGCTGTCCGCCGGCCTCTTCTACGCCATGGTCGTCGGCCGTGTTCTCGTCCAGCCGCATGCCCAGGAAGTGCAGGAAGCGACCGCATGACTTTCTCCGTACCCCAGGTACGAGCTCTGCGTCCTGTGCGGGCGCTGGCCGCCGTCCTGCTTGCCGGCGTGCTGTCGGCCGGATGCAGCACGTTCTCCGACGAGGGTCGCGCCCAGTACGAGCGCGGCCAGGGCGAGCAACCGGCCGCCACCGGCACGGCCGAGGCGACCGGGTCGGCGAAGCCCGAGCCGCCGTACGACGTACGGCCGCTGCTGGAACCCAAGAAGAAGTACCTGGGGCTGGCCGCCGACGGTGCCCCCGCCAAGATGACGTCCGTCCAGGACTTCGCCAGGCGGGCCGGCAAGAAGCCCAACCTGATGGAGTTCTACTCGGCCTGGGGCGACCAGTACGAGCAGCGGCTCGTGCGGAACTCCTGGGACTACGGCGCGGTGGCGTTCATCGCCTGGGAGCCGTTCAAGACGAGCATGAAGGACATCGCCTCGGGCAAGCAGGACGCGTACATCCACGAGTACGCGCAGTCCGTCAAGGAACTGAACCTGCCCGTGGCGATCAGCTTCGCGCACGAGATGAACGGCTTCTGGTACCCGTGGGGCACCAAGAAGACCACCGCGGCCGAGTTCACCGCCGCGTACAAGCACGTCCACGACATCTTCGACGACGAGGGCGCCACCCAGGTCATCTGGGTGTGGAGCCCGAACGTCACCCACCCGATGCCGAAGGTGAAGCTCAAGCCGTACTGGCCGGGCGACGAGTACGTCGACTGGGTCGGCGTCATCGGCTACTACGGGGCCACAGGGCCGAGCACGTACCGGACGCTGTACGGGCCGACGATGACACAGATCCGTACCTTCACGAAGAAACCATTCATCATCGCGGAGACCGCCGCGCAGGCCGGTGAGCGCAAGCCCGCCGACATCAAGTCCCTCTTCCAGGGGACCGCCGAGCGCGACGACGTCATCGGGTTCGTCTGGTTCAACTTCGACAAGGAGACGGACTGGCGCATCAACAGCGGTCCGCTGTCCGAGAAGACCTTCAAGGAGCAGGCCGCGAACCCGGACTTCGGATTCGATGTGACGAAACCATGAGCGATCCGACCACGCCCACATGGGCGGACGAGTCCGAGTTGCACGACGAATACGCGTACGGGCAGCAGTACAGCCAGACCGACCAGCAGCAGTACGGTCACACCGAGGACAGCGGGCGGCGGTACGCGCAGCGGGAGAGCCTCAGGCAGTACGCGCAGCAGGCCCAGACCCGCCCCCAGGCGCAGCCGGCCCACTCGCCGGACCAGGAACAGGCCGGCGGCTACCAGCCCGGCTACTTCACCGAGACCGGCAGCTGGCGCTTCGACGTCCACGGCCGGACGTCCTCGTACACCGACCAGCAGGCGTACGACACCTTCGCACCCTTCGACCCGTACGCCTCCTACACCGCCGTCGAGCCCGAACGGGCGGCCCCCGCGGCCGTGGAGCCCGAGCCGAAGAAGCCCGGCTACACGCTGCCGCCCGTCGCGGAGTCGTCGTGGGCCGTGGACACGCGGCGCAGCAAGCTGCTCGGGCGCGGGGTGCTGCTGTGCATTCTGCTCGTGCAGGCGGGGCTCTCCCTGCGGCTGACCGGGACGGCCTTCCAGGACGAGGCGCTCTACATCGCGTCGGGCCACTACGAACTGGCCAACCTCCTGCACGGCACCAAACTGCCGGTGGACTTCGCGGCCTACTTCTCCGGGCACCCCAAGCTGTATCCGGTGCTGGCCGGCGCCGTGGACAGCCAGTTCGGCCTCGCCGGCGTACGCGTGGTCAGCCTGCTGTTCATGCTGGGTGCCACCACGCTGCTTTATTCGCTGACCCGGCGGCTGTTCAACCTGCGTGCCGCACTCGGCGCGGCCGCGCTCTTCTCGGTGCTCCAGTCGACGATGGTGCTCGGCAACTTCGCCACGTACGACGCCGCTGCCATCTTCCTGCTCGGACTGTCCGCCTGGGCGGTGGTGCGCACCGACCGGATGAATGCCATGGCCGTGCTGCTCGCGGCACCGCCGGCCGCACTGGCGTTCGGCGTGAAGTACGCCTCCGGTCTGTACATCCCGACCCTGGTGGTTCTCGCAGTGATCACCGCGCACCGGCACCGCGGCGTTCGCGCGCTGAGCCGTGGTGTGGTGCTGGGTACGGGCATCGCGGCCCTGCTCGGGATCGGCGCCTACTTCTCCGGACCGCTGGGCGGCATCAGCTCCACCACCACCGACCGTGCGAAGGGCACGGACACGGCGGCGACGATGCTCCAGCACAGCGCGGAGTGGGGCGGGCTGGTCTTCCTGGCCGCGCTCGGCGGCACGATCGCCTACGTGCTGCGCGCGCGGATGGGTGAGATGCCGTGGATCGGCGGCGAGACCTCGGGGCGCTGGCGGCGCACCGCGCTCGGCCTGCTGCTGACCGGCACCGCGCTGCTCGCTCCCGCCTACCAGATCCACCTCCACACCGAGATCTCGCTCTACAAGCACGTCGGCTTCGGACTGTTCTTCGCCGCGCCGCTGGCCGGCCTCGGTATGGCCCGCCTGGTCGGCCCGCACTTCCGGCATCCACAGCTCGGGATCCTGCTGTACGTCGTCACCCTCGTGTTCGGCATGGTGCAGGCCCAACAGGCGTACAGCTTCCCGGACTCCACGCAGATGACCTCGTACCTGCGCACGGTTGTCGACAGGAAGGGCACCTACCTCGCCGAGGAGCAGGAGGTCCCCGCCTACTACCTGCGGGACAAGACCAACTGGACGCAGTGGCAGAACTCCTACTTCATGGACTACCGCGGCAAGGACGGTAAGCAGTACACCGGCCCCGACGCGTTCCGGCAGGCCGTCCGTGACGGAAAGTTCGACGCGATCGTGATGCACGGCAATGTCAGCCCGGTGACGTACGAAGCGGTGCAGGAGGGGTTGAAGGACAACTCCCACTACCGGCTGGCGGCCGTGTTCCCCTACACCACGAGCAGCGGAGAGCACGCCTACCGGATTTGGGTGAAGCGATGAGTCCCCATGCCCCCGCTCCGTACGGTGGCGGGTACCCCGACGCCCCGGGCGGCCACGATCCCTACGCGGAACAGGGCGCCCACGCCGGGCAGGGCACGTACGCCGGAGGCCAGGGCGGCTACGCCGACCCGGGCGCGTACGGCGCTCCCGGTCAGTACACCGATCCGGGCGGGTATCCGGGCAGGCAGGACTCGTACGCTCCCGAGCCCGCCGCTCCGGAACCGGTCGACCCGCAGTCACCCGCGGACGAGCCGGCCGACGAGGAGCCCGAGGGCCCGAAGGGCGGGCGGCTTGCCACCGCGGTGGTCTTTCTGGTGCCCACGGCGCTCGCCCTCGCCCTGATCCTGCGCGGGATCGGTGACCGCCAGCTGTGGCGCGACGAGCACGCCACCTGGTGGGCGGCCACACTGTCCTTTCACGACCTGAGCCTGCTGATCCGCTCGATCGACGTCGTGTTCACGCCGTACTACGTGCTCATGCACCTCTGGATCGCCCTCGCCGGGGACTCCCCGACCGCGATGCGCATCCCCGGTGCGGTGGCCATGGCGGCCTCCGCGGGCCTGCTGGCCCTGCTCGGGCGGCGGCTGTTCACCACACAGGTGGGACTGCTCGCGGGGCTTGCCTTCGCCGTCGTGCCGGTCACCACGCGGTACGGGCAGGAGATCCGCCCGTACGCCTTCGCGGTGGCCGCGGTACTGCTGTCGACACTGCTGCTCGCCAGGGCGCTGGACAAGCCGTCGTTCAAGGTGTGGGTCGCCTACACGCTGTCGGTGCCGCTGATCGGCTGGAGCCACCTGGCCTCGATGGCTGTCCTCGGCGCGCATCTGGTGATGATCCTCATCGCTCGGCGGGACGGCGACAAGATCGTGGGCTGGGCCTATGCCGCGGCCTGCACGCTGGGCCTGTGTTTCGTCCTTCCCACGGCGATCTCCGGCTCGGGGCAGAGCGGACAGATCGCCTGGAACAATCCGGTGCTGAAGGACCTGATCGACTTCCCCAAGAACCTCTTCGGGGCCTGGGCGGTGGCCGTGCCGGTCATGGCGCTCGGCGCGCTCGGGCTGTTCTTCGCGGGACGGCGTGCCCTTCCGCTGGCCGTCTGGATCGTGCTGCCGCCCCTGGCGACCTACGCCACCGCCGCACAGCTGCACCTCTTCCTGCCGCGCTATCTGCTCTTCACCGCGCCCGCCTGGGTACTGCTCGCCGCCGTCGCCGTGGTGCGGATCGCAGGACCGGTGGCCGGGGCGAAGGCCGGTACGGGAGCGGCGGCGCGGCGAGGCTTCGGCTGGGTGCTCGTGGCGGCAGCGGTCGCCGCGATCGCCTTCCAGTCGCTGCCCGGCATCCGTGAGACGCGGCACAACGCACTGGGCGAGCCCGATTTCCGCGGCGCCGCCCAGCTCATCGAGGCCGGGCAGAAGAAGGGCGACGGCATCGTCTTCAGCGGTGTGATGTCCGAACGCCGTGCCATGGACTACGAACTGCGGGACGACGCCGGCCGCCCGCGCGACTCGCTGATGTACCGCACCCCGCAGGAACTGGGGTCGTTCGGGGCGCTCGAATGCCCGGATTCCGCGAGGTGCCTGGCCAAGGCCGACCGACTGTGGCTCGTGTCGACGACGCTCGACGGGCAGCCGTTCAGCGGCATGCCGAAGACGACGGCGACCGTGATCCAGAAGAGCTTCAAGGTCGTGAAGACCAAGAAGCTGCAATACCTCCAGCTCGTGCTCCTCGAGAGGACACGCGCGGCGACGGACGACCCGTCCAAGGACGAGGACGACGCCGCCAAGCGCAAGGTGCATGCCTGAGTTGGGTTCCGGACGCGGGACGACCCGCGTCCGGCGGGGGGAGCAATCAATTGGGGAGGGAAAGAAATGACGTATGACCTGGGGGGTACCCGCGTCACGGTGGTGATGCCCACCTACAACGAGGCGGCGAACCTGCCTCGGATGGCCGAGCTGGTCCTCGGGCTGCCCGTCGAGGGGCTGCATCTGAAGATCGTCGACGACTCCAGTCCGGACGGCACCGGGCGGATCGCCGACGAGCTCGCGGAGAAGTACAACGCCGACCTGCCCGCCGGGCGGCGCCGGATGAGTGTGCTGCACCGGACCGAGAAGGACGGGCTCGGGCGGGCGTACGTCGCGGGTATGAGCGCCGCCCTTGAGGAGGGAGCCGAGTACGTCGTGCAGATGGACGCCGACGGCAGCCACCCCGTGGAAGCGGTCCCACGCATGCTCGGCACGGCCATGGCGTCCGGGGTGGGCCTGGTCGTCGGCAGCCGGTACGTGGAGGGCGGCTCGCTGGACGAGGAGTGGGGCAGGCACCGCGTCCTGCTCTCCCGCTTCGCCAACCGCTACGCCAGGACCGTGCTCGGCACCAAGATCCGGGACATCACCGCCGGCTTCAACCTGTGGTCGGCCGCCACCCTGCGTGACATCGACCTCGCGACCCTGGACAGCGCCGGCTACAGCTTCCAGGTCGAGCTGAAGTTCAAGGCCGTACGGGCCGGACACAGCGCGGTCGAGATCCCGATCCGTTTCGAGGAGCGCACCGAGGGCGTCTCCAAGATGAACCTCGCGACGCAGCTCGAGTCGGCTCTGGTGCCGCTGCGACTGCGAATGCGCAACCGGCGGGACTGAGCGGGATGGTGAGCGGACGCCACGCGCTTCCCTCCCGGTGGGGGAGGCTGTACCGCGAGATCGCGAAGTTCGGCATGGTGGGGGCCTCGGGCTTCGTGGTCAATCTCGCGGTCTTCAACCTCGTCAGGACTGCCACGGACTGGCAGACCGTCAGGGCGAGCGTCCTGGCCACGGTCGTCGCGATCATCAGCAACTACCTCGGGCTGCGCTACTTCGCGTACCGCAACCGGAACGAGGAGGACCGCAACAGCCGCAGGAAGGAGCTGACGCTCTTCCTCCTCTTCAGCGCGATCGGCCTGGTCATCGAGAACTCGGTGCTCTACGCGACGACCTACGGCCTCGGCTGGGACGGCACGCTCGCCACGAACATCAGCAAGTTCCTCGGCATCGGCGTCGCGACCCTCTTCCGCTTCTGGTCCTACCGCACCTGGGTCTTCAGGACGGCATCCGGCGGGCGGACGGCCGCCGGCCGGCCGGAACCCGACGTGCCGCGTCCCGAGCCTGCCCTGAGCGGGTCCCGGGAGAAGACCTGACCGAGCAGGTCCCGGCGCGCCGCCGCGTGCCGGGTCACTCGCTCGCGGCCGTCGACGCCTGGGCCTCGCCGCGGCGGTGGATCTGGCGGAAGGTGAACTCGGCCAGGTTGTCGCCGATGCCGAAGACCGCGGTGTCCTTCTCCGTCACGTTCTTGCCGCTCGCGAAGCCGGCGATGGTGAAGTAGGCGTAACGGCCGTAGGAGTTGGACGTCGTGCGGCAGATCGCGGAGTTGCAGAAGGCCTTGACCGCGCCGCCGGACAGCGACTTGACGATGTCCTTCTTGGTGTCGACCTGGCCCTTCGCCTTCGCGGCCTGGGCCTCGGTGTCGAAGACGGCCACGCCGACGGTCACCGAGATGCCGTCCTTGGTGTAGCTGACGCGCATGAACTCGGTGCAGCTGTTGGCCTTTAGGAGCTTTCCGAGGCTGGGCTGGACGGCGTCGGCGGCGGCACAGTTCTTCGTGTCGGTCGTCGTCCCCTTCTTGTACACGGTCGAGCCCATGGTCAGCTGCGTGCCCGGGAAGAGGATCTGCGCGCTGAGCGGGGCCGTGTCCTTGGCCTTGCTGGCGATGAAGTCCCTCGGGTCCAGCGGCGGCGGGGCGCTGGTCGGCGCGAACGACGGCGCGGTCCCGGTGGCGCTCGGGATGTCGGCGGTCACCGGCAGCGAGGCGGTCGGCTTGTTGGCCTCGTCGCCGTTGTTCGCCGATACGACGGCCATCGCCACCGCGGTGCCTATCGCGATCGTGGCGAGCGCGCCGCCGGCGATGAAGAACACCCTGCGCCGCCTGTTGCGGATCTCGGACGCCTCGGCGAGCGCGGCCCAGTCCGGGGTCTGCTCGCCCCCGCCGCTGCTCCACGGCTGCTGTGACTGCGGTTTCCAGGGATCCCACTGGGACGGGGGTCCCCCCTGCTGCCCAAAGCTCATGGGGCGCATCTTAGACGGGGGACGGGAGGTGCTGTCGGGCCTGTGGACACCGGCCCGGGGACCTTTCCGGCAGGGGTGCACATCTCGGTCCGCGAGGTGCTGTGACACCTGCCGCGGCGGACTCGTTTTGACCCGTCCGGGGCGGCACGGGTAACCTTGCGGTTTGTTATGCGTATCGGCTTGGTCGTTCTCACGCGACAAACCCTTGCGTAGGTTCCCTGGAGCAGTTACCAGTGGGCGGCATACGGGCATCGTCCCCGGCCATTGTCGTCCCCAGCTGCACGATCGCTTCAGTGATGCCATGTGTCAGCACCCATCCACTGAAGAAGAAGGCTGCGAAGTGCGTACGTACAGCCCCAAGCCCGGCGATGTGACTCGCCAGTGGCACGTCATTGACGCTCAGGACATCGTCCTGGGCCGTCTGGCCACCACCGCTGCGAACCTCCTCCGTGGCAAGCACAAGCCGACCTATGCCCCGCACATGGACATGGGCGACTTCGTCATCATCATCAACGCCGACAAGGTTCACCTGTCCGGCAACAAGAAGACCCAGAAGCTGGCGTACCGCCACTCCGGCTACCCGGGTGGTCTGCGCTCCGTCCGCTACGACGAGCTGCTGGACAAGAACCCCGAGAAGGCCGTCGAGAAGGCCATCAAGGGCATGATCCCCAAGAACACGCTGGGCCGTCAGATGCTCTCGAAGCTGAAGGTCTACAGGGGCGACGTGCACCCGCATGCTGCGCAGCAGCCGGTGCCGTTCGAGATCACCCAGGTCGCGCAGTAGTTCCGGCCACCCCCTAAACAGAAAAGAATCTGAGGAGCATCGTGGCCGAGACCACTGTTGAGCAGCCGGTCGAAGAGACCGAGACCGACACCGAGCTTGTCGATGTCGAGAGCTACACCACCGAGTCCGAGGTCCCCGTCGAGGGTGAGTACACCTCGGAGTCCCTCGCCGGCCGCTTCGGCGACCCGCAGCCGGCCGCCGGCCTGGGCCGCCGCAAGAACGCCATCGCGCGCGTTCGCATCGTGCCCGGCACCGGCAAGTGGAAGGTCAACGGGCGCACGCTCGAGGACTACTTCCCGAACAAGGTCCACCAGCAGGAAGTCAACGAGCCCTTCAAGGTGCTCGAGCTCGACGGCCGCTACGACGTCATCGCCCGCATCTCGGGTGGCGGCGTCTCCGGTCAGGCCGGTGCCCTGCGCCTCGGCGTGGCCCGCGCGCTGAACGAGGCCGACGTGGACAACAACCGCGCCGCCCTCAAGAAGGCCGGTTACCTCCGCCGCGACGACCGTGCGGTCGAGCGCAAGAAGGCCGGTCTGAAGAAGGCCCGCAAGGCCCCGCAGTACAGCAAGCGTTAAGCTTCGCTGCCTGCAAGCTCGTACTCGCACGTCAGCAGTACGTACGACGTACGTCCGAACGCCCCGGCGGCACGCCACAGTGCCGCCGGGGCGTTCGTTTATCACGGCCTTGGGCGTATAACGGCACAAGGCGCTCAAGGGCTCATGTGATCGGATGATCTCCGTAACTGCCGCTTCCTCAGGAGGACAAGTGGGACGACTCTTCGGCACGGACGGCGTGCGCGGTGTCGCCAACGCGGATCTGACGGCCGAGATGGCGCTCGGTCTGTCGGTCGCGGCGGCGCACGTGCTGGCCGAGGCGGGTTCGTTCGAGGGCCACCGCGCGACGGCGGTCGTCGGACGCGATCCGCGCGCGTCCGGGGAGTTCCTGGAGGCCGCCGTGATCGCCGGCCTCGCCAGCGCCGGCGTGGACGTCCTGCGCGTCGGTGTGCTGCCGACCCCCGCGGTGGCGTACCTCACGGGCGTGCTCGGTGCCGACCTCGGCGTGATGCTCTCCGCCAGCCACAACGCGATGCCCGACAACGGCGTCAAGTTCCTCGCGCGCGGCGGGCACAAGCTCGACGACGCGCTGGAGGAGCGGATCGAGGCGGTCTACGAGGAGCACCGGCGCGGTGAGCCCTGGGAGCGGCCGACCGGCGGCGGTGTCGGCCGGGTCCGTGAGTACACCGAGGGCTTCGACAAGTACGTGGCGCATCTGATCGCCGTACTGCCGAACCGGCTCGACGGGCTGAAGATCGTCCTCGACGAGGCGCACGGAGCAGCCGCGCGGGTGTCGCCGGAGGCGTTCTCGCGGGCCGGTGCGGAGATCGTCACGATCGGGGCCGAGCCGAACGGGCTCAACATCAACGAGGGGTGCGGGTCCACGCATCTCGGGCTGCTGAAGGCCGCAGTCGTCGAGCACGGTGCGGACTTCGGCATCGCGCACGACGGGGACGCGGACCGGTGCCTCGCCGTCGACCACACCGGTGAGGAGGTGGACGGCGACCAGATCATGGCCGTGATCGCGCTGGCGATGCGGGAGCGCGGTGCTCTGCGGGCCGACACCGTCGTGGCCACCGTCATGTCCAACCTCGGGTTCAAGCTGGCGCTGGAGCGGGAGGGGCTCAACATCGTCCAGACCGGTGTCGGGGACCGGTACGTGCTGGAGGCCATGAAGGAGCACGGGTACGCGCTGGGCGGTGAGCAGTCCGGACACGTGATCATCCTCGACCACGCGACGACCGGGGACGGGACGCTGACCGGGCTGATGCTGGCCGCCCGGGTGGCGTCGAGCGGGCGGTCCCTGAAGGAACTGGCCTCCGTGATGGAGCGGTTGCCGCAGGTGCTGATCAACGTGCCCGACGTGGACCGGACTCGGGTCTCGACGTCCGGGGAGCTGGCGGCGGCGGTGGCTGACGCCGAGCGGGAACTCGGTGAGACGGGGCGGGTGTTGTTGCGGCCGTCCGGGACCGAGCCGTTGGTTCGGGTCATGGTCGAGGCCGCGGACATCGATCAGGCTCGGGCTGTTGCCGGGCGGCTCGCCGATGCGGTGAAGTCGGCGCTCGGCTGATTTCCGGGTCCGGGGTGGGGGGTTCTGTGCGTTGCGGGCTGCGGCGGCGTCGTGGCTGGTCGCGCAGTTCCCCGCGCCCCTTAGGGGGTTGCAGGCTGCGGCGGTGTCGTGGTTGGGCGCGCCCGCGCGGCGGAGCCGCATGTGGATACAGCCCCGCGCCCATGCGGCGGAGCCGTATATGGATACAGCCCCGCGCCCCTAAGGGCGTTGCGGGCTGCGGCGGCGTCGTGGTTGGGCGCGCCCATGCGGCGGAGCCGTATATGGATACAGCCCTGCACGCCTATCAGGGGCGCTTTCGCCACAGCCACTTCTGGACGAGCAGGGTGGCTGTGCCCGCGAGGACGATGCCCAGCAGGTTCAGCAGGAGCTGGTTCGTCGAGCCGACCGTCTGGCTTGTGTCGCCGTAGGCCAGGGCGATCGCCGCGTTCGCGGCCGCCGGGACGGTGGTGACCGAGATGGCCACTCCCACCAGGGCTCCCGACTTCGCCGACGTCAGACTCAGGGTGCCCGCGACGCCCGCCAGGACCGCCACGACGAAGGAGAAGGCGTCCGGGGCGTACACGAAGGCGGTGTTGGGGCGGTCGCCCTCCAGGTCGGCCCGGTGGAAGAGGTTCAGGGCGTCCATGAACCAGGTGAAGCCGACCGTCACCGCCATCGCCACCGCGAAGCCCACCAGCAGGGCGATCAGCGAGCGCAGCGCCAGGCGTGGGTCGCGCCGGACGATCGCCGTGCTGAAGGCCGCCAGGGGGCCGAACTCCGGGCCCACCGCCATCGCGCCCACGATCAGGATCGCGTTGTCCAGCACCACACCGCAGGCCGCGATCATCGTGGCCAGCGTGAGGAAGGCCAGGTAGGTGATGGAGAGCGTCGACTCCTCGTGCGTCGCCTCCGCCAGGTGCTCCCACAGCACCGCGTCCGCGCCCTCGCCGGGTGCCTCCTCCTCGGCCTTGTCGGCGCGCTTGGAGAGCGACAGGTCGATGTTCTCGACGGCGATGGAGCCGGTCGTGTCGAGGCCCAACTCCCTCAGCCCGCCGATGAGTTCGTCCCCGGCCTCCCGGGCCGCGTCGCACATCACGACGTCGCCCGCCGGGTTGCGGGCGGTGCCCGGCAGCACGACGAGATGGGTGGTGCCGACCGTCCTCTCGATCAGACGGACCACGTCGTCGGTCTTCTCGGCCGGGGTGATCAGGCGCAGATGCAGCATGACGCCTTTCTAACAGGCGCCGCTCCTCAGAGTTTGCGGAGGCTCAGCTTGCGCACCTTGTGGTCCTGGCCCTTGCGGATGACGAGGGTGGCGCGGCCCCGGGTGGGGGCGATGTTCTCCACCAGGTTGGGCTTGTTGATGGTGCGCCAGAGGGTGCGCGCGTAGTCGACGGCCTCCTCCTCCGAGACCTGGGTGTACTTGCGGAAGTACGACTCGGGGTCCTTGAAGGCCGTCGCGCGGAGCTTGCGGAAGCGGTTGAGGTACCAGCGCTCGATGTCCTCGGCGCTCGCGTCGACGTACACGCTGAAGTCGAAGTAGTCGGCGAGACCGACGCGGGTGCGGCCGTCGGTGCCGGGGAGGGCGGGCTGCAGGACGTTGAGGCCCTCGACGATGAGGATGTCGGGGCGGCGGACCGAGAGCCGCTGGTCCGGGACGATGTCGTAGATCAGGTGGGAGTAGACGGGGGCGGTGACCTCGTCCTTGCCCGCCTTGATGTCGGCGACGAAACGGGTCAGCGCGCGGCGGTCGTACGACTCCGGGAAGCCCTTGCGCGACATGAGCCCGCGGGCCTGGAGCTCCCTGGTGGGCAGCAGGAAGCCGTCGGTCGTCACCAGCTCCACGCGGGGGTGCTCGGGCCAGCGGGACAGGAGCGCCTGGAGGAGACGGGCGACGGTCGACTTGCCCACGGCGACCGATCCCGCGACGCCTATGACGAACGGTGTGCCCGACTGGGAGCCCTGTTCGCCCAGGAAGGTGTTCAGGGCGCCTCTGAGGCCGTCCGTGGCACCGACGTACAGGTTGAGGAGCCGGGACAGCGGGAGGTAGATGTCCCGCACCTCGTCGAGGTCGATGACGTCACCGAGACCGCGCAGCTTTTCCACCTCGTCGGCGGTGAGCGGCAACGGCGTCTTCTCCCGCAGCGCGCTCCACTCGGAGCGGGTGAGATCGACGTAAGGAGTCGCCTCCGGCTTGTGCCGGTGGGCGCTCCGGGGCATCGGGGAGACCGGAGAGATCACAGTCCATTGTTAACGGAGTTTGAACGGGGTGGGGGGTGGGGTCGGTCACGTCGGGCTGTGAGCGACCTGTTTCGGTGAGGTCAGGTGAAGTCGGCGTAGGCGAGGTGGGTCGCGCAGAGGCGGCAGCGGAAGAGGTAGGCGGCGGGCTGTTCGTCCCTGTCGAGCGAGCCGGGGAAGTCCTCGAACCGGTCGGCCGGCCACTTGCGGCGTAGGTGGGGGACCCGATTTCGTAGGTGAGAAATGACTCCCCCTGGCGGGCCGGCTGCGACGGATTGAGCCCGGCCGGGGACTCACTGGTGCGGAAGTCGACGTCGCTGTCGGCCGAGGGCCCAGTGAGCAGGGATGAGCGTGAGCCAGAACCACATGGCGGCTTCCGTGTTGACGAAGGCCATGGGAATGGAGAGACCAAAGATCAGAACGCTGGAACCGAGTTGGGCGGTGAAGCGACGGCGGGCCACAGCGGCGGATGACGCGGGCGAGGGGTGCACCTGGCGTTGCGTGAGCAGCAGCAGGGTTGTGTGCACCGCATGGATCGCCGCCATGGCACCCGCGTAGAGGGCGACGGCTTCGGGCTGAGAGGCGTACTCGGCCAGGAGCCCGGTGGGGAAGGGCAGCAGCGCGACCAGGCCGAGACCGAGGAGGATCAGGCGGGTGACCACGGCCGTCTCGATGGGCAGTGCGGTGAGGATACGGCGGTGGTCACGCCAGAATCCGGCGATGAGGGTGAAGCTGAGTGTGAAGGCGCCCAGGCTGGGCAGCGCATCGCTCAGGGCCTTGTGGAATGCGGCATCGTCCAGATGTGCGGGGACCGCCACGTTGATGACGAGCAGTGTCATCGCGATGGCGTATATGCCGTCGGACAGAGCGATCAGGCGCGCCGCGCCCAGGGAGTTCTCGTGTATGTGCGTCTTCGGAACAGGCTCCGTCATGTCGACGACAGTAGGGCGCGATGCCCTGGCTGTAACGCATCGACCAAGGCTTGGGCGGCCCTCGCCTGTGGATGGTCGACAATAACCGCTGTACCGATGTACCAAGGCCGGTCAATGTCTCTCCGGCCGGGCGGAAAGGCGCCGGCCATACCGACTCGAACGCCGGCGCGACCGTCCTGCGGCCCACCTGGACTCACCGGCTCGTTCCGACCGGTGCCCGAATATCCGGAATCGGGCACGAAGTGCCGTGTTCCGGCGGGCTTCGGCCCCTAGGCTGCCGCGCATGTGCGGAATCGTGGGATACGTGGGGTCGCAGTCGGCGCTCGATGTCGTGATGGCCGGGCTGAAGCGGCTGGAGTACCGGGGGTACGACTCGGCCGGTGTCGCCGTGCTGGCGGACGGCGGGCTGGCGGCGGCCAAGAAGGCCGGGAAGCTGGTCAATCTGGAGAAGGAGCTGGTGGACCGGCCGTTGCCGGCGGGGCCCACCGGGATCGGGCACACGCGGTGGGCCACACACGGCGGGCCGACGGACGCGAACGCGCATCCGCATCTGGACAACGCGGGCCGGGTGTCGGTCGTCCACAACGGGATCATCGAGAACTTCGCCCTGCTGCGGGCCGAGCTGGAGGAGCGGGGGCACGCGCTGGTCTCGGAGACCGACACCGAGGTCGTCGCGCATCTGCTCGCCGAGGAGTTCTCGGTGACGGCCGACCTCGCGGACGCGATGCGGCTGGTGTGCAGGCGGCTGGAGGGGGCGTTCACGCTGGTCGCGGTGCATGCGGACGCGCCGGGCGTCGTCGTGGGGGCGCGGCGGAACTCGCCGCTGGTGGTGGGTGTGGGGGAGGGGGAGGCCTTTCTCGCCTCCGACGTCTCCGCGTTCATCGCCCACACGCGCTCGGCGATCGAGCTCGGCCAGGACCAGGTCGTGGAGCTGCGCAGGGACGCGGTGACCGTCACCGGCTTCGACGGCCTGCCCGCCGAGGTCCGCTCGTATCACGTCGACTGGGACGCCTCCGCCGCCGAGAAGGGCGGCTACGACTACTTCATGCTCAAGGAGATCGCCGAGCAGCCGAAGGCGGTCGCCGACACGCTGCTCGGTCGTATCGACGCGGCCGGCTCCCTGACGCTGGACGAGGTCAGGATCTCCGACGCCGAGCTGCGGGAGGTCGACAAGGTCGTCATCGTGGCCTGCGGTACGGCCTTCCACGCGGGGCTCATCGCCAAGTACGCCATCGAGCACTGGACCCGGATCCCGTGCGAGGTGGAGCTGGCGAGTGAGTTCCGGTACCGGGACCCGATCCTCGGCGCGCGGTCCCTCGTCATCGCCATCTCCCAGTCCGGGGAGACCATGGACACCCTGATGGCGCTGCGGCACGCCCGTGAGCAGGGTTCCAAGGTGCTGGCGATCTGCAACACCAACGGGTCGACGATCCCCCGGGAGTCGGACGCGGTGCTGTACACGCATGCGGGGCCCGAGGTCGCCGTGGCGTCGACGAAGGCGTTCCTGACGCAGCTCGTGGCGTGTTACCTGGTGGCGCTGTACCTGGGGCAGGTGCGCGGCACCAAGTGGGGCGACGAGATCTCCGCCGTCATCCGGGACCTGTCGCAGATCTCCTGCGAGGTCGAACGGGTGCTGGAGACGATGGAGCCGGTGCGGGCGCTGGCGCGGTCGCTGGCCGACAAGAACACGGTGCTGTTCCTCGGGCGGCACGTCGGGTATCCGGTGGCGCTGGAGGGTGCGCTGAAGCTCAAGGAACTCGCCTACATGCACGCCGAGGGCTTCGCGGCGGGGGAGTTGAAGCACGGGCCGATCGCTCTCATCGAGGAGGATCTGCCGGTCGTGGTGGTCGTGCCGTCACCCCGGGGGCGGTCGGTGATCCACGACAAGATCGTGTCCAACATCCAGGAGATCCGGGCCAGGGGCGCCCGCACGATCGTGATCGCGGAGGAGGGGGACGAGGCGGTGGTGCCGTACGCCGACCATCTGATCCGGATCCCCGCAACGCCGACGCTGCTGCAACCGCTGGTGGCCACGGTGCCGTTGCAGGTGTTCGCCTGTGAGCTGGCGACCGCCCGGGGCAACGAGGTGGACCAGCCCCGGAACCTGGCGAAGTCGGTCACTGTGGAGTAGTCGGCTGCCCGGTCCTGTACAGGTTGCGGGCGGCGCGGATCAGCCAGAACTCCAGCACCCATCCGGCGATCACAGGCAATCTGATCGAGGGGTGCTGGATTCCGTTGACGAGAAGGGTGACGAGGAGCACGGGCCACAGCGTGGCCAGCGCGGTCACGAGCACGAAGTGGCCCGTCACACGCCCGGTCCTCTTCGGGCCTTCCGTCTGCTTCGACTCGTCCGCCGGGGTCCGCGGGGCGGGGGCCTTCCGTTCGCGCGGCTGGGGGATCTCCGCCGCCGGGCGGGCCGGGAGGGGGACGAGGGCGGCGGCCGGAACGGCCTTGTCCAGTACGGCGATCCGCTCGGCCGTGACGTCCCCGAACAGGGTCGGCTCCACGTCCACGCGGAAGCCGTCGAGGCCGATGAGGCGCCGGGCTCCGTCGGGATACGTGGTCATCGCGGCGCAGGCGTCGTACCGCACGGTGACCAGGCCGCCCGGCGTCGACAGCGTCACGCCCGCCTCCCCGATGAGCAGCGTGACGTCCTCGTCCTCCAGGGACGGGTGCAGGGTGCCGGAGACCCCGGACGGCGAGAAGCGGGGAGCGGGGGTGAGCCCCGCCCAGTCGGCGCCCTTGGTCGGCACCTGGAGCAGCCCGCCGTCCCACGCCTCGCGGGCGACCTCGCGCAGGTCGTCGACGCCGACCGCCCTGAGTTCGTCCCGGTGCTGCTCGGGGGTCAGGATCCGGTGGCCGGTCAGCAGGCTGAGCGCGTACGACGGCAGCAGGGACGCGCCGAGATCGGGGACGTCGTAGCGCTTGAGCAACTTCCCGCGCGCGGAGTCCAGTTCGGCCTGCTCGATACGGCCGGCGCGCAGCCGGGCGAAGGTGTCGACGAACCCGCCGACCACCGCGTCCTGCTTCTGCGGCAGCGCGTCGGCGTACGCGGTGAGGGTGGCGGAGTCGGCGTCGCGCGGGGAGTAGTCGGCCTCCGCGGAGTACGAGTAGCCGCCCTTCTGACGCAGGTCCTGGAAGAGGGCGCGGCCCAGGACCTCGGCGAACACGGCGGCCGCGGTGGAGCGGCGCAGTACGGAGGTGAAGACGAGGTGGCCGTCGTCGCCGCGGAGATAGGCGGGCGTGACGGGCAGCGCGCTGGTCGCGGCCGGGGCGGGCAGGCGGCGGCCGGCGGGCAGGGTGAGGTCCAGGCCGTCCGGGACGCGGTCGCCGGTGAGCCACAGGACCGCGTTGTCGCGGGTGAACCGGGTCCTGGCCCAGTGGCGCACCTGGTCGGCCGTCAGGCTCCAGGTGCCGAGTTCGTCGTAGCTGGACAGGCCGTAACCCTCGGCGCCGTAACGCCAGAGCGGCATCTGGGACATGGGGCCCTTCCCGCGGCTGCCCGCCTCGGTGCGCAGGATCTCCTTCTCCGTCTCCAGCCGGTCCATCGGGAGGTCGCCCAGCGCCGCGCAGACGCTGTTGAGATACGTGACGACCTCGTCCTCGTCGCCGCTGACGTGGAAGAGGGTGAAGCTGTCCGCCGTGGCGCCGTTGTAGTGCAGGTCGGACAGGCCCAGGCGGTGCAGGGCGAGATGCTCGACGAGGTGGGTGAGGCCGGCCGTGGGCAGGGTCTCGTCGGCGTGGCCCACGCGGAAGAAGAGACCGGCGGTGATCTCGCCGGGGCGCGGGGCGAAGAGGGTGGGGATGCCCTGGACGGTGGTGTGGCTGACCACGCCGTCGAGAACGCCGAGGGCGTCGAGGGCGTTCGGCGAGTCGAGGTCTGCGGCGGTCGTGTCGTCGTGCGTGGTCATGGGGGCGTCGATTCCTTCGGGCTTCAGAGCGTCGCGAGTGCGGCCGTGCGGTCCTGTGTGAACCGGCTCTTCCAGTCGGGCAGGTACCGCCAGAAGGACTCGGAGGCCGTGTCGCCCAGGGCGGCGAAGTGCGGGGCGGCGTCGGCGAGATGGCCGCCGAGACAGAAGGCCAGGGCGAAGGTGCTGTGGTCGCCGGTCCAGTGCCAGTCACGGCGGTGGTCGGGGTGCAGGACGGACGCGCGGGCGGCGCGGCGCAGTTCGTCGCGGACCGAGATGTCCCGCAGGTACTCCGTGGCCCGGGCGCCTTCCAGATCGATGAAGTGCTCGATGTGCGCCTCGGCGACCAGGACGCCCCCGCACTGCTCGGCGAAGGCGTGCGCGGCCTCCCACGAACCGCCCCACTTGGGGCACAGCTGCTGCAGCAACCGGGACTGCGCGACGACGTGGTGCGCGTCGTGCTCCGCCAGCCGGTCGTAGCGCCGCCGGGCCTCGGACTGTCCCAGTACCAGCCCACGTGCGGTCGCCAGCCGGGCGGTCCACGCGGGGACGTACGACGGATGCTCCGCACACACCTCGATCAGCAGCCGTTCCGCCTTGCGCAGCCAGTCGTGGAACAGCTCGGCCTGATCCCACGGGACGTCCTCACCGTGCCCGCGGCCGCGGGCGAGCCGGCCGAGGTGGATGTACCGCTCGGCGAGCAGCGTGCGGGGGAGCGGGTCGGTGGGCCGGTCCTTCACGGCCTTCTCCAGGAACCACTCGGTCCGCTCGATCCCGGCGAGGAGCGTCGCCGCGAAGGAGACGTCGGCGGTGGACGTGATCTCCTCGAAGAAGGCCCGCGTGGCCGCCCAGTCACCGTCCCACGCGGCGCTGCGCAGCGGCGCGAGTCCGGGCACCGCGTCGAACGGGTCGGTCACCGGTGGTGGTGTCCCGCCGACAGCACTTTCGCCCATACGACGGTCCCCCTGGCCTTGTCGATACGCGGTGCTGCGCAGGCTAGCAGGAGGGGTTACGCGGGGTTACCGAGTTATGGAAGTGCTCTTGAGGGCGTCGAGGAAGGCGGAGAAGGGGGCGGGCGGGAAGGTGAGGGTGGCGGTGCTGGGGGTCTTGGAGTCGCGAACGGCTATGTGGGTGGGGCGGGTTGAGATCTCGACGCAGTTGTTGCCGTCGTCGGGACCTGAATAGGACGACTTCCGCCAGTTGTCCATGGGCCTCACAGCTCTTTCGCCAGCCGGTTGATGAAGTCACGCGACTGTCCGGGGTCGAGTGATACGGCTTCCACCTTACGGAAGCGCGTTCGAAAGGCGGTGAGTTGTGCCTCGGAGTCGATGAAGGCCGAGCCATGGGGTACGTCGCGCACCACGGTGTCCAGCTTGGGAACGGGGCCGCCTGCGTACGTCATGGTGCTGGCGGCCGAGGCGAAGCCGTCCAGGTCGAAGGGGATGGCACGGATGGTGATGTTGTCCGCTTCGGAGAGTTCCAGAAGTCTGAGGAGCTGTGCCCGACAGGCGGCCCGGTCACTGACCCTGATGCGCAGGGCCGACTCATGGATCACCGACTCGTAGGTAACGCTGCTCTGTTGACGCCTCATACGATGCCGCACGCGCAACTGGAGCTCGTCGTCGGTGAGTTCAGGCACTCTGGCCGAGAAGACGGCGCGGGCGTAGTCCTCGGTCTGCAATAGCCCCGGCACGTACAGGATCGCCACCTCGTGCAGGAAGGTGGCGTGGTGCTCCAGTTCGGCGAGGTCGAGGAACGAGGTGGGCAGGTGCCCCCGGTACTCCTCCCACCAGCCGCGTGTCCGGTCGGTGGCCATCACTGCCAGGGCGTCGATGAACTCCTGGTCCGTGCAGTCGTAGTGGGATGCGAGGCGGCGTACCCGTTCGTCGCTCACTCCTGCGAGTCCGGATTCGATCTGGGTGATCTGGACCCGGTTCGCCCCGAGCAGCGCCGCTGCCTCGATGGTGGTGAGCCCGGCCCCCTCGCGGAGCCTGCGTAGCTCGACCCCCAGGCGCAGGTGACGCGCAGTTGGTTCGCGCCTCAGGACCATCGGTTGCTCCTCGGATCAACATGCCTGCCCGGGTGGCTCGTTCGGGGGCAGATTACGCGACTCGCTTGCCATGTATTACATGAAAGCCCTACCGTCGGTGACATAGCGCGCACTCTGCGGAAGCGCACCGCCCCGTCCCGCCATGACGGCCGCGACACTGCAACCGCGCCCAACCCCCCACCACCGAGACGGAGTTCACGCATGCCCGAAAGCGAACCCTGGGAGTACACGCTGTACATCCCGAACGACGTCCGAGCCGTCACCGTCGCCCGCCGCACCCTCCGCCTGATCCTCCCGATGCACGGCCTGATCCGCCTGACCGACACCGCCGAACTGCTCGCGGCGGAGCTGGTCTCGAACGCCGTACGTCACACGAAGGGGCCGGCCGCGTTGCGGGTGCGGTGGTCGGCGGGGGTGCTGCGGATCGGGGCGTGGGACGCGGACCCGGAACCGCCCGAACCGCCGGGGGAGTTGGAGGCGATCACCGAGCTGGAGGCGGGGCGGGGGCTGGCGATGGTCCGCGCCTGCGCCGACCTGTGGGGATGGCATCCGCTGGCGAGGAACGGCAACCGGGGGAAGCTCGTGTGGTGTGACCTGGCCACGGCGTAGCTCGTTGATCAGCGCCAGTGCATCGGCACCGGCGGGCGGATCGAGAACTCCTCCACCCGCCGGGCACACCTGGCTCAGGTCGTCGTCAGTGCCGCCAGGGCGCGGTCCATCGCGGCGTTGAATTCTTCCGGCGTCAGCGGCAGCCGGGACTTGACGTCCCGGCTCCACTGGTCGGCGAGGACCTCGGCGGAGCCCGCCTCGACACCGTCGAGCGCCGCGTCGGCCAGGTCCGACGGCGCGAGCTTGGCCACGGGCCAGCCCGCGGCCATGTCGGTGTCGGCCAGGCCCAGGTGCACGGCTGTCACGAGCGTGCCCTGCTCGGCGAGTTCCAGGCGGACGCCGTTGGTCATGGCCCAGGCGGCGGCCTTGGTCAGGTGGTAGGCATTGGCGCCGCTGCCCCCGAACCACGACATGGCGGAGAGGATGTTGACGATGGCGCCCCCGCCGTTCCTGGCGAGCGTCGGCGCGAACTCCCGGATCATTGCCAGGTGGCCGAACGTGTTGGTCTCCAGCTCGCGCCGCACCGCGTCCAGCGAACCGGTCACCAGGTCGGTCCCCGTCTGGATCCCGGCGTTGTTGATGAGCAGCGAGACATCCGGGGCGGCCTCGGCGGCGGCCCTCACGGATGCGGGATCGGCGATGTCGAGGGGCAATACCTCGACCCCGGGCAGGTCCACGGTCTCGGGCCGGCGGGCTGTTGCGTAGACCTTGCGGGCGCCCCGTTCGAGCAGGCGCTGGGTGAAGGCGCGGCCCAGGCCGCGGTTGGCTCCGGTGACAAGGGCAACTGAGTTGTTGATGTCCATGCCCGGTACGCTAAAACCTGACGTTAACGTCAGAGGCAAGTGCGGGTCTTCAGGGCCGCGATGAGGGGATTCACCATGACCGCCACAGACGCCGCGACCGAGCGGCTGATCCGCATCGGAGAGGTGGCGCGGGGCGCCGGGGTCTCGGTACGCGCCGTGCGCTACTACGAGCAGCAGGGGCTGCTCATCGCGGAGCGCAGCCCGTCCGGCCAGCGCCTCTACCGGCAGGATGCCGTTACCCTGGTCCGTTTCTTCCAGCAGATGTTCGCCGCCGGCCTGACCAGCCGAAGGATCATGGAACTCCTTCCGTGCTGGGTCTCCGGGCACACCGACGTCGACCAGCGAGCCATGCTGCGCGCCGAGCGGGACCGCATCCAGGCCAAGGTCGACGACCTGCAGGCTGCCCTGGACCGTCTCGACGAGGTCATCGCGATCACGGACACGCACCCGTAGGCACGGCCGGGGCGTTCAGATCTGCAGCTCGGGAGGGAAGCCTGTCCAGCGCAGTTCGGCGGGCAGGTGCCGCATGTCGTTGGAGACGAGGACGGAGGCGGGGCGGCCGGGCGCGTACCGGATGACCGTGAGCGCCGCGTTGCCGTGGTTGAGGCCGAGCCAGCGCCACTTCGGCGCGTGCATGGCGTCCCGGACGAGCCAGGCGACGAGGAAGTTGTGGGTGATGACCAGGTCGTGCCGGTCCTCCTCGCCGGCCACCGGGCCGGTGAACAGGTCCAGCGCCCGGTGGGCCAGCGCGGCACCCTGCTCCCGCTCCTCGTCGGTGGTGTCGGCGAGGAATTGAAGGTAGAAGTCCGCTGATTCGGCGGGGAGTTCGTCCCTCGGGGGCACGTAGGGGACGTAGTCGCCCGCGACCTCCGAGATGCGTGCGGGGACGTTCTTCAATTGCTCGCCGACCAGGCGGGCGGTCTGTTCCGCCCGCGGGAGCGGACCGTGATGGAGGGCTGTGAAGGGGATGCCCTGAAGGCGCCGACCGAGCAGTGTCGCCTGCTGTCGGCCCGCCTCCGTCAGCCCGCTCTCGTCAGGCAACGCCTCCCCGTGCCGGGCGAGATAGAGGTAACGGGTGGCCGTGCTGGTCATCCGGGTTTCCTTTGCTCGACAGATACGCCGCTCGAAAGGGTGAACGTACTCCATACGTCCGGATGGGATCCGTGAGGCCGACGGCCCGGCGCGCACGCCACGGGTGGGTGGCGTTGCTGCCGGGCCGTCAGTCACTCACGCGGTCTCACTTCCCGTGCAAAGCCTTGCGGCGACGTCCGCGAAGCACCAGCACGCCGCCGGCAGCGATGACCAGCAGGCCACCGAAGGCGCTGTACGTGACAGCGCTGCTCGCCCCGGTGGAAGCCAGGCCGCCGGACGTGCTGCTCGGGGTCGGCCGGCCGACGAGTGCGCCGATCTCCCCCTGCGCACGGGTCCCGGTCGTGCCGGTGGCGGAGACAACCGGCGCGGGAGCGGTCGGCGTGGGGGCGGGCGACGGCTTGTCAGCGGTGGTCCCCGACGCGGACTTCAGCTGAAGAGTCGTGATCGAGTACGGCGGCAGCGTCTGTGCGACCGCCGTGCCCCGCTTCGCCGTCTTCAGGGCGGTGCCTCCCTTGGCATACGAAACGGTCGTGACCGCCCCTGCGGCCGGGGTGAATCCGGCGTACGAGAGCGACACCTGCGCCGCGTTCTGCGGGCTCTTGTTGATCAGCATGACGTTCAGAGCGCCGTTGCCGCTCCGCACCGCGTGCACGGCGACCGAAGAGTTGCCCGAGGACGACTTGACCATGGTGTCGCCGGGCCGCGCCAGTGCGGTCAGCGAGCGGATGCCCCAGTAGGTGGGGAAGGGCGTCTCGCGCGGCGGTTCACACTTCCCCCCGGCGCAGGTTCCGGCGGAGAGCACACCCCCGTCCTGGTAGTCGGTCTGGCCGTTGACGGTGGTGGGTGCGTCGCCCGAGCCGTTGTGCAGGTTCCACCAGTCCACGTGGGTGGCACCCTGCTCGAACCAGGTCATGTAGGTGTCCGGTGCGAACAGGGCCGAGGCCTGGCTGGTCAGGGCGGGCGAGAAGGCGGTGTCGGTCTCGGTGACCGCGATCTCCACCGAAGCGGCTCGCGAGCCCGCGTACTTGGCGATCAGCGAGCGCAACGAGGACCTGACACCGGTGATCCGGGAGGGGGTGTTCAGCAGGTCGGCCGTGGTTTTGCCGCCCGGATACCAGTGGACGATGACGAAGTCGATCGAGCGTCCCGCGATGGAGAGCACCGTGTTGTTCCAGTCGGCGCTGTCACCGGGAGCCTTTTCCTTGTCCGGCCAGAAGCCGGGGGTGGTGAGCACCGCTCCGATCTTCACCTTCGGGTCCACGGCCTTCATCGCCTTCGCGTAGGCGACCAGGTTCTTCCCGTACTCCTTCGGGCTCTTGTCGGCGTGGTTGTCGGTTTCCCAGCCCTTGCCGTTGCTGTAGTGCCCGTTGCCGTAGACCTCGTTGCCGATCTCCCAGTACTTCACGCCGTAACCCTTGTCGACGTTGGCGTACTTGACCCAGTCGGCGGCCTCCTGGGGGGTGCCGGAGCCGTAGTTCGCGGTCAGGATCGGCTGGGCGCCGACCTTCTTCGCGGTGGCCATGAAGCTGTCGAAGTCGGTGTTGGGTACGATCCAGCCGCCGTTGCCCATGGTGTGGGTCTTCCAGTGGAAGTCGTCCGCGCCGGAGCCGCCGGGATAGCGAAGCTGTCGAACTCCCGCGGCCTTCATCAGCGATGACACCTTGGCGTCCCCCATGTGCTCGTCGCCGACGCCCGTGTTGATGCCGGCACCGCTGCTGGGCACCGTGCCCAAGGAGGTACCGGCATCCACACGGATGCCGACGGTCGAGGCGGCGTCCGCGCTGGGCGCCAGGGCGCCGACACCGGCCGAGGCGGCGAGCACCGCCACCGCCCCCGCGAGAAGGCGCCGGCGCATCCGGCTACGGCGGGGCGTGCGACCCCGAGGCATCGGCTGCTCGGCGGATCTCGGGTCGTCTGATGACACTTGTGGAGCTCCGATCGGGTGGTGACACAGAGGGCGTAGCGCCGCTGACCACGGCTCGCCCTCGTCGGTACAGCCCTATGTGGCCGCTCGGAGCGGAAAGGTTGCCATCTCAATGATCTTTTTCGCCGAGAGGCGGTCGCACCGTCTCACCGGCCCCGGTGACCCGGTGCCCCGGTGACGGCATCCCCGTGCCGGCTCGTGACCGGAGAGCCGGGCCCCGGGGTGTCGGGCGGATCGTAGAGTGCGCGGATGAGCATCATCGGGGTCGGTATCGACGTTGCCGAGATCGAGCGGTTCGCGGCGTCGCTGGAGCGTACGCCGGGGATGGCCCGGCGGTTGTTCCTGGACAGCGAGCTGTTGCTGCCCAGCGGCGAGCGTCGGGGCGTGGCCTCGCTCGCCGCCCGCTTCGCCGCCAAGGAGGCGCTCGCCAAAGCCCTCGGGGCGCCGGCCGGGCTGCACTGGACCGACGCCGAGGTGTACGTCGAGGACAGTGGGCAGCCCCGGCTGCGGGTGACCGGGACCGTGGCCGCGCGGGCCGCCGTTCTCGGGGTGCGGTCGTGGCATGTGTCGCTCAGCCATGACGCGGGGGTGGCGTCGGCCGTGGTGATCGCGGAGGGGTGAGACCCCCGAACCCGGGCGGCCTGTATGGCGGTGGGTGAAGGGGGCACTCGGCTGTTCGGCAGCACGACCGGCTGAGCCGGTTCCGACTCGCCGGGGAGGGGTTCCATGGAGGGCATGGCGGACATGCAGGCTGCGACAGACCGCATCGGTCTCGCCTACAAGGGCTTGGGAGGGGTTCCCATCTGGGTGATCGTCGCGATCATCGTGCTCGTCACGGTCTGGGCGCTGGTCGGAGCGGTCCGTCGCCACCGTTCCTAGGGGGACTCGGGGGCCCGTATACGTACTCAACGTCGTCGGCCTCTTCTGCGGGTGGGTGTGGGTGGGCAAGGCTCGCCGCGGTCGATCCGGCTGATGCCCGTCCCGCCCCTTCACAGCGACGCGAACAGTTCGTCCAGCGGGGCCGGGACCCGGTCGGGGGCGAGGGCCTCGACCAGGAGGTGGCCGTAGCGGATCTTGCGGCCCTTCTTCGTGCCGAGGAAGCGGCGGAGCTGCTGGTGGCGGGGGCGGTCGTGCTGGGCGGGCTGGGAGAGGAAGGTCTGCCAGGGGCGCAGGTCGCCCTCCGTCTCCACGATCTCCTCGACGCGTGCCGTGCCCAGCGCGCGGATGAGTTCGTCCTCCAGGTCCGACACGCACACGAACACCGCCGGGTCCACTGCTCCCGCCCGCTCCAGGCCGCGGTCGTAGAAGGGGCGTTCGCGTTCGTCGCACAGGCCCGTCAGGCGCAGGCCCAGGCCGGGTGGGCCGAGGAGGGCGGCGTAGCGGGCGACGCTCATCGCGCCGCCCATCGACACGGCGGCCACCCCTTCCGCGGCCAGGTCCCGGTCACGGCGTGCGGCCAGCGTCTCGACCGCCGCGAGGTCGCTCGGGCCCTCCAGCAGGACCGCTGTCCGTACCCCCAGTTGGCCCGCCAGATCCCTCGCCTGCTCACCGGAACCGCCGTTCGCCCAGCCGTCGACCGCGTCCCGGAACGCCCCCATGTCTGCCATACAGGGAGTCTGCACCCCGGGCCGTCGGCACGGCACCTGATATCCGGCGGACCGGGCCCGCCCTGTTCGGCTTCGCCCGGGACGGGGGAGACTCGGACCCATGCGTACTGCGTACAGCGTGGAGACGGTCAGGGCGGCCGAGCGGGACCTGATGGCCCGGCTGCCGGAAGGCGCGCTCATGCAGCGGGCGGCGGCCGGGCTGGCCGCGGCCTGCGCGGATCTGCTGGGGCGGGTGTACGGCCGTCGGGTCGTGCTGCTCGTCGGGAGCGGCGACAACGGCGGGGACGCCCTCTACGCGGGCGCGCGGCTCGCGAGGCGCGGGGCCGGGGTCGCCGCGGTGCTGCTCGCGCCCGAACGGGCCCACACCGGCGGGCTCGACGCGCTGAAGCGGGCCGGAGGGCGGGCCGTGGGAGTCGACGGCGCCGACGAACTGATCCGACGAGCCGACCTCGTCCTCGACGGGATCGTCGGCATCGGAGGCAAGGGCGGACTGCGGCCCGACGCGGCCCGGCTGGCCGAGGCCGCCGACACGGCGGGTGTCGCCGTCGTCGCCGTGGATCTGCCGAGCGGGGTCGACGCCGACACCGGGGAGGTGCGCGGGGCTGCCGTGCGGGCCGACCTGACCGTGACGTTCGGGACGCACAAGCCGGGGTTGCTCGTCGATCCCGCGCGGGAGTACGCCGGGTCGGTGCGGCTCGTCGACATCGGCCTCGCCCTGCCCGGCGAGGCCGAACTGGAGGCCCTCCAACACGCCGATGTGCGGCGGCTGTTGCCGGTGCCCGGCGGGGAGAGCGACAAGTACCGGCGAGGCGTCGTCGGGATCGCCGCCGGGTCCGCGCGGTACCCGGGCGCGGCCGTGCTCGCCGTGTCCGGGGCGCTGCGGGGCGGTGCCGGGGCCGTGCGGTACGTCGGGCCCGCCGGGGACGCCGTGCTCGCCCGCTTTCCCGAGACCCTCGTCTCCGACCGGGGACCGAAGCACGCCGGACGCGTGCAGGCGTGGGTCGTCGGGCCGGGAGCCGGTGATGACGCCACGGCCGTCGCCGAGGTGCTGGCGTCGGACGTGCCGGTCCTCGTCGACGCGGACGGACTGCGGCTCGCCGACCGCGACGCCGTACGCGCGCGTACCGCGCCGACCCTGATGACCCCGCACGCCGGAGAGGCCGCCGCGCTCCTCGGGGTGCCGCGCGAGGAGGTCGAGGGGGCCCGGCTGGCCTCGGCGCGGGAGCTCGCCGCCCGCTACGGCGCGACCGTGCTGCTCAAGGGCTCGACCACGCTGGTCGCCGACGCCGGGGGCGGGGCCGTACGCGTGAACCCGACCGGGACGGCTTGGCTGGCCACCGCCGGCAGCGGGGACGTGCTGTCGGGTCTCGCGGGGTCTCTGCTCGCGTCCGGGCTCGGCGCCCTGGACGCCGGCAGCGTGGCCGCGTATCTGCACGGGCTGGCCGGGCGGTTCGCGGCGGACGGGGCGCCGGTGGGGGCGCACGAGGTGGCGGAGGCCGTTCCGGCGGCCTGGCGGGACGTGAGGGACGCATGAGCGTGAACTAACACCTGATGGGACTAATGCCGGTCGGCCGAGTGTGCGGAGCCGAAAGGGCGATGTTTCGCTGGCCGCATGGATGAGCCACACATACACGGCACCACGCGGCGTGAGTTGCTCGGCGGCGCGGCGGTCGTTCTGGGGAGTCCCGTTCTCGGTTTCCACGGTGATCCGCAGGATCCGCCCGACCCGCAGCAGTCGCAGGACCCGCCCGGCGAGCCGGACCCGCAGGATCTGTCGGATCCGTCCGGCGAGGAACCCGGCGGCAGTTGCGGCAGCGACTACGACGCCGAATTCGAGGAACTGCTGGCAGCCGCCGAGGAACCCGAGGACGTCGGGGCCGGCGACCGCTCCCTCGCCGCCGCCAAATGGGCTCGCCCCATACGGAAGCGGGCCCGGGTGACGATGCGTTACCGGGTGCGCGGCAACTGGCTGGTCGGCTACCACACCGGAGTGGATCTTGCAGTGCCGAAGGGCACCCCGCTGTACGCGGTGGGCACCGGCGTCGTCGTCCTGGCCAGCTGGTCGGGGTCGTACGGGAAAGCCGTGACGATCAAGATGAGCGACTCCCGCTACGTCGTCTACGGCCATCTCTCGCGCATCTCGGTCGCGCGCGGGGCCAAGGTCAAAGCCGGGACGCGGATAGGGAGCAGCGGCAGCACCGGGCGCGCCACCGGCCCGCATCTGCACTTCGAGGTCCGCGCCCGCCGACCGTACGGTTCGGACATCGACCCGGTGAAGTACCTGGCCAGGCACGGTCTCACCCTGTGACGCACACGCGTGTGCGCATCACCGGGGATGTGCTCAGCGGTGGTGTCGGTCGCCTCTGAGACACTGGGGGCGCCATGAACGAGACAGCAACTGCCCCGACCGCACCGCTCCGCGCCCGTGCCGAGATCGACCTGGCCGCGCTGCGGGCCAATGTGCGGGCCCTGCGCGCCCGTGCGTCGGGGGCCGCCCTCATGGCCGTGGTCAAGGCCGACGCGTACGGCCACGGCGCGGTGCCGTGCGCCCGTGCGGCGGTCGAGGCGGGCGCGCAGTGGCTGGGCACCGCCACGCCGGAGGAGGCCCTCGCGCTGCGCGGGGCCGGACTTCCGGGGCGGATCATGTGCTGGCTGTGGACACCCGGCGGACCCTGGCGGGAGGCGATCGAGGCCGACCTCGACGTGTCCGTCAGCGGGATGTGGGCGCTGCGGGAGGTCACGGAGGCGGCCCGGCAGGCCGGTGTCCCCGCGCGCGTGCAGCTCAAGGCGGACACCGGGCTCGGGCGGGGCGGCTGCCAGCCCGGCGAGGACTGGGCCGAGCTGGTCGCGCGGTCACTGGACGCCGAGGCCGACGGCCTCCTCCGGATCACCGGCCTCTGGTCGCACCTCGCCTGCGCCGATGAGCCCGGGCACCCCTCCGTCGCCGCCCAGCTCACCCTCTTCCGGGAGATGGTGGCGTACGCCGAGGGCCGGGGCGTCCGCCCCGAGGTGCGGCACATCGCCAACTCACCCGCCACGCTCACCCTTCCGGAGAGCCACTTCGACCTCGTCCGCACCGGCATCGCGGTCTACGGCATCTCGCCCAGCCCCGAGACCGGCGGCCCCGCCGACTTCGGACTGCGACCGGTGATGACGCTGTCGGCGTCGATCGCGCTGGTCAAGCGAGTACCGGGCGGCCATGGGGTCAGTTACGGCCACGGCTATGTCACCCCCGGCGCAACGACCCTCGGCCTTGTGCCCGTCGGCTACGCGGACGGCATCCCGCGGCACGCCTCCGGGGCCGGCCCGGTGCTGGTCGACGGCAAATGGCGCACGGTGGCCGGACGGATCGCCATGGACCAGTTCGTCGTGGACCTCGGCGGCGACGAGCCCCCGGCCGGCACCCGGGCCGTGCTCTTCGGCCCCGGCGACCGGGGCGAGCCCACCGCCGAGGACTGGGCGCAGGCCGCGGGCACCATCGCCTACGAAATTGTCACCCGCATCGGAACACGCGTTCCCCGCGTCTATGTGAATGAGGAACAAGCGGGGTAAGCGCACAGTGCGTCCGACCACGGCGCGTGCGAGAACGGCGCGTCCGGGAACACCTACGTCAGTGCCCTCACGAGTGCCACGGGCAGCACTGGCACTATCAGCATCACCGGCATCACTTGACCCAGCGAACAGGAGCGGTACGTGAGCGAGAGCAGTGCGGAGGCCGCCGCGTCGGTGGCCCTCGCCTCCGCCACGGGGGCGGGCGCCGGCTGGCGGCGGGCGACCGGGTTCGCGGGCGCCGCGATAGGGGTCGTCGCCGCGGGCGCCGCGGCCGGTGTGGCCATCGAGCGGCTCACCGTCGGGCGCGGAATGCGGCAGAAGGCGCGACTGGCCCTCGACTCGACCGGGCCGTACGGCGCCCTGCGTGGCACACCCGGCAAGGCGCTCGCCGACGACGGCACCGCGCTCTACTACGAGGTCGACGACGTCGACCCGGAGGCCGCGCCCGCCCTGTCGCCCCGCAGGCGCCGCCTGTTCGGGCGCAAGGCCCCCGCTCCGGTCACCGTCGTCTTCAGCCACGGCTACTGCCTCAGCCAGGACTCCTGGCACTTCCAGCGCGCGGCCCTCAGAGGCGTCGTACGGACGGTGCACTGGGACCAGCGCAGCCACGGGCGGTCCGGACGCGGGGTGCGGCAGGTGCAGGACGGGGTGCCGGTCGACATCGAGCAGCTGGGCCGCGACCTGAAGGCCGTCATCGACGCGACCGTGCCGCAGGGGCCGATCGTCCTCGTCGGGCACTCCATGGGCGGGATGACCGTCATGGCACTGGCCGACCAGTACCCCGAGCTGATCCGCGACCGGGTGGTCGCGGTGGCCCTTGTCGGCACGTCGTCGGGACGGCTCGGCGAGGTCAACTTCGGCCTGCCCGTCGCGGGCGTCAACGCCGTACGGCGGGTGCTGCCGGGCGTCCTCAAGGTGCTCGGGCAGCGAGCCGACCTCGTGGAGAAGGGACGGCGGGCCACCGCCGACCTGTTCGCCGGGATCATCAAGCGCTACTCCTTCGCGTCCCGGGACGTCGACCCGGCCGTGGTCCGGTTCGCCGAGCGGATGATCGAGGGCACCCCGATCGACGTGGTCGCCGAGTACTACCCGGCGTTCGACAACCACGACAAGACCGCCGCCCTCGCCCACTTCGTGGACAAGCCGGTGCTCGTGCTGTCCGGGGTGGGGGACATGGTCACCCCGAGCGAGCACAGCGAGGCGATCGCCTCCCTGCTGCCGGAGGCGGAACTGGTGCTGGTCCCGGACGCCGGACATCTGGTCATGCTGGAACACCCGGAAGCGGTCACCGACCGCCTCGCCGACCTGCTCACCCGCGCGGGGGCGGTGCCCGCAGGGGCTACCGTTGGCGGTTATGGAAGCAGTACCGCGCAACCCGGTTGAGACCGAGCTGACCGTCACCTCCCCCGAGCAGATGCGCGAGCTGGGCCTGAAGCTCGCCAAGCTGCTGCGCGCCGGGGACCTCGTGATGCTCAGCGGAGAGCTCGGCGCGGGCAAGACGACGCTGACCCGCGGGCTCGGTGAGGGACTCGGGGTGCGAGGGGCGGTCACCTCGCCGACCTTCGTGATCGCCCGGGTGCATCCCTCCCTGGGGGACGGGCCGCCGCTCGTCCACGTCGACGCGTACCGCCTGGGCGGCGGGCTCGACGAGATGGAGGACCTCGATCTCGACGTGTCGCTGCCGGAGTCGGTGATCGTCGTGGAGTGGGGCGAGGGCAAGGTCGAGGAGCTGACCGACGACCGGCTCCAGGTGCAGATCCACCGCGCGGTCGGCGACACCACCGACGAGGTACGGCACGTGACGCTGACGCCGGTCGGTGAGCGGTGGACCGCGGCCGACCTGAGCGTGCTCACGGCCTGAGCGCCGCCCGCGCATCGCGTGAACGTTCCGACAACGCGTCGGCAAGATGTTGCGTTCGGCGTCTTGTGCGTGGTCACATGGTACCCACCTCGTAGTTAGGTCTACCTAACCACGCCCGCCCCCGAACTTCAGGAGGCGTCCATGGAAGCCACCGAGAACCGTCAGCAGCCGCAGTCGCAGCCGTACGCGATCGTCGGCGGCCTGTCCATGCGCGATCTGCTGGCGTCCTGCGCGGCGGCGGAGGCCGTCTCGACGCCGCCGCGGGTGCCCGATCCGGGGACCGGCCGCCGGGCCACCGGGCACGAACGCCCCAGGGCCGCCTGAGCGGTCCTTCGGGCACGAATGCCCCGGGCTCGCCGCGGAGGTCCGAGGGCAGGCGGACGCCCCGGGGCCGCCCCGGAGGTCCGAGGGCAGGCCCTAGCGGATCACCACGACCTTCGCGCCGATCGTCGCGAAGGCCCACATCGCGTCGCCGTCCTCAGGGGACTCCCGGATGCCCCCCGTCCGCGCGGTGGAGGCATCGGCCGCCGCGTCGTCGAGGGCCGAGCTGAAGCCGACGGCCACGCCGTCGACGCCGGTGAAGCGGACCACGTGCTCGACGGGCGTGCCGTCGGTGCCGGTCACGGCTCCCGACCGGGAGGTGACCGTGTAGACGCCGGGGGCGGGGTGGATGTTTCCCGGGGTGACCGGGAAGGTGCGGGTGACCAGGTCGCCGGGTGCGACGAGCCAGACGCGGTCGTCGTCCAGGGAGTACACGACGCGGGCGCCCGTGCCGGAGCTCGGCGGGAGGGCGGTGGGGTGCCGCTTGTCCCGGGGGACCTTGGAGACGGTGGCCACGGGGACGTCACCGGTGTGTGCGCGGGTGGGCACCGTCGCGGAGGCCTGGTAGGCGAGGAAACCGACCGTCGCCACGGCCGCTGCGGTGAGGGCGGTCACGAAGGCTGCGTTGCTGGGCACCGGGCACCTCTTGAGCAGTTGGTCCTGATTTGTGGCGACCGTAGCAGTTGCCGGCCGTGTGCTGCGTCGTCGTGGCCTGTCGCGCGCACGCGGCGGAGCCGCTGTCGATACAGCCCCGCGCCCCTTAAAAGCGGTCTGCGGCCGCGTCGCCTCTCAGGAGCCGTAGGCTGTTTGCGTGCTCTTGCTCGCTCTGGATACCGCCACCCCCGCCGTGACCGTCGCCCTGCATGACGGAGGGGACGTCGTCGCCTCCTTCAGCCAGGTGGACGCGCGCCGGCACGGGGAGCTGTTGTTGCCGGCCGTCGACCGGGTGCTCGCGGACGCGGGGGTGAAGCTGGACGCCGTCACCGGGATCGTCGTCGGCGTCGGACCCGGTCCCTACACCGGGCTGCGCGTCGGGCTCATGACCGCGGACACCTTCGGGCTCGCGCTCGGAATCCCCGTGTACGGGATGTGCACCCTGGACGGGCTCGCCCACGCCGCCGACCCGGGCGACGGACCCTTCGTCGTGGCGACCGACGCGCGGCGCAAGGAGGTCTACTGGGCGCGCTACGAGGACTCCCGTACGCGCACCGGGGAACCCGCCGTCGACCGGCCCGCCGACATCGCCGAGCAGGTCAGGGGACTGCCCGCGGTCGGCGCCGGGGCGCTGCTCTACCCCGAGGTATTCCCGGACGCCCGCGAGCCCGAGTACGTCTCGGCCGCCTCGCTCGCCGCCCTCGCCGCCGAACGGCTCGCCGCCGGGGTGGAGCTGCCCGCGCCCCGGCCGCTGTATCTGCGGCGGCCCGACGCCCAGGTGCCCAAGAACTACAAGGTGGTCACCCCCAAGTGACCACACCCGTGAATCCCGTGCTGCGTGAGATGCGCTGGTGGGACATCGACCCCGTCCTGGAACTGGAGAAGGACCTCTTCCCGGAGGACGCCTGGTCCCGGGGCATGTTCTGGTCCGAGCTCGCGCACTCCCGGGGACCCGCGGCGACCCGGCGGTACGTCGTCGCCGAGGCGGGCCGACGGCTCGTCGGGTACGCGGGGCTCGCCCTCGCCGGCACCGCGGCCGACGGCGACCCCGGCAACGGCTCCGACGGCGGCCCGGGCGCCGGGGCCGACGTACAGACGATCGCCGTCGCCCGCGACCACTGGGGCACCGGACTGGGCTCGGTGCTGCTGACCGAACTGCTGCGGGCCGCGACCGACTTCGAGTGCGCCGAAGTGATGCTGGAGTGCCGGATCGACAACATCCGCGCCCAGAAGCTCTACGAGCGCTTCGGCTTCGAGGCCATCGGGTTCCGGCGCGGCTACTACCAGCCGGGCAACGTGGACGCCCTGGTCATGCGGCTGACCACAGCATCCGACAGCGGCCTGGCTTCAGGACCGACATCCGAACGGGGAACCGAGATCAATGGCTGACGAACCGCTTGTCCTGGGTATCGAGACCTCCTGTGACGAGACCGGCGTCGGCATCGTCCGGGGCACCACCCTGCTGGCCGACGCCATCGCGTCCAGCGTGGACGAGCACGCCCGCTTCGGCGGCGTGGTGCCGGAGGTGGCCAGCCGGGCGCACCTGGAGGCCATGGTCCCCACCATCGAGCGCGCCCTGAAGGAAGCGGGCGTCAGCGCCAGGGACCTCGACGGCATCGCCGTCACCGCCGGTCCCGGACTCGCCGGCGCCCTGCTCGTCGGGGTCTCCGCCGCGAAGGCGTACGCCTACGCCCTCGGCAAGCCCCTCTACGGCGTCAACCACCTCGCCTCCCACATCTGCGTCGACCAGCTGGAGCACGGGCCGCTGCCCGAGCCGACGATGGCGCTGCTCGTCTCCGGCGGGCACTCGTCCCTGCTGCTGTCCTCGGACATCACCTCCGACGTCCGGCCCATGGGCGCCACCATCGACGACGCGGCCGGTGAGGCCTTCGACAAGATCGCCCGCGTGCTGAACCTCGGCTTCCCCGGCGGTCCGGTCATCGACCGGTACGCGCGCGAGGGCGACCCGTCGGCCATCGCGTTCCCGCGCGGTCTGACCGGGCCGCGCGACCCGGCGTACGACTTCTCCTTCTCCGGGCTCAAGACGTCGGTCGCCCGCTGGATCGAGGCCAGGCGGGCCGCGGGGGAGGAGGTGCCGGTGCGTGACGTGGCCGCGTCCTTCCAGGAGGCGGTCGTGGACGTGCTGACCCGCAAGGCCGTGCGGGCCTGCAAGGACCAGGGCGTCGACCACCTGATGATCGGCGGCGGCGTCGCCGCCAACTCCCGGCTGCGGGTCCTCGCCCAGGAGCGCTGCGAGGCCGCCGGGATCCGGCTGCGGGTACCGCGTCCCAAGCTGTGCACCGACAACGGCGCGATGGTCGCCGCCCTCGGTGCGGAGATGGTGTCCCGCAACCGGGCCGCCTCCAGCTGGGACCTGTCCGCCGACTCCTCCCTGCCGGTGACCGACCCGCATGTCCCGGGCCACGACCACGTGCACGAGGTCAGCAAGGAGAACCTGTACTCGTGACGGTCGCGTTGATGTGGGAGGCCCGGGCGGCCGAGGGACGCGCTGAGGAACTCCTCGCCTGGGCCCGCCGCCAGGACCTTCCCGTACGACCGCTGCGGCGCGAGACCTTCCGGGCGCCGCAGGACCGCGTCCTCGTGCTCACGTGGTGGGACGCGCCCTACGACGCAGAGCTGCCCGAACTCCCCGAGCCGGACGGCGAGTTGGTCGCCCGGGCGGTGCACCGGTGGCGGTTCGAGTCGCTGGGGGCGGACTGAGCCGCCCGGTGCGGGCTGACACGGGGGCGCGCAGAGCCGAGCGCAGGCCGAGCTCACCCCCGTGCCGACCTCACCCCGTCCCCGACACCTCCGTCTCGCAGCGCAGCCGCCTGTCCGGGCCCAACTCCCGCACCGGGCCCGTGAGAAGCAGCCGGGCCGTGTGCCGGGTGTCCGCGCTCGACGCCGCCAGCCGCAGCTCCAGGTCGCCCGGTTCGACCACCCGGCGGCCCTTGCGGTCGGTGAACGCCGACAGGTCGGCGTGGAAGCGGAACGTGACACGGCGGGACTCGCCCGGGTCCAGCTCCAGCCGCCGGTAGCCGATCAGGCGGACGTCCGGCCGGGTCACCGAGGCCACCGGGTCGTGCAGATACAGCTGGACGACCTCGGCGCCCGCGCGGTCCCCCGTGTTGCGGACGGTGAGGGCGAGGTCGTAGGAGCCGTCGGTGGTGATCCGCGGCGCCGATCCCTCGAAGTCCTCCCAGGCGAACTCCGTGTACGAGCGCCCGTGTCCGAAGGCGTACAGCGGGGTCGGGTCCAGGTTGCTGGCCCCGCCCGCGAGGCCGAGCGGCGGCTGGAGGTAGGTCCAGGGCTGGCCGCCGGGCAGCTGCGGGACGCTCACCGGAAGGCGGCCCGAGGGGTTCACCCGGCCCGACAGTACTCCCGCGACCGCCGGGCCGCCCTCCTCGCCCGGGAAGAACGCCTGGACGACCGCGCCGAGCCGGCCCTGCCAGCGGCCGAGCGCGTAGGGGCGGCCGGTCAGCAGGACCAGCACGACCGGGACGCCCGTCGCGACCAGGGCGTCCAGCAATGCCGCTTGTACGCCCGGCAGTTGAAGATCCGTCACATCGCAGCCCTCGCCCGACGTGCCCCGCCCGAACAGGCCCGCCCGGTCGCCGAGCACCGCCACGCAGACGTCCGCCTCGGCCGTCCGCGCCACCGCCTCCTCGAAACCGGCGGTGTCCGGGTCGTCGACCCCGCAGCCCTCGGTGAACGTCACCTTGGCGTCGGGGAGTTCGGTGCGCAGGGCCTCAAGGACCGTGGGGACCTCGATGCCCATCGGCACGTCGGGATGGTGGGTCAGGACATGGGAGGGGAAGGAGTAGCAGCCGAGCATGGCGAGGGCGTCGGCGGCGCGGGGGCCGACGACCGCGATCCGGGTGTCGGGGGCCAGCGGGAGCAGCCCGGCCGGGTTGTCGAGGAGGACCACCGACTCCTCGGCGAGACGGCGGGCCAGCGCGCGGTTCGCCGTCGAGTCGAGGTCGATGCGCTCGGCGGGCTCGGGGTTCCAGTTCTCGTCGAGGAGGCCCAGCTCGCACTTCTGGAGCAGGACCCGGCGGACCGCCCGGTCGATCAGGGACTCGGGGACCTCTCCCGCCCGGACCGCCTCGATGAGCGGCCTGCCGTAGCACTTCACCGTCGGCAGTTCGACGTCCAGGCCCGCCTCCAGCGCCGCGTGGGCCGCGCCCGCCTCGGAGCCGGCGATCCGGTGCTGGGTCTGCAGGAAGCCGACGCCGAAGTAGTCGGCGACCACCGTGCCGGTGAACCCCCAGGCCTCGCGCAGGAGTTCCGTCAGCAGGCCGGGGTCGGCGGAGGCCGGGACGCCGTCCGTGTCGGTGTACGCGGCCATCACCGAGCGGGCCCCGCCCTCGCGCAGGGCGAACTCGAAGGGCGGGAGGGTGATGTCGGCGAACTCCCGGACGCCCGCGCGTACGGGCGCGAGGTTGCGGGCGCCGGCCGAGGAGGCGTACCCGGCGAAGTGCTTGAGCGTGGCGACGACCCCCGTCGACTCCAGGCCCCGGACATACGCCGCGCCGATCGTGCCCACCAGGTACGGGTCCTCGCCGATCGTCTCCTCGACCCGTCCCCAGCGCGGGTCGCGGACGACGTCCAGAACGGGAGCCAGGCCCTGGTGGACCCCGACCGTGCGCAGGTCGCGGCCGATGGCGCCGGCCATCTCCTCGACCAGTGCGGCGTCCCAGCTCGCGCCCCAGGCCAGCGGGACCGGATAGGCCGTGGCCCGCCAGGTGGTGAAGCCGGCCAGGCACTCCTCGTGCGCGAGCGCGGGAATGCCGAAGCGGCCGGCGTCGACGATACGGCGCTGGGCGCGGGCCAGTGCCTGCGCGCCCAGCGCCGGGTCCACGGGGGCGGTGCCGAAGGGCCGGGTGAGCTGACCCAGGCCCTGGGTGATCAGCTCGTCCCAGTCGTACTCGGCGGTCATCTCGCTCTGCAGGGGAGCCACTCCGTCCCCGTCCGCGCTGGCGCCCACCCACACGCCGTACAGCTGGGCGGTCTTCTCCTCGAGGGTCATCCGGGAGAGAAGGTCGTCGACGCGGGCGGCGGCGGTCAGGGCGGGGTCACGCCAGGGCGCGGTGGTCATGTAACTCCTGTCGGGCTCGACGTCGGGTCGACCTTCGCGAATGTTTCGAGCTGTCATCCGAATGTTTTGGGAACCTAGGGCCGTCGAGAGGGTTCGTCAAGAGGTCGCGCAGGGATACGATCGCCGCCATGACACCCCCGGAGCCCGCTGAAACCCGGACGACTTCCCCTGCGGCAGGACGGTCGGGCCAGACCGCGACCCTTGCCGAGATCGCCCGTGAGGCGGGCGTATCGGCGCCGACAGTTTCGAAGGTCCTCAACGGCAGAGCCGATGTCGCGCCCGCGACCCGCAGCCGCGTCGAGGACCTGCTGCGCGCCCACGGCTACCGGCGCCGCCGCGCCGAGGCGAGCCGTTCGCCCCTGATCGACCTGGTCTTCCACGAGCTGGAGAGCGCGTGGGCGATGGAGGTCATCCGGGGCGTGGAGAACGTGGCGCGCGACGCGGGACTGAGTGTCGTGCTGAGCGAGAGCGCGGGCCGGCTCACCCCCGGGCGCACCTGGGCCGACCAGGTCGCCGCCCGCCGCCCCCACGGTGTGATCCTCGTGCTGTCCGGGCTCGACGAGTCCCAGCGCGCACTCCTCGGCAGCAGGTCGATCCCGTTCGTGGTGATGGACCCGGCGGGCGATCCCGGCGCCGACGTGCCCTCGATCGGCGCCACCAACTGGCAGGGCGGGCTCGCCGCCACCCGGCACCTCGTCGAGCTGGGACACGTCAGGATCGGTGCGATCAGCGGGCCGTCCCGGATGATGTGCAGCCGCGCCCGCGTCGACGGCTACCGGGCCGCCCTGGAGACCGCCGGGCTGCCCGTCGACCCCGCGCTGATCATGGCCGGCGACTTCCACCACGAGACCGGCTACCGCCAGGGCCTGGAACTCCTGCGCCGCCCGGACCGGCCCACCGCGGTCTTCGCCGGCAACGACCTCCAGGCCCTCGGCCTGTACGAGGCCGCGCGCGAACTGGGGCTGCGCATTCCGGAGGACCTGAGCGTGGTCGGGTTCGACGACCTTCCGGTGGCTCCCTGGGTCGGCCCGCCGCTGACGACCGTACGACAGCCCCTGACCGAGATGGCCGAGGCCGCGGCCAAGCTGGTGCTCGACCTGGGCCGGGACGACGGAAACCAGGCGGCGACCCGAGTGGAACTGGCCACGAGCCTGGTGGTGCGCAGCAGTACGGGGGGGCCGCCGGCGGTTTGACCGGGGGTGTCGCGGTGGGCGGGGCCGGCGGTGCGGGGTGGTGCGACCGGTTGTGGGGCGGGGTGCGGGTGCGTCGTGGCTGGTCGCGCAGTTCCCCGCGCCCCTGGGTGGGGGTGGTGGACGCGTCTTCAGTCGTACGGCGTGGCTGGGGTGCGGCAGGGGTGGTGTGGTTGAGGGGTGGGCTATTGACGGGTGGGGTGCCCGTGCCCACTCCCCTCCGAAGTCAATCGGTTGTTCGACCGAAACTTTCGGAGGCGCCCGCAATGAGATCTCTGAGATCCGGCTTGCCCCTCGCGGCACTCGTCACCTGAGGCCTGGAACGCGACCTGCACCCAGTCCGGCGCGGCGGTCAGCTGCTCGAACGCCTCCTGCAACGGGACGGTTCCGGACGGCGGCTCGGTGGCCTTCGGATTCAATGGCTCGTGGCGTGGCAGCAACCCGGTACCCGCCCTTGAGCTGGGGTGATGACCGCATGAGAAGTCTGAGAATTTCCGAAGTAATCCCCTCTGAAGGTTCCTGCCCGTAATAATTCGGAATTACGTTCCTCCGTGTGACTGCGACGGGACAGGAAGAGAGCGGAGACGCCGGCATAAGACCGGGCCGGCGGCCGGGACTGCTGAAGGCCGCCGGCCTCGGTCTGGCGGGCCTCCTGGTGCTCGGCATCGGGACGGCCGGCTGGGTCTACTGGCATCTGAACGCCAACATCAAGAGCGTCGACATCAACAGCGCGCTCGGCGACGACCGCCCCGCGAAGGCGGTCACCACGCCCACCCCGTCCGGCACCGCCTCCGCCGCCCCCCTGCCCACCGAAGCCGTGAACATCCTGGTCCTCGGCTCGGACTCGCGCAGCGGCAAGGAGAACCAGGCGCTCGGCGGCGGCAGCAGCACCGGCGCCCGGTCCGACACCGCGATGGTCGTGCACATCGACGCGGGGCGGACCACGGCCACCGTCGTCAGCATCCCGCGCGACACCCTCGTCACCCGCCCGTCCTGCCCCCTGTCGAGCGGTGGCTCCACGGCGGTGGCGTACGGCGCGATGTTCAACAGCGCCTACTCGGCGGGCGGTCCGGTGTGCGCGGTCAAGACCGTCGAGTCGATCACGGACGTCCGCATGGACCACTACGTCGAGATCGACTTCTCGGGCTTCGCGAAGCTGGTGAACGCGCTCGGCGGGGTCACGGTGACCACGGACGAGGACATCGACGACAACGACAGCCACCTGCATCTGAAGGCCGGCACCCACCACCTCGACGGCAAGACGGCCCTCGCGCTCGCCCGCACCCGGCACGGCATAGGCGACGGCAGCGACCTGGGCCGCATAGGCCTCCAACAGAAGCTGGTGAAAGCTCTGTTGGAGCAGATCTCGTCGACGAACCTCCTCACCAGCCCCACCAAGCTGTACTCCGTCGCCGACGCGCTCACCGGCAGCCTCACCACCGACACCGGCCTCGACTCGCTGGCCGAGCTGATGAGCCTCGGCGAGAGCCTGAAGGGCCTGTCGAGCGACGAGGTGAAGACGGTGACCATGCCGGTCGTGACCGCGCCCTCGAACCCCAACCGGGTGGTGGCGGAGGAGCCGGCGGCGAGCAAGCTGTGGGAGTCGCTCCGCTGAGGAATCGGACAACTGTTGCAACCATCGGGCGTCCAGGGGTGTCTGTTGCGGTGACCACACTGCAGTAACCAGGGGGAACACCTATGTCCAGCTCGCGTTCGTACACAGCATGGTCCGTACCGCTGATCGCCGGAGTGCTCGCGCTCGGCGGGATCCCCGCCCTCGCCGGCAGCGCCGTGGCGGCCGAATCGAAGGCCGTCCAGGACGACTTCAACGGCGACGGCTACAAGGACCTCGCCGTCGGCGCCCCGATCGCCACCATCGACGGCAAGCAGGGGGCGGGCTACGTCACCGTCATGTACGGCGGCCCGCACGGCCTGACCAAGGACCACCGCACCATCATCAGCCGTTCCACCAGCGGAATCCCGGGCGATCCCGCCGCGGGCGAGAACTTCGGCTACCAGCTGTCCACGGGGGACCTGGACGGCGACGGGCGCACCGACCTGATCATCGGTCAGGCCTCCTCGACCCGGGACGCGGTCGTCGTCTGGGGCGCCAAGGAGGGCCTGTCCGGCGGGGTGTCCGTGCCCGCGGCGACCACCCAGGCGGGCGACTTCGACGGCGACAGCTGGCCGGACCTGGTCCTGTTCCGCGGCGGCCGCTCCCCGGGCGACGACCCGCTGGGAACCGAGGCCACCGTCTGGCGGGGCCCGATCTCCAGGGCCGGGAAGCCGACCGCCACGCAGGACTTCGGCTCGACCAAGGTGGAGCCCTTCGACGTGATGTCCGCCGCCGCCGGGGACGTCAACGGCGACGGCCGCGACGACCTCGCGCTGACCGTCTACCTCGGAGACGGCGGCGTCGGCTCCCAGCTCTACCTGTCCAACGCCTCGGGAGGCGCCTTCACCTATGCCGCCGGCCCCGAGGGCAGCGGGCAGGTGGCCTTCGGCGACGTCAACGGCGACGGCTTCGACGACGTCGTCCGGGGCGTCCCGAACGAGTCCACGGTCACCGTGGCCCTCGGCTCCGCCTCCGGTCTGAAGCCGGCGTCGACCTGGAAGTCGTACAGCCAGGACACCGAGGGGGTCCCCGGCGCCACGGAGGAGGAGGACCGTTTCGGCGACGCGGTTTCCGCCCGTGACGTCAACGGTGACGGCTACGCCGACGTGGCCGTGGGCGCGCCCGGCGAGGCGCTCGGCGACAAGGGCGGGGCGGGCATGGTCAACGTCCTCTACGGCAGCCACGACGGCCTGACCGGCAATGCCGCCCAGGGCTTCACCCAGGACACCGAGGGCGTCCCCGGTGCCGCGGAGTCGAGCGACAACTTCGGCGGCTCGGTCAGCCTCCTCGACATCAACGGCAACGGCTACGCGGACCTCGCGGCGGCGGCGCCCCGCGAGAACCTGACGGAGGGCGACAGCACCGGTGAGGGCGCGGTCTGGTCCCTGCGGGGACGTCCGACGGGCATCGTGACGGACGCGGCGTTCACCTTCGGCCCCCGGACGGTCGGGGCGCCGGTCGCGAGGGCGTGGTTCGGCGGAGTGCTGTCCTAGCAGGTCAGGGCCCCGGATAGGGCTACGGACAGGGCCACAGACAGGGCCCCGGTCCAGGGTCCGGAAAAAATCTCCGAAGAAATCCGCGGAGCCTGTCGATTCCGGCCTCTCACGATCGACGCACTGGTGAGAGGCCGGGAAGGACCGGCCCGCAGCGACCGAGGAGTCACCATGCCGCGTTACCTGTCGATGGTGCAGATCGACGAGAAGACCGCCCCCGCCGAGGGCCCCAGCGACGCGCTGATGCAGCGCATGGGCGAGCTGATCGAGGAGATGACGAAGGCCGGGGTGCTGCTGGACACCGCCGGGCTCACGCCGACCGCGCAGGGGGCCCGGGTGCGGTGGGAGAAGGGCGAGCTGTCGGTGACGGACGGGCCCTTCACCGAGGCGAAGGAGGTCGTCGGGGGGTACGCGATCGTCCAGGCCAAGGACATGGCCGAGGCGATCGAGTGGACCAAGCGCTTCCTGAAGGTGCACGAGGAGCACTGGACGGTCACCTGCGAGGTGCGGGAGATCGCGGAGGGCTGAGCCCGCTTCCTTGGCTGGGGGACCGTACGGGTGTCGAATGGGGGGCTGTGACCACCTCACAGCCCTCCCGCACCGACGCCCGCAGCTCCGTCGAGACCGTCTTCCGCATGGAGTCGCCCCGCATCATCGCCGGCGTCACCCGTGTCGTCCGGGACGTCGGCATCGCCGAGGAACTCGCGCAGGACGCGCTGGTCGCGGCTCTTGAGCAGTGGCCGCGCGACGGCGTCCCCGACAACCCGGGCGCCTGGCTCATGGCCATCGCGCGACGCCGGGCCGTGGACCTGGTCCGGCGCCGGGAGAACTACGCCCGCAAGCTGGCCGAGATCGGCCGGGACATGTCGGACACCGCCCCGCCGGAGGAGCCGTCCGACCCCGAGGACATCGACGACGACCTGCTCAGGCTGGTCTTCACCACCTGTCATCCCGTCCTGTCCGCGGAGGCCCGCACCGCCCTCACCCTCCGTCTCCTCGGCGGCCTGACCACCCCGGAGATCGCCCGCGCCTTCCTCGTCCCCGAGGCCACGGTCGCCCAGCGGATCGTGCGCGCCAAGCGGACCCTCGCCACGAAGAACATCGCCTTCGAGGTGCCCTACGGCCCCGACCGCGAGGCCCGTCTCGGCTCGGTGCTCGACGTCATCTACCTGATCTTCAACGAGGGTTACGCCGCCACGGCAGGCGACGACTGGCTGCGTCCCTCCCTGTGCGAGGACGCCCTGCGCCTGGCCCGTCTGCTGTCCGCCCTGATGCCCAAGGAACCCGAAGTGCACGGCCTCGCCTCCCTGTTGGAGTTCCAGGCCTCCCGTACGGCAGCCCGCACCGGACCGCGCGGCGAACCGGTCCTCCTCAAGGACCAGCACCGCAGCCGCTGGAACCGCATGCTCATCGCCCGCGGCATCAAGGCCCTGGCCCGCGCCGACGCCACGGCCACCGGCGCCCCCGGCCCCTACGTCCTCCAGGCCACCATCGCCGCCTGCCACGCGCACGCGTACTCCTACGAGGAGACCGACTGGCGGGCCATCGCCACCCTCTACGGTCTGCTCGCCGCCCGCGCCCCCTCCCCGGTCGTCGAACTCAACCGGGCGGTCGCCGTCTCGATGGCCGACGGCCCGGCCCCGGCCCTGGAGATCGTCGACGCGCTCACCGGCGAACCCGCCCTGTGCGACTACCACTTGCTGCCGAGCGTGCGCGGCGATCTCCTCGCCCGCCTCGGACGGACGGCCGAGGCGCGGGCCGAGTTCGAACGGGCGGCCGCGCTGACCCGCAACGAACGGGAGCGTGAACTGCTGCTGGACCGGGCGCGGGAGTGCGGTCGGTAATCCCTTGTCGAACAGTTGCACATCAGTAAATTCGTTCCCCTGCTGTCCCGTTGGCGACCTACAGTGATCCAGTCTCTGTGTGGAGACCGTGAAAACCCTGTAGAGGATGACAACTTGAGACTGTTCACGCGCCACCGTGCCGCGGCGCTCGCGACCGCGGCGGCGCTCGCCGCGGTGGGCACCCTGGCCGCCGCGCCCGGCGCCGCCGCCGACGACGCGGGCCCCTGGCCGGGCACCGAGGGCCGGATCCTCACCGACGGGCCGGTGCTCGTCGACACCGTCACCGGCAAGCAGACCGCGGTGCCCAACACCGCCGGCTGGTATGCCGCCTGGGCCCCGGACGGCAGTCGGCTGGTCACCTCCTGGAGCCAGATCACCAGCATCCGCCCCAGCGGCGGCTCGAAGTTCGACCTGCCCTGGGCGGAGGGAATGCGCTCCAGCGCCCAGTACCAGGACCTCACCTTCTGGTGGGGTGGCCGTTACGTCGTCTTCTCCACCGGCGGCCAGCTCGCCTACGGCCCCTCCGACGCCTCCTGGGCGCCCCGCCCGCTGCTGTCGTCGGCCCTGGAGCCGTCCACCGTCTGCGACACCGACCCGACGGTGAGCCCGTCCGGCACGGTCGCCTTCGAACGCCGTATCAACTACGGCTGCTACGACAACGCCGGCGTGTACGTCTACGACCCGTCCGCCAAGACGGTCAAGCGGGTCCTCGGCAACGCCGGGCAGCCCGCATACTCGCCCGACGGCACCAAGCTGGCCTTCGTCCGCAAGGACACCGACGGCAAGCAGCAGATCTTCACGGCCAAGGCCGACGGCACCGACGTTAAGCAGCTCACCACCGGGCCCGGTTACGTCGCCAACCCGTCCTGGTCGCCCACCGGCACCCGGATCGTCTTCGACGCGCACACCACGGGCGACAGCACCGACGTGCAGACCACCGAGTACGCCGACGTCGCCACCGGTGAGCGCACGGCCGTCCCGGGCACCCCGCAGGGCGGCAACCCCAGCTGGCAGCCGCTGCGCAAGAACACCACCGCCCGGATCTGGGGATCCGGCAGCACCCCGACCGTCGTCGCGGCCTCCCGCTGGACCTGGAACAAGGTCGGCACCAGCACGCCGGGCCTGATGGACGCCAAGGCGGCCGTGCTGACCAACCAGGACAGCACCGCGTACGCGCTGACCGCGCCCGCGCTGGCCGGCAAGAAGCAGGGGCCGGTCCTCGCGACCCCGAAGGGCGGGCTGTCGGCGGCGGTGAAGGCCGAGCTGAAGCGGGTGCTGAAGCGGGGCGCCAACGTCTACCTCCTCGGCTCCCCGTCCGTCCTGAGCTCCACGGTCACCTCCCAGGTCAAGGCCCTCGGCTTCACGCCCAAGCGGCTGACCGGCGCGGACCGCTTCGCGACCTCGGTGGCCGTGGCCAAGACGATCACCACCAGCCCGAAGTACGTGTTCCTGGCCTCCGGCACCGACGCCTACGCGTCCCTCCCGGCGGCTGCCGCGGCCGGCGCCGACGGCACGAGCAGCGCGGGCGGCCTCGTCCTGACCAACGGCAAGAAGCTGTCCTCGTCGGTGAAGTCGTACCTCAACGGCCTCAACCCGGACAAGACCATGGTCATCCCGGTGGGTGCGGACGCCAGGTACGCGCTGACCCACACGGACTTCTCCCGGTGGCCGTCCTCGTACTCGTACTACCCGATCTCGGGGAAGACCAGGGCCGCCCTCTCGGTGGCCGTCGCCAAGTTCTGGTGGAGCACGCCGAGCAACGTGGCCCTCGCCTACTCCGGTTCCTGGCGTGACGGGCTGTCGGCGGCCGGGGCGATGAACATCTTCGGGCCGGTCCTGTGGACCTCCCGCGCCTCCCTCTCGCCCGAGCTGACGAGCTATCTGCTGCGCGAGTCCGCGAGCACCAACTCCGTGATCGCCTTCGGCGGTACCGGCAACCTCTCGGCGGCCACCCTCGGTTCGGCGGGCGCCTCGGTCGCCGCGAACAGCGCCCAGGTCGTCTACACGCCGTTCCGCAACGGCGACGAGCCGGCGAGCAGCCGCACGAGCGCCCTGCGCACCGGCGGCGACGTGACCCGGAACGCCACCGCGGCGCGCACCGGCCCGGTCGGCGCCGACCCGCACCTGGAGTCGCTCAGGACGGTCCAGCACCAGTAAGAGCCCTCGCGGGGGCGCCGATCAGCATGGTCGGCGCCCCCCCGACCCGGGTCAGGAACACGGTCGCCGAGTGCGGCCCGTGCTGCTTCGGCAGCGCCTTCCGTCGCAGCTCCTCCGGCTCGACGGCCGACCCCCGCTTCTTCACGGTCAGGATGCCGACCCCCCGCTCCCGCAGCAGCGCCTTCAACTTCTTGACATTGAAGGGGAGTTGATCGGTGATCTCGTAGGCGGTGGCGTACGGGGTCGGGTGCAGTGCGTCGGCGGTGACGTAGGCGATCGTGGGGTCGATCAGCCCGCCGCCCACCTCCTCGGCCACCTCGGCGACCAGGTGGGAGCGGATGACGGCGCCGTCCGGCTCGTACAAGTACCGCCCCACGGAACGGACGTCGGGATCGGGGAGCCCCCGGCCGAGCAGCGTCCGCGGTCCCGGCAGCAGGGTGGCCCGTACGGCGCCCGGCGCGGTGCCGAACCAAAGCACCGCCTCCTTCACGTCCCCGCCGTCGGAGATCCACTCCGCCTCGGCCTCCGCGGGGACCGCCTCGTGCGGAATGCCGGGGGCGACCTTCAGCGCGGCGTGCGGGGCCTTGAGCGCCGTCCGCACGGCCCATGACAGCGGCGGCGAGTACGCCTCCGGATCGAAGATCCGCCCGCGCCCGCCGCGCCGCGCGGGGTCCACGAACACGGCGTCGTACGAGGCCGTGTCGACCTCCGTGACGTCCGCCTCCCGTACGTCGATCAGGCCGGCGAGTCCCAGCGCGTCCGCGTTCGCCCGCGCGGCCGCCGCCGTCAGCGGGTCCCGGTCCACCGCGAGGACCCGGATCCCGGCCCGGGCCAGCGCGATCGCGTCACCGCCGATCCCGCAGCACAGGTCGGCGACGGAGGTCACGCCCAGGGCCCGCAGCCGCTCCGCCCGGTAGGCCGCCACGCTCGCCCGGGTCGACTGCTCGACCCCGTTCGGGGTGAAGAACATCCGCCCCGCGTCCCCGGCCCCGAACTTCGCCGCCGCCCGCTGCCGCAGCCGGGCCTGGCCGAGCGCCGCGGAGACCAGTTCGGCGGGGTGCCCGCGGCGCAGCCTGGTCGCCACGGCGAGTTCGTCGGCGGGGGCGGTGCCGCGCACTTCGTCGAGGAGGGCGCGGCCTTCGGGGGTGAGGAGGAGGTCGAGGTCGTTCACCGGGTCATTGTGGGCCAGTCGGAGGACGGCGTGCTCGGGGCGGCGGTGTCGGCCCGGGTGCGCTGCCGTGGCCTGCGAGGATCCGACCTCATGGGAACGGTAGGACAAACCTATAAAAACAGTGTCTTTTTGATGGCGCTCCGCAGCGGACTCGTCCTTCTGGCGGTGACTGCCCTCGTCTCCGGCTGCGCCCGGCCGGACGGGACCGACCTGCGGCGGCAGCAGCCCCACAAGGCACCCCCGGCCCCCGCCGCCCTCGCCCCCGCCTCGGACCTCCAGGCCGACAAGATCCGCATCCGGACCGCGAGGTGGCGCGACGAGCAGGCCCGGACCGCCGTCGCCAGGCGCTGGGGCCTGAGGAAGGCCCCCCTCACGGCCCCGCCCGCGCCCGTGGAGAAGCCGCACATCACCACCCGCCACGGCTTCGAGGTCGACGGCCACGAGGAGCAGGGACTCCCGCCGGTCTTCACCACGATCCCCACCCGGCAGAAGATCGTCTTCCTCACCATCGACGACGGCGCCGAGAAGGACCCCGTGTTCCTGCGCATGATGAGCGAGCTGAGGGTCCCGTACACCGCCTTCCTCAGCGACTACCTGGTCAAGGACGACTACGGGTACTTCGCGAAGATGCGGGACGCAGGGGTCGTGCTCGACAACCACACGCTCCACCACCCCTACCTGCCGGCGCTGTCGTACGCCCGCCAGAAGCACGAGATCTGTGGCATGCAGGACGTCATCGAGAAGCGCTACGGCACACGGCCCGCGCTCTTCCGGCCGCCCTACGGCAACTACAACGAGGACACCCTGCGCGCCGCGAAATCCTGCGGGGTCCGGTACGCGCCGATCTGGAACGAGGAGGTCTACGTGGATCACTGGGAGTACCGCGAGGACGACCAGAAGATCCACCCCGGCGACATCGTGCTCAGTCACTTCCGCGGCCGGGAGGACTGGAAGGGCACGATGCCCGACATGGTCCGCCGCTTCCTGGACAAGGTCACGGCCGAGGGCTACGCCGTCGCACGCATCGAGGACTACCTGTGAGACCGCGGACACTGGTCGCCGCCGGACTGGCGGCCCTACTGCTCACCGGCTGCGCCCCGTCCGTCGACCCCATCGAACGGCTGGGCAGGAAGGCGGCACAGCGGGTGGGGTCGTACGGGCCGGCCGGCGCGCACGGACAGCCGTACCGCCGCTGGGGCCTCACTGCGCCGCTGCCCGCGCCCCCGCGGCCCCCGGCGCGCCACGCGGCGGTGGGCCGGGGTGTCCCGCCGGTGGTGAAGCGGGTCAGGACGTCCGACAAGGTCGTCTTCCTCACCTACGACGACGGTGCCGAACGGGACCCGCGGTTCGTCGACATGGTCCGTGAACTGCGGCTCCCCGTCAGCATGTTCCTCACGGACAGCGTCGTCGGCCCCGGGTACGGCCACTTCGCGCGCCTGCAGTCGGTCGGCGCGAGCATCCAGAACCACACCCTCGACCACCCCGCCCTGCGCGGCCTGCCGTACACCGGCCAGCGCGCCGAGATCTGCGGCCAGCAGGACAAGACGAGGTCCCGCTTCGGCATCCGGCCCCGGTTCCTGCGCCCGCCCTACGGCACGTACGACGCGACGACCCTGCGTGCGGCGGCCGACTGCGGACTCTCGGCGATCGTGCTGTGGAGCGTCCCGGCCGAGGACGGCGGACCGCGGCGGCCGCTGCGCGCGGGGGACATCGTGTCGGTGGCGTCCGGTGACGCGACGGGCCCGACCCTGACGGAACGCACCACCACGGTCCTGCGGGAGATCCAACGACGGGGGCTGACGGTGGGACGGCTGGAGGACTACGTCTAAGGCCCATCGGGGGATGCCCTAACGCGCCGTGTGCACCGCCAGGGTCACGAAGAACAGCGCGACCATCCCGTGCGCCGCCCCGGTGTGCGGGCGCCCGCCCCGGAGGAAGAGCCCGGCCGCGGCCAGGGCCGGTACCGCGAACACGCCCGCGGCCACGGCGGCCGCCGTCCCCTGCCCGCGCATCCCCAGGAACAGGACGACCGTCAGCCCCAGCATGACCTCCGCCAGGACGAGGATCGTCAGGACGCAGCCGTCCGCCGCCGAGGAGACGGAGGCCGGGGCGCGGTCGGTCATGCCGTGACGGTACGGGAGAGACGCCCCGCGACACCCGGAAACGGCACGGACAGCGCGGCGAATTAGCAGTCCGCTTGACCGAGTGCTAATCGCGGTCATAGTCTCGGGTCTGGCACTCCCCACTGGAGAGTGCCAACACAGCGACGGGCAGGTCCGGCACCCGCGACGACGGATCCACCTGGTCGCCACCTCAGACAGTTAACCCCGTGAGTTCCCGAAGGGGGAGGTCGGATCGTGACGACCACCAGCTCCAAGGTTGCCATCAAGCCGCTTGAGGACCGCATTGTGGTCCAGCCGCTCGACGCCGAGCAGACCACCGCCTCTGGCCTGGTCATCCCGGACACGGCGAAGGAGAAGCCCCAGGAGGGCGTCGTCCTGGCCGTTGGCCCGGGCCGCTTCGAGGACGGTAACCGTCTTCCGCTCGACGTCTCCGTCGGCGACATCGTGCTGTACAGCAAGTACGGCGGCACCGAAGTGAAGTACAACGGCGAGGAATACCTCGTCCTCTCGGCTCGCGACGTCCTCGCGATCATCGAGAAGTAAAGGGGGTCTGGGGGGCGACCCCCAGAATTCCCAGTAACCCCAAGCACATCTTGCTTGTGAGCTGCGCCCCGGGCCCCCGCGACCTTATGAAGCCGGGCGTCTGGGGCGCAGTTCGTTTCACCCACGTTTTTCGAGAGGGCTGAACCGCTCCCATGGCGAAGATCCTGAAGTTCGACGAGGACGCCCGTCGCGCCCTTGAGCGCGGCGTCAACAAGCTTGCCGACACGGTGAAGGTGACGATCGGCCCCAAGGGCCGCAACGTCGTCATCGACAAGAAGTTCGGCGCCCCCACCATCACCAACGACGGTGTCACGATCGCCCGCGAGGTCGAGCTCGACGACCCGTACGAGAACCTCGGTGCGCAGCTGGTGAAGGAGGTGGCGACCAAGACCAACGACATCGCGGGCGACGGTACGACCACCGCCACCGTGCTCGCCCAGGCGCTGGTCCGCGAGGGCCTGAAGAACGTCGCCGCGGGTGCCTCCCCGGCGCTGCTCAAGAAGGGCATCGACGCGGCCGTGGCCGCGATCTCCGAGGAACTCCTCGCGACCGCCCGCCCGATCGACGAGAAGTCCGACATCGCCGCCGTGGCCGGTCTGTCCGCCCAGGACAGCCAGGTCGGCGAGCTCATCGCCGAGGCGATGGACAAGGTCGGCAAGGACGGTGTCATCACCGTCGAGGAGTCCAACACCTTCGGTCTGGAGCTGGACTTCACCGAGGGCATGGCCTTCGACAAGGGCTACCTGTCGCCGTACATGGTCTCCGACCAGGAGCGTATGGAGGCCGTCCTCGACGACCCGTACATCCTGATCAACCAGGGCAAGATCTCCTCGATCCAGGACCTGCTGCCGCTCCTTGAGAAGGTCATCCAGTCGGGTGCCTCCAAGCCGCTGCTGATCATCGCCGAGGACGTCGACGGCGAGGCCCTGTCGACCCTGGTCGTCAACAAGATCCGCGGCACCTTCAACGCGGTCGCCGTCAAGGCCCCCGGCTTCGGTGACCGCCGCAAGGCGATGCTGCAGGACCTGGCGGTCCTCACCGGCGCCACGGTCATCTCCGAGGAGGTCGGCCTCAAGCTCGACCAGGTCGGCCTGGACGTGCTCGGCAGCGCCCGCCGCGTCACCGTCACCAAGGACGACACCACGGTCGTCGACGGTGCCGGCGACTCCTCCGAGGTCACGGGCCGCGTCGCCCAGATCAAGGCCGAGATCGAGAACACCGACTCCGACTGGGACCGCGAGAAGCTCCAGGAGCGCCTCGCGAAGCTGGCCGGCGGCGTGTGCGTGATCAAGGTCGGCGCCGCCACCGAGGTGGAGCTGAAGGAGAAGAAGCACCGTCTGGAGGACGCCATCTCCGCGACCCGCGCCGCGGTCGAGGAGGGCATCGTCTCCGGTGGTGGCTCCGCGCTCGTCCACGCCGCCAAGGTCCTCGAGGGCGGTCTGGGCAAGACCGGCGACGAGGCCACCGGTGTCGCCGTCGTCCGCAAGGCCGTCGTCGAGCCGCTGCGCTGGATCGCCGAGAACGCCGGCCTGGAGGGTTACGTCATCACCTCCAAGGTCGCCGAGCTCGACAAGGGCCAGGGCTTCAACGCCGCGACCGGCGAGTACGGCGACCTGGTCAAGGCCGGTGTCATCGACCCGGTCAAGGTCACCCGCTCCGCCCTGGAGAACGCCGCCTCCATCGCCTCCCTCCTCCTCACGACCGAGACCCTGGTCGTCGAGAAGAAGGAAGAGGAGGAGCCGGCCGCCGGTGGTCACAGCCACGGCCACTCCCACTGAGCCCACAGCTCGAAAAGGAGCCCCCGCCCCCTCACCGAGGGAGCGGGGGCTTTCCCCTTCGCGGGTCACGGGAGTCGCGCCGTCATTCTCCGAGCACCCCCAGCTGTTCCATCAGCCCCGCCAGGTCGTACTGCCACCATCCCTCGTGGATCCTCCCGTCCCGGAACCGGTGCCAGGTGGTCCCGGTCATGGTCACGTTCTGCCCGGTCGCGGCGATGCCCACGAACTCACCGGTGTGCTTTCCGGCCCAGGTCCAGCGGGTGCACACCCGGTCGTCCTGGGCGATCTGGTCGTCCACCCGGAAGGTGAACTCGAAGGCCCGCCGCCACCCCTCGTACTCCTCGCGCGACGCCGCCAGTCCCAGATCCCCGGGACGGGACGGGAGGTGGTCCCGGAAGTCCTCGTCGAACCGTTCGAACAGCTCCGCGGTGTCACCGCGCCCGGCCCGCTCGAAGAACTCCCGCGCGACGACCGTGTTGAGCTGCTCGTCCCGCACCACGTCGAGATCCGTGAACGTGGGCGGCGCGTCGCACAGCGCGACCATGTCCTGGAAGATCCTCTCCGTCTCCGGCAGCCCGGAGTTGCGCATCGCGTCCTCGTACGACGGGAACTCCACGATCTCGACGACGTGCGACGCGTCGGCCCGGTCCTTCCCGACCACCGCATGCGTCGCGGTGCGCTTCCCCTTGGTCCGCTCGACCCAGGTGTCCATCAGCCGGTCCATCTCGTCGAAACGGCTGGTCCTGCACTCGATGAGCTGTACGAAGGTCATGACACCATCGCCTCCGGCCCCCCTGGATCCGGTAGTACGCCCCCATTGTCCGCCCTGCGGTGCCCGCGCGCGCGAGCCGGACCTACTGCGGCCCGTACTTCCGCCCCGTCTTCGACGTGATCCCGCCCAGCAACCCCCGGGGCGCCACCTTCACGACCCCCATGAGCGCCTTGTAACGGGGGTCCGGGATCGACAGGGACTTGCCGCGGGCCAGGTCGGCGAGGGCGGCGGCGACCAGCTTGTCCGCGTCGAGCCACATCCAGCCGGGGATGTTGTCCGTGCCCATCCCGGCCCGCTGGTGGAACTCCGTGCGCACGAAGCCGGGGCACAGGGCCATCAGCCGTACGCCGGTCCCCGCCAGGTCCTTCGCCGCGCCCTGGGTGAACTGCACGACCCACGCCTTCGAGGCGCCGTACGTCCCGCGGGGCACGAACGCCGCCACCGAGGCGACGTTCACGACACCGCCCCGCCCGCGCTCCCGCATCGCCTCCGTCGCCGCCGACGTCAGCCGCAGCACCGCCTCGCAGTGCACCTTGAGCATCTTCAGCTCGTCGGCCATGGAGACGTCGAGATAACGGCCCTTGTTGCCGAAGCCCGCGTTGTTGACCAGGAGGTCGACCGGGGACCTGCGGTCGGAGAGACGGGCGCCGACCGCCTCGATGCCGGGGTCCGTGGCGAGGTCGGCGGTGAGGACCTCCGCCTCGATGCCGTGACGGTCGTGGAGCTCGGTCGCCTGCTCCTGGAGCCGCTTGGTGTCGCGGGCCACCAGCACCAGGTTGTGCCCGTCAGCCGCCAGCCGTCGCGCGAACGCGGCACCGATGCCCGCGGTCGATCCCGTAATCAATGCCGTTGTCATGGCGCAAGGTTAATGACCGGGACCGACGGAGTCCGCCTGCCGAGGGCCCGTCAGGCGCCGTGCTTCTCCACGTAGTCGAGTGCCCACTGCCGCAGCTCCGGATGGAGTGCCTCGCCGGCCGCCAACAGCCTTGGCTGGAGCGTCCGTTCGGTGGTCATCGCGCGGAACGCCAGGGCGACCGTCACCTCGTGGTCCGGTCGGTGCACGATCTCGACGGCGTCCCCGGCACGGATCTCACCGGGTGCGATCACCCTGAGATACGCCCCCGGCGCGCCCTTCTGCGTGAACCGCTTCACCCACCGCTGCTCGCCCATGTGGCCCTGGAAGGTGCCGCACGGGATACGCGCGCAGGTGACCTCCAGCACCACGTCGGGCCCGATGCGCCAGCGTTCGCCGATCAGTGCCCCGGAGACGTCGACGCCCCGCGTCGTGAGGTTCTCGCCGAAGAAGCCGTCGGCCAGCGTGCGCCCCAGTTCGCGCTCCCAGTCGTCCATGTCCTCGCGGGCCATCGCGTACACGGCCTGGTCGTCGCCGCCATGGTGCTGCTTCTTGCACACCGCGTCCCCGGCCAGCGCGCTCCCGCCGACGCCCTTGGGGCCCGGTGCCGCCACCCGCACGGGCCCGTCGACCGGCCGCTTGTCGATACCGGTGACCCCCTCCGGGTTGTCCGTGTACGTCACGGCTTTCGCGCCGCCCAGATTCACCGACAGAAGCTTCATGAGGGGCACGGTAGGCGACCGGCGCCCAAAGGTGCTGTGCATTATTCGGCGGTACATCAAAGCGGCGCTTATCCTCGAAAGGTGATCGAAGCCCGTCATCTCCGTGTCCTGCGTGCCGTCGCCGCCACCGGCTCCTTCTCGGCCGCGGGGCGCGAACTGGGCTGCACCCAGCCCGCGGTGAGCCAGCAGATGAAGGCCCTGGAGACGTCCGTCGGCACGCCGTTGCTGATCCGCAGCGGGCGCGGGATGCGGCTGACGCAGGCGGGGGAGGCGCTGGTGCGGCACGCCGCCGGGATCCTGGCCGGGCTCACGGCAGCCGAGGAGGAGGTCGCCGCCATCGCCGGGCTCCGGGCCGGCCGCGTGCGGCTGGTCTCCTTCCCCAGCGGCAGCTCCACCCTCGTCCCCACCGCCCTCGCCGCCCTGCGCGCCGCGCACCCCGGCACCCGGGTCTCCCTGGAGGAGGCCGAACCGCCACACTCCGTCGGCCTGTTGCGGGAGGGCGACTGCGACCTCGCGCTCGCCTTCCGGTACGAGGGGGCCGCGGGCGGCGACGAGTGGGACGACCTCGTCGTACGTCCCCTGCTGACCGACCGGCTCGTCGCCCTCGTGCCGGAGCGGCACCGGCTCGCGCGCGCCGGGTCCGTGGCCATCGGGGAGCTGGCCGGGGAGCCGTGGATCGCCGGATGCCCGCGCTGCCGGGGCCAGTTGGTCGAGGTGTGCGAGGGCGCAGGATTCACGCCCCGCATCGACTTCGCCACCGACGACTATCCGGCGGTCATCGGCCTGGTGGGCGCGGGCCTCGGCGTCGCCGTCCTGCCCCAGCTGGCCATCGAGTCGGTACGGCCACGAGGGGTGCGCACGGTCGCGCTGGAACCGGCGGTCCGGCGGGAGATCGTCGCGCTCACCCTGCCCGACCTGGCGCAGGTGCCGGCGGTGGCGGCGACGCTGGAGCAGCTCGCGGTCGCCGCGGGCCGAAAGTAGCGGGGACCGGAAGTAGAAGAGAGGGCACGCGGTCGCGTGCCCTCTCTGGAGAAACGTTCCTTCAGTTGTTCGATACGCCGCTCCCGACGGATGCCGCGGACACCAGCCGGTGCCGAGCCCGTCCCATGAGCTCCTCGCGCTCGTCCTCGGTCAGCCCGCCCCACACGCCGTACGGCTCTCTCACCGCCAGTGCGTGCGCCGCGCACTGCGCGCGCACCGGGCATCTCATGCAGACCTCCTTGGCCGAGTTCTCGCGAGCGCTTCGAGCCGCACCGCGCTCGCCCTCCGGATGGAAGAAGAGCGAGCTGTCCACGCCGCGGCAGGCAGCCAGGAGCTGCCAGTCCCACAGGTCCGCGTTCGGTCCGGGAAGGCGGGAGAAATCTGCCATTGCGTGACCCCTTGTAACCGATCTGGGAGGTTGTCGAACTGTGCGGTGTCCAAGACCGTACGTCTACGATCTAAGGAGATGAAAATATGACTCATTGCGAATCTAGCCTCAGACACCAGGAAATGGGAAGAAAAGGGTCTGAATGGGGCATGGGTTGTGATGAAACGTTGTGGGTCCACCGCGCATGTCTGCACCGTGTCCGCGCCCTCACGTAGAGTGCCGAAGACGGTGCACGGCCCCGTAACTCTTTCGGGTGACCGTCGTTGAGAGTACGGAGGCGGTTGAAGACAGAAGTGCTCGGGCAGGCGTCCGAGACGGTCGACCGCACAGGTGACGATTTCGTACCAGCCTGGAGGCTCAAGGTGACGTGCATCAGCTGCGGAGGACGGCCATGACATCCGTCCTCGTCTGCGACGACTCCCCGCTTGCCCGAGAGGCGCTCCGCCGCGCGGTCGCGACCGTGCCCGGCGTCGAGCGCGTGACGACCGCGGCCAACGGCGAGGAAGTCCTCCGCCGCTGGGGTGCGGACCGTTCGGACCTGATTCTGATGGACGTACGCATGCCCGGTCTGGGCGGCGTCGAGACCGTGCGCCGGCTGCTGTCCGCCGACCCCGGTGCGCGCATCATCATGCTCACCGTCGCGGAGGACCTGGACGGCGTGGCGCTCGCGGTCGCCGCCGGTGCGCGCGGCTATCTGCACAAGGACGCGTCGCGTGCCGAGCTGCGGGCCACCGTGACGCAGGCGCTCGCCGACCCGACCTGGCGGCTCGCCCCGCGGCGGCTGCGGTCCGCCGAGATGGGCGCGGCCCCGACGCTCACAGCCCGTGAGATCCAGGTGCTCGAAGGCATGAGTCACGGCCGTTCCAACGCGGAGATCGGGCGGGAGCTCTTCCTCTCCGAGGACACCGTCAAGACACATGCCCGCCGGTTGTTCAAGAAGCTCGGGGCCTCGGACCGGGCGCACGCTGTCGCACTCGGGTTCCGCTGGGGCCTGGTGCGCTGAGCATTCCGTCGCCCGAGGTCGTAGTAAGACTGCGGGCTGTTCATGGCTGGTCGTGCGGTTCCCCGCGCCCCTGACGGGGCGCGGTTGCGAGGTCCGTCAAGTGACTCCTTCGGTGCCCGCTCCTTGTTTCGGCGCGGATGCCGCATCCTTGAGATGTGGAGTCTCTCGGGGACGATTCGATCGAGCGGAAGGGGAGGGCGCAGGGAATGAGTTCCGGCGCACCTGCTCATAACGCTTCGGTGCACAACAACCAGCGCGATGCCACGGATCCTTCGACGCCGGGGCACCATGGACCGATGCGTGACGACGAGGCTGCTCATCCCCATGGGGCGATCGGTGCGCTCGTCCACAGTGCGGTGGAAGGGGATGAGCAGGCCACGCACGACCTGCTCGCCCATGTCCACCCGCTGGCCCTGCGCTACTGCCGCACCCGGCTGTCCCGTCTGCCGGGCGATGCCCGGCACTTCGTGGAGGACCTCGCGCAGGAGGTCTGCGTAGCCGTCCTCCTCGCCCTGCCGCGCTACCGGGACACCGGGCGCCCCTTCGAGGCGTTCGTCTTCGCCATCGCCGCGCACAAGGTCGCCGACCTGCAGCGCGCCGCGATGCGTCACCCCGGTTCCACGGCCGTCCCCTCGGACGAGATGCCCGAGCGGCCCGACGACTCGCTCGGCCCCGAGGAGCGGGCCCTGCTGAGCAGCGACGCCGAATGGGCCAAGAAACTGATGGCCAACCTTCCCGAGAACCAGCGCGAGCTGCTGCTGTTGCGCATCGCCGTGGGGCTGACGGCGGAGGAGACGGGCCAGATGTTGGGAATGTCACCCGGTGCGGTCCGGGTGGCCCAGCACCGGGCGCTGAGCAGGCTGCGGGCCCTGGCCGAGCAGTAGTTGCCCGGTTGAACGGCGGGTGCGGCCGTTCCGTACGAACACACGAAGCCAGAGGCCGTTCCACGCTGTGGAATGTGCCACCCCCGCTTCCCGTTAGCATGGACATCCGCACCGATCAAGGCCATTTGGGGAAGGTGTCATGACTGCAAACGTCGACGGAGTGCCCGAGAAATTCGCGACGCTCGGGCTGACCTACGACGACGTGCTGCTGCTGCCGGGCGCATCCGAGGTGCTCCCCGGCGCGGTCGACACCTCGTCCCGCATCTCCCGCAACGTCCGGGTGAACATCCCGCTGCTCTCGGCGGCCATGGACAAGGTGACCGAGTCCCGCATGGCCATCGCGATGGCCCGCCTCGGTGGCGTCGGCGTGCTGCACCGCAACCTGTCCGTCGAGGACCAGGTCAACCAGGTCGACCTGGTGAAGCGGTCCGAGTCCGGGATGGTCACCGACCCGATCACCGTGCGCCCGGAGGCGACCCTCGGTGAGGCCGACGCCCTGTGCGCCAAGTTCCGCATCAGCGGCGTCCCGGTCACCGACGCGGCCGGCAAGCTCCTCGGCATCGTCACCAACCGGGACATGGCCTTCGAGTCGGACCGCAGCCGTCAGGTGCGCGAGGTCATGACGCCGATGCCGCTGGTCACCGGCCGGGTCGGTATCTCCGGCACCGACGCCATCGACCTGCTGCGCAAGCACAAGATCGAGAAGCTTCCGCTCGTCGACGACTCCGGTGTCCTCAAGGGCCTGATCACCGTCAAGGACTTCGTCAAGGCGGAGAAGTACCCCAACGCCGCCAAGGACTCCGAGGGCCGGCTCCTCGTCGGTGCCGCCGTCGGCGCCAGCCCCGAGGCCCTGGAGCGCGCCCAGGCGCTCGCCGCGGCCGGCGTGGACTTCCTGGTCGTCGACACCTCGCACGGCCACAACAGCAACGCCCTCAGCTGGATGTCGAAGATCAAGTCGAGCGTCGGCGTCGACGTGATCGGCGGCAACGTCGCCACCCGTGACGGCGCCCAGGCGCTGATCGACGCCGGTGTCGACGGCATCAAGGTCGGTGTCGGACCGGGCTCCATCTGCACCACCCGTGTGGTCGCCGGCATCGGTGTCCCGCAGGTCACCGCCATCTACGAGGCCTCCCTCGCCGCCCGTGCCGCGGGCATCCCGCTGATCGGCGACGGCGGCCTGCAGTACTCCGGCGACATCGGCAAGGCGCTCGCCGCCGGCGCCGACACCGTGATGCTGGGCTCGCTGCTGGCCGGCTGCGAGGAGTCCCCGGGCGAGCTGCAGTTCATCAACGGCAAGCAGTTCAAGTCGTACCGCGGCATGGGATCCCTGGGTGCCATGCAGTCCCGCGGCCAGGGCCGGTCGTACTCGAAGGACCGCTACTTCCAGGCCGAGGTCTCCTCCGACGACAAGCTCGTGCCCGAGGGCATCGAGGGCCAGGTGCCCTACCGCGGCCCGCTGGCCAACGTGCTGCACCAGCTCGTCGGCGGACTGCGCCAGACCATGGGTTACGTGGGCGCGGCCACCATCGGCGAGATGGAGACCAAGGGCCGCTTCGTGCGGATCACCTCCGCGGGTCTCAAGGAGAGCCACCCGCACGACATCCAGATGACCGTCGAGGCGCCGAACTACAGCCGCAAGTAGGCATCGGTCGACAAGGGGCGGCCCCGGGAGACATCCGGGGCCGCCCTTGTCGTACCCGTCGGCGATACTGGAAGACGCTGAACGCATCAGGGAAAGGCCACACATCGTGACTGAGATCGAGATCGGGCGCGGCAAGCGCGGCCGCCGGGCGTACGCCTTCGACGACATCGCCGTCGTCCCCAGCCGTCGTACGCGCGACCCGAAGGAGGTCTCGATCGCCTGGCAGATCGACGCCTACCGGTTCGAGCTGCCCTTCCTGGCCGCCCCCATGGACTCAATCGTCTCCCCGGCCACCGCGATCCGCATCGGTGAGCTCGGCGGCCTGGGCGTGCTGAACCTCGAAGGCCTGTGGACGCGGTACGAGGACCCGCAGCCGCTGCTCGACGAGATCGCCGGGCTTGACGTGGACAACGCCACCCGCCGTCTCCAGGAGATCTACGCCGCTCCCATCAAGGAGGAGCTGATCGGGCAGCGCATCAAGGAGGTGCGCGACTCGGGCGTGGTCACCGCGGCCGCGCTCTCCCCCCAGCGCACGGCGCAGTTCTCCAAGGCCGTCGTGGACGCGGGCGTCGACATCTTCGTCATCCGCGGTACCACGGTCTCGGCCGAGCACGTCTCGGGTTCGCACGAGCCGCTGAACCTGAAGCAGTTCATCTACGAGCTCGACGTCCCGGTGATCGTCGGCGGCTGTGCGACGTACACGGCGGCCCTGCACCTGATGCGCACCGGCGCGGCGGGCGTGCTGGTCGGCTTCGGCGGCGGCGCGGCACACACCACGCGCAACGTGCTGGGCATCCAGGTCCCGATGGCGACGGCGGTCGCGGACGTGGCCGCCGCCCGGCGTGACTACATGGACGAGTCCGGCGGCCGGTACGTCCACGTGATCGCCGACGGCGGTGTCGGCTGGTCCGGCGACCTGCCCAAGGCCATCGCCTGCGGCGCCGACGCGGTGATGATGGGCTCGCCGCTCGCCCGCGCCACGGACGCGCCGGGCAAGGGCAACCACTGGGGCATGGAGGCGGTGAACGAGGAGCTGCCGCGCGGCAAGAAGGTCGACCTCGGCACGGTCGGCACGATCGAGGAGGTGCTGGCGGGTCCGTCGCACATCCCCGACGGCTCCATGAACTTCTTCGGAGCGCTGAAGCGGGCCATGGCGACGACCGGGTACAGCGAGCTGAAGGAGTTCCAGCGCGTCGAGGTGACGGTGGCTGACTCGCAGCACAAGCGGTAGGGCCCACGGCGGTTCGAGGGCCGGCCATCCCGGGTGGGGTGGCCGGCCCTTCGCGTGCCCTGACGGCTGTGCGAGGCGGGCGGCGCGTGGGGTGGTGCGCGGTTGCTTTCAGGTGGAAACGGGCAGGTCAGCCGGGGCGAGGGCGATAACGTCCGCGTCGGCGCCCCAGGTTTCCCACGCGCCCCCCTTCACAACCGATGCGCCGCCCCTTCGCCGGGCACCGGCAGCGTCAGAGCGCCGCCTTCCTGGCGCCGGTGAAGGCGACATACGCGGCGATCGCGAAGAACACGAACGTCAGCGGGTCGGCGTCCGCCTTCCAGGCCTCCTGGAGGACGTCGAAGTGCTGGAAGAAGAGTTCGCTGAAGCTCAGCGTGGTCTCCTTGGCGCCGATGATGCCCTCGCCCACCAGCTGGCCGATGTAGACGGCGCCCAGCGACAGGACCGCGCTCGCGACCGGCAGCACGGGGTTGCGGCCACCGAGACGCCCTGCGGCGAGGCCTACCAGGAAGCCGACGCCGACCGCCGCCCAGCCGATCTCGTGCTTGGTCAGGCCGATGATCGCGCCGTAGACACCGCCGGCGACAACGGCGGCGACGAAGGCGGCCACCAGACCGAGGCCGATGTTGTTGCGCACGGGAGCGGGGGCGGGGACGGCCCCGTACGGGACCCCCGGTGCCGGAGGCGGGGGTACGGCGCCCGGCTGCGGGGCGGACGGAGCACCGTCGGCAGGCTGCTGCGCGTACGGGTTGCCGTCGACCGGCTGGGTCTGGGGCTGCGGCTCGGCAGGCTCGACAGGCGGCTGGGCAGGCGGTGGTGCTGACTGGCTCATGACAGAAATCCCCCCACGGGATGGAACAAACGGAATGGTGAAGCAGAGAAGCGTGCGCACGACTGTGCGACGAGTGAGGGGAGATTAACAGGTGGGTCCGACAGAGCCACCGGTGTTTTGACGTCAGAGGCGGTGCGCCGCTCCTGTCGGTGTGGCCCCCCGCGTGTCCAGCAGCAGCTGCGCCTTCACCGACAGTCCCTGCAGGTCGTACGTCCGGTGCTGCTGGAGCAGGATCGTCAGGTCCGCGTCGGCCGCCGCCTCGTAGAGGGAGTCCGCGCGGGGGACCGGGCGGTCCAGGACGCTCCAGGACGGGATGTGCGGGTCGTGGTAGCTGACGGACGCGCCGAGTTCCATCAGGCGTACGGCGACCTCCTGGGCGGGGGTGCCCTGCTGGTCGGCGAGGTCGGGCTTGTAGGTGACGCCGAGGAGGAGGACCCGGGCGCCGCGCGCGGACTTGCCGTGCTCGTTGAGGAGGGCGGCGGCGCGCTGGACGACGTAACGGGGCATCTGGTCGTTGACCTGCCGGGCGAGTTCGACCATGCGCAGGGTGCGGCCGCCCGCGGGGCCGCCGCCGGTCAGGTCGCGGGAGACCGCGTGGCCGCCGACGCCGGGTCCGGGACGGAACGCCTGGAAGCCGAAGGGCTTGGTCTCCGCGCAGCGGATGACGTCCCACAGGTCGACGCCGAGGTCGTGGCAGAGGACGGCCATCTCGTTGACGAGGGCGATGTTGACGTGCCGGAAGTTGGTCTCCAGGACCTGGACCGTCTCGGCCTCACGCGGGCCACGCGCGCGTACCACCTTGTCGGTGAGGCGCGAGTAGAAGGCGGCGGCGGATTCCGTGCACGCGGGCGTGAGGCCGCCGATCACCTTGGGGGTGTTGGCGGGTGTGAAGTCGCGGTTGCCGGGGTCGACGCGGCTGGGGGAGTAGGCGAGGTGGAAGTCGCGGCCCGCACGCAGGCCCGAGCCCTCCTCCAGGATCGGGCGCAGGAACTCCTCGGTGGTGCCCGGGGGCACGGGGGACTCCAGGATCACCGTGGTGTGCGGGCGCAGGCGCTCGGCGAGGGTACGGGCCGCCGCCTCGACCTGGCTCAGGTCCAGACGGCCGTCCGGGTCCGGCGGGGTCGGTGCGCAGATGACCGCCGTGCGCACCCGGCCGAGTTCGGCGGGGCCCGCGGCCGTCCGGAAGCCCCCCGAGAGCATCCGGCGCAGTTCGGCGGGGCTGAGGGAGCCGGCCTCGGGACCGGTGCGGTAGCCGAGGGTGGCGATGCCGGCGGCGACGGCGGCCTGGGCCAGCGGCAGTCCGTAGGGGCCGAGTCCGATCACGGCGAGATCTGCGGGCATGGCGGGGGCCGTCCTTCCCAGTAACCGAAGCGGGACAGGTGCGCAAGCCCGGTGGACTGGATGAGCGAGCGCAATGTCAGACTAGGAGTAAATATGACCGAAATACGGGATTGATTCCGTGTGTCGTCCCATGGGCCGGGGAGTCCGAAGGGCGGACGGCTTCAGGGGCCGCGATCCGCGCTCTTGTGTGGCCTTCGGGGTACACGACGGTGAAAGTTATCCACAGGCTGAGGGTGACTGGTGGCCGAAGTCGGGCAAGCCGGTCAGACTTTGGGCACGGGTGGATACGTGCGGGGCCGACGTGACCGACAGCTGGAGGCAGTGGTGAGGACAGCGACACTGGGGCCGGCGCAACGCGCCGAGTCACTCGCATCAATGGCCGAGCGCGAACTGGACATCCTGGTGGTGGGAGCCGGCGTGGTCGGTGCGGGAACCGCGCTCGACGCGGTGACCCGGGGCCTGTCCGTGGGGCTGGTCGAGGCGCGTGACTGGGCGTCGGGCACCTCCAGCCGCTCCAGCAAGCTGATCCACGGCGGCCTGCGCTATCTGGAGATGCTCGACTTCGCCCTCGTACGTGAGGCGTTGAAGGAGCGCGGACTGCTCCTCGAGCGGCTCGCCCCGCATCTCGTGAAGCCCGTGGCCTTCCTGTACCCCTTGCAGCACAAGGGCTGGGAGCGGTGGTACGCCGGCTCGGGCGTCGCGCTCTACGACGCCATGTCGATGGCCCGCGGGCGCGGCCGGGGTCTGCCCACGCACCGGCACCTGAGCCACCGTCACGCCCTGCGCGTCGCGCCCGCCCTGCGCAAGGACGCACTGGTCGGGGCGCTCCAGTACTACGACGCCCAGATGGACGACGCCCGCTTCGTGGCGACCCTCGTGCGCACGGCGACCGCCTACGGCGCGAAGACCGCCAACCGCGCCCGTGTGACCGGGTTCCTGCGTGAGGGCGAGCGCGTGGTCGGGGCGAAGGTGCAGGACGTCGAGGCGGGCGGGGAGTACGAGATCCGCGCCAAGCAGGTGGTCAACGCGACCGGGGTGTGGACCGACGACACCCAGGCGATGGTCGGGGAGCGGGGACAGTTCCACGTCCGCGCCTCCAAGGGCATCCACCTCGTCGTGCCCAAGGACCGCATCAACTCCTCCAGCGGACTGATTCTGCGCACCGAGAAGTCCGTGCTGTTCGTCATCCCCTGGGGCCGGCACTGGATCATCGGCACGACCGACACCGACTGGGACCTCGACAAGGCGCACCCCGCCGCGTCCAGCGCCGACATCGACTACCTGCTGGAACACGTGAACTCGGTGCTCGCCGTGCCGCTCACGCGGGACGACGTGCAGGGCGTGTACGCGGGCCTTCGGCCGCTGCTCGCCGGTGAGTCGGACGCCACCAGCAAGCTCTCGCGCGAGCACACCGTGGCCCATCCGGTGCCGGGGCTCGTCGTGGTGGCGGGCGGCAAGTACACGACCTACCGGGTGATGGCCAAGGACGCCGTCGACGAGGCGGTGCACGGGCTCGACGCCCGGGTCGCGGAGTGCGTCACCGAGGACGTGCCACTGGTGGGCGCCGAGGGATACCGGGCGCTGTGGAACGCGCGGGCGCGGATCGCGGCCCGCACCGGGCTGCACGTCGTCCGCGTGGAGCATCTGCTGAACCGGTACGGCGCCCTCGCGGAGGAGGTCCTCGACCTCATCGCCTCGGACGCCACCCTGGGCGAGCCGCTGCACGCCGCCGACGACTACCTGCGCGCCGAGGTCGTCTACGCCGCCTCGCACGAGGGCGCGCGGCACCTGGACGACGTGCTGACCCGGCGCACCCGCATCTCCATCGAGACCTTCGACCGGGGCGTGCGCTCGGCCCGCGAGGCCGCCGAACTGATGGCGCCGGTGCTGGGCTGGGACAAGGACCAGATCGAGCGCGAGGTCGAGCACTACGAGAAGCGGGTGGAGGCCGAGCGGGAGTCGCAGCGGCAGCCGGACGACCTGACGGCGGACGCGGCGCGGCTGGGGGCGCCGGACATCGCGCCGTTGTTGTAGCCCGCTGGAGGGCGGGCGGCGAGGGGGGCGGGGTCGGTCCGCATCACTCGAACGAGTGTCGCGGGCCGGGATCTTCGTTCGGAACCCGCTCGTTCTACGAGGTGCGGGGGCAGAACTCGGCGGCGAGCAGGGCCGGTTCGAGGTCGGGATCCGCGATCGACGTCGTGTTCACACGGAAGGTGAGGACACGACGGCCGTCGACCGTGGCTGCGGTGCGCACGTAGCTGCCGGTGATGCGGCCGTTGTGCCCCCACACCGTCGTGCCGCACGGCAGCTTCACCGGGAACAGTCCCATGCCGTACAGGCCGTGTGCGGTGCGGGTGTCCGTCATCTCGCGCAGCCAGTGCGGGGAGAGCAGCCGGCCGCCCAGCAGTGCCGCGTAGAAGCGGTCCAGGTCGGCGAGCGTGGTCACCAACTCGCCCGCGGCTCCGGCCACCCGGGGGTCGAGTGCGGTGACGTCGGTCCCGTCGGCGGTGTAGGCGCGGCCGTGCGGGGAGGGGAGGGAGGTGCGCGAGCCGGGAAAGGAGGTGCCCGTCAGACGGAGCGGGGCGATGACGCGCCGCTCGGCCTCGGTGGCGTAGGAGTTGCCGGTGACCTGCTTGATCACCATGCCGAGCACGACGTAGTTGGTGTTCGAGTACGCGTAGCGGCCGGGGGCGGCCGGGGGGTGGGTGAGCGCGATGCGGACGGCTTGAAGCGGGGTGAGGGGGACCAGGCCACGGGTGTCCGCGGTGAAGTCGTGCAGGCCGCTGGTGTGGGTGAGGAGTGCGCGCAGGGTCAGTGCGCGGCCGTCGTTGCCCGCTCCGCGCACCAGGCCCGGCAGGTGCTGCTCCACGGTGTCGGACAGCTTCAGCCGGTGTTCCGCGGCCAGTTGGAGGACGACCGTGGCGATGAAGGTCTTGGTGAGGCTGCCGGCGCGGAAGTGGTCGGCGCGGGCGATTCCCGGGCCCGCCTCGGCGTAACGGGTGCCGCCCTGTTCCCGGGCCAGGAGCGCCGCGGCGGGAGCGTCGCCGTGCGTGACCAGCAGGGGGAGCAGCGCGTCCGTGGGCGGGGTCGTGGGCTGGGTCGGGGTCGTGGCTGGGGTGGGGGTGGAGGGCGGGGGCGAGGGCGGGGGAGCGGAGAAGGCCGCCGGGGCCAGGGCGAGCAGCGCCAGGGACACCGGGACCGCCAGGAGTGTCCGGAGCGGTGGCATGGGGGATGGGGGCCTTTCTTGTCGGGTCCATCATGCGGGGTCGGGCGGTGGGGTGGTCGGGGTGGGCGGGCCGTTGCGGTGGGCGGGTGGCCGTAGGGGTGGGTTGGCAGCTGGGTTGCCGTGGGGTGGGCCGGCGTTCGCGGTCGCAGGGCGGGGGTTTTGCCTGGTCCGCGGGGAAGTCCACGGGGGAGCGCGGTCCGGCGTGCACAGGGCTGGGTGCCAACTCGGCTGTGATTTCGGGGCAATGGGTGGCGAAGGGGAGTGAGTGGAGGGAGCTGTGGAGGGAGGGGTGCCGCGGTGTGGCGGGACCTGTGTGTCGGCGTTGTCGGGCCGTACCGCGGGTGGGGCGGAGCCAGGGGCACCCTGGGCGTCGGCCACTTGTCGGGTGAGGGACAATGGAGGCTCTGTCAGGGCGGGTTCATGAGGGGACGCATGTCGGACGCGGAGCGGGCGGGAGCATCCCGGCAGGACGAGAACGACCGTCTCCTCGCCGGGCGGTACCGGCTGGGAGGAGTGCTCGGGCGCGGAGGCATGGGCACGGTGTGGCGCGCCGAGGACGAGACCCTGGGCAGGACGGTGGCCGTCAAGGAACTGCGGTTCCCGTCCAGCATCGACGAGGACGAGAAGCGCAGGCTGATCACGCGCACGCTGCGGGAGGCCAAGGCGATCGCGCGGATCCGCAACACCAGCGCGGTGACCGTGTACGACGTGGTCGACGAGGACGACCGGCCGTGGATCGTGATGGAGCTCGTCGAGGGCAAGTCGCTCGCCGAGGTCATCCGCGAGGACGGCCTGCTGGAGCCGAAGCGTGCGGCGGAGGTGGGCCTCGCGATACTCGACGTGCTCCGGTCCGCGCACCGCGAGGGCATCCTGCACCGGGACGTGAAGCCGTCCAACGTGCTGATCTCCGAGGACGGCCGGGTCGTGCTCACCGACTTCGGCATCGCCCAGGTCGAGGGCGACCCGTCCATCACCTCCACCGGCATGCTCGTCGGCGCGCCCTCCTACATCTCCCCGGAGCGGGCCCGCGGGCACAAGCCGGGACCCGCCGCCGACATGTGGTCGCTCGGCGGGCTGCTGTACGCGGCGGTCGAGGGCGCCCCGCCGTACGACAAGGGTTCCGCGATCGCGACGCTCACGGCGGTGATGACGGAGCCGCTGGAGGAGCCGAAGAACGCGGGGCCGTTGAAGGACGTCATCTACGGTCTGCTCACCAAGGATCCCGCCCAGCGGCTGGACGACGACCGTGCCCGGACCATGCTCACCGCGGTGATCCATGCGCCCGAGCCGAAGGTGGCCGAGCCTGAGCCGGCCCCGGACGCGACGAGGGTGGTGCCCTTGCCGGCGCAGCCCGAGGAGCGTGCGGGCGGGGAGCGGTTGCGCGGGGCGCTGCGTTCCATGCGGAAGGTCGCCGGGGCGGCGGCGACGTCCGCGGCCGCTTCCAGGCCCAAGTCCGGTGGCCGTACGGCTGGTTCGGGCGGCGGGAAGGTGCCGGCCCAGGCTTCCGAGGCCGCGTCGGCGGCGGCCCCTGCCTCTCCGGCCTCTCCCGTGGCTCCGGCTTCCCCGGCGGCTCCGGCCTCTCCTGAGACTTCCGCTTCCTCCGCTGCTCCGGCTTCTCCCGTGTCTCCGGCTTCTTCCGCGTCGAAGGGGAAGGGCGCCGGGAGTGCGGCGGCCGGGTCAGAGACGACGTCGGTATCGGCATCGGCCCCGGTGTCGGCTTCCGGTGCGGCGGCCGGGGTCCGGGACGGGAAGACGCAACAGGCCGACGCCGTCTCGGAAGGCCGGAGTTCGGGGTGGCCCGTGATGACGCCGCCGCCGGACCTGGCGCCGAGGCCGGTGCCCAGGGCGCCGCTGACGGACGTGGTGCCGCGACGGACGCTGGTCATCATCGCCGTGGTCGTGGCGCTCGCGGTCATCGGCACCGTGCTGGCCCTCACGCTCGGCGGGGACGACAGTACCGACGGGGCCAAGGGCGGCACCAAGGTGTCGGCGGGATCGAGCGCCAGTGCCGACACCAAGGAGGACGAGAGCGGCGGCACTCGGACCGACGAGACCGCCACCGCGTCCGTCTCGCCGGACACGGGTGCGGGAGCGGGGGCCGCGAACTCGCCGAGCGGGCAGGAGAGCGGCAAGAGTTCGGAGGGCTCCACCGGCTCGGGCGGCGCAGCCGGCGGCGCTGCGGTGGCTTCGACGTACAAGGGGGGCCAGGGTTACTCGATCGGGCTGCCTGCGGGGTGGAAGTTCCAGACCGGCAGTTCCGCAGGCGACCGGCTCACCGGGCCCGACGGACAGAAGCTGCTCGTCGCCTGGACCAGTACGCCGAAGGGTGACCCGGTGGCGGACTGGGAGAACCAGGAGCAGGGCATGCGCCGCTCGCAGTACACCAAGATCCGAATAGAGAAGGTGGACTACCGGAGCTGGAACACGGCGGACTGGGAGTTCACCTATGAGGAGAGCGGGACGAAGTACCGGACGATCGACCGCGGATTCGTCGTCAACGGCCATCTCGGATATGCCTTGATGTACACCGCGAAAGCCGCGAAATGGGGCACTGAGCTGCGCAAGGACACATGGCAGACGCTCGCTCGTACCTTCGAACCGAAGTCGTGACGCGCCGTGCGCTGAGTGGTCCCGTGTTTGGGCCGTGAGATCTGGCATCCCCTCTTTGCGAGTTGCCTCCGGCACGTATCGTGAGTGTTCGAGGACCGTACGCATCCGGGTTCGGGTACGGAACGGTCCTGAAGGCGAACGGAATTGACCAGCCGGACAGCCGGGGGAGGCAACGTGGACGACTATGCGGGCCGGGTACTCGCCGACCGTTACCGCCTGCCGCTGCCTCCGTCCGACGAGTACGAACTCACCGACTCGCGCGCCTTCGACACCTACAGCGGCCAGGAAGTCCTGGTCAGGCAGGTTCCGTTGCCCGAGGTCGTCGAAGCTGAGGTGCTCGACGCGGAGGGGCTGCCCGACGGGTTCACAGCCCGGGACCCCCAGGCCGCACGGCGGAACTCGGGGCGGGGCGGTACCCGCCGGCCCACGGAGCCCGCGGTTCGGCGAGCCGTGGACGCCGCACAGGCCGCCGCGCGGATCCCCGACCATCCCCGGCTGGACCAGGTCTTCGACGTGTTCGCCGAGGGCGGTTCGCTGTGGGTCGTCAGCGAACTGGTGTCCGCACGGCCGTTGGCGGCGCTGCTCGCCGAGAAGCCGCTGTCGCCGTACCGGGCGGCCGAGATCGCCTCCGACGTCCTCATGGCACTGCGGGTGCTGCACGCGCACGGCTGGGTGCACCGCAATATCACCGCCCGCACGGTGCTCGTCTGCGACGACGGCCGGGTCGTGCTGACGGGTCTCGCGGTCGGCGCGGCGGAGGAGGCACTGTGCGGCTACGACCCGGTGCCGGCCGAGGCGGGCGAATGGGGCACAGGGGACGGCGAGTTCGGGACCGGGACGGGCAGCGGCGTCGGATCCGGGGCGGGTGACGGGTCGGCCGGGGGGAGTGCGGGCCCGGTCGAGGCTGCCCTTGGGCCGGACGGCGGGTTCCGTGGCACCGGCGGCCAGGGCGGAGCCGACGGCTGGGCTGTGACCGACGGTCGGGGCGCGGTGGACGGCCGCGGTGTGATGGATGGCCGGGGTGCGGCGGACGGGCGTAGGGGATCCGGTGGATACGGAGGGCCCGGGCAATCCGTGACCGCGGCCGGTGTGCCTGGCGGAGCGGGCGGTCCGGGGGCGAGTGGCGGGGCGCCGGGTGGTTCGGCCGGCTTCGGCGAGACCGATTCCGACCCCGAGGCGGCCCGGCGGGCGGCGATCGAGGCACGGGAGGCCCGTGGGCTGCCCAGCGCCGGAGTGGAGACCGCGGACGGGGGCGGTTCGTCTGCCGCACTGGTCCGACGGGAGGCCGACGGCGGTACGGACATCAGGGCGGCGCGGGCGGGAGCGATCGCCGCGTACCGCGCGGGCGCGCGGGCGGCGGCCCGGGTCCAGGAAGCGCAGAACAGCCGACCGGCGCTCTCCGGAGCCCGTCCGGTACCGGACGACGACCCGGCCGCCCAGGGCAACGGCACAGCTCGGACATACCCGTCGGCGGACGCCGCGGGCCAGTCGCCGTACCCGTCGGCGAACGGTTTCGCTCCGTCGCCGTATACCGCGACGGGTGGTGTGACACAGCCCCCGTATCCGGCCGGGAGCGGGGTGGAGCACCTGCCCGGCCGCCTTCCCCAGGGGCAGACCTCCTGGCACGGGGCCGCGCCGCGCAGCGGGGTCGCCGGGGTGGCACACGGGGGCGCGGCACCCGCGGTCGAAGGGCACGGTCCCGCGCTCGGCGCCGTGCCCGCCGGTGGTCCGGCGGCCGAGCGCTCCGGAGACCCCGCCCCCACCCGCTGGGAGGACCTCACCCCCGTGGCACCCCCCGCCCGCCGCGGACCGGCCACCGCGCTCGCCGCCGAGCGGGCCCGGCAGGCCCGGATGGCTGTGGTCGGGCCGGTCACCGAGCGGTGGGCGCCGGAGCAGGCCGGGCCGGTGCACGAGAACTGGCAGCTCGCCGCGCCCATCGGGCCCGCGACCGACCTGTGGGCTCTCGGGGCGTTGTTGTTCCGTGCCGTCCAGGGGCATGCGCCCTACCCCGAGGAGTCGACGGCCGAGCTGGTGCAGCTGGTGTGCGCCGAGCCGCCCGCCTTCGCGGAGGAGTGCGGGCCGCTGAGGCCGGTCGTGGAGTCGCTGCTGCGGCAGGACCCGACCGAGCGGCTGGAGTTCGAGGAACTGCGGGGCTGGCTGCGGTCGTTGGTGCGGTCCGCGCCGGAGCCGGAGGCCGGCGTGCATGTCGTCGCCGCGCCGCCCATGAACGCGAGCCGGCTGCCGATCGTGCGGCGCCGGGGCGAGTTGGTGCGCCGGCGGCGTGCCGGGCTGCCCGCGACCAGTGCGCACGGACGGCACAAGCGGGCCCGGGAGGAGGCCGCTCCGTCGCCTCGTCGCCTCGGCCGCAACCTGCTGCTGTTCATCCTCCTGGCGCTGGCCGCGGCGATCGCGTACGCCATGTACTTCATGCCCAGGTCGGACCCCGAGGACGAGGGCGCCGCCCAGCAGACCGGTGCCACCAGTCAGGCCGGTCCCGCGCAGTCCCCGGAGGCCAGCAGCGAGCCACGGCCCGACCAGACCACCCCCGAGCCGTCGAGGTCCGGCGGCGCCGCCGAGACGCAGACCGCAGGGCCCGAGGTCGCCGACGGGTTCGCCCTGCGCACGGACGCCGAGGGCTTCAAGGTCGCGGTGGCCAACGGCTGGGCCCGCACCCCGAGGAACGGCCGCGGCCAGGTGGTCTACTCGCAGGGCAGCTTCGAACTGATCGTCATCCCGGGCCGGGACACCGCGGCAGCGGACGGCAGCGACCCGATGGTCTATCAGCGCGAGAAGGAACCCGAGCTCCAGCCCTACCGTGACTCCAGCTGGGCCACCGCCACCGGGCTCAAGTCGATCCAGGTGGGCACGAAGAGCATGGCCGAGGGGCAGTTCACCTGGACCGGTGACGACGGGCGCGAGCTGTACGTGCGCAACCTCGCGATGCTGATCGGCGGGAAATATCACGTGGTGCAGGTCCGTGGTCCGGAGGCGGAGCGGGACGAGGTGAGCCGGCTGTACGAGCAGGCTTCGGCCACGTATCAGGTGACTGGCTGACGGTCGTCGGGGTCGTCGGGCACCGGGTGCCGGACGTCGACAGGCGGTCCTCGCGTGCAGGTCGGCGGCTGAAGAGTGCTGCCGTCGGACGCCGTACCGGCGCCCTCGGTTCACTGGTGCTTCGCGGAAGCGACAACCGTCACAGTGAGGTCTCCTTGACGCCCCCCTGGTTCCCCTCGACGGAGGCCGGTCCTTAGTCTGACTGGGTCAAGAGCATTGCGGGGAAACGTGAATCAGATGCAGGGCCTGCTCCTCGCGGGGCGCTACCGGCTCGCCGACCCGATAGGCAAGGGCGGCATGGGCCGGGTCTGGCGCGCCCACGACGAGGTGCTGCACCGGGCCGTGGCGATCAAGGAGCTGACCGCCGCGCTCTACGTTTCCGAGAGCGACCAGGGCGTCCTGCTCGCCCGTACCCGCGCCGAGGCCCGCGCGGCCGCCCGGATCAACCACTCGGCCGTCGTCACCGTGCACGACGTGCTCGACCACGACGGCCGGCCGTGGATCGTGATGGAGCTGGTCGAGGGCCGCTCCCTGGCCGACGCCGTCAAGGAGGACGGCCGGGTCGAGGCACGTGAGGCGGCCCGGATCGGCCTGTGGGTGCTGCGGGCCCTGCGCGCCGCGCACTCCGCCGGGGTGCTGCACCGGGACGTGAAGCCCGGCAACGTTCTCCTCGCGCAGGACGGCCGCGTCCTGCTCACCGACTTCGGCATCGCCCAGATCGAGGGCGACACCACCATCACCCGCACCGGAGAAGTCGTCGGCTCGGTGGACTACCTCGCCCCCGAGCGGGTCCGCGGCGCCGACCCAGGCCCGTCCGCCGACCTGTGGGCGCTGGGTGCCACGCTGTACACGGCGGTCGAGGGGCGGTCGCCGTTCCGCCGTACGACCCCGCTGACCACCATGCAGGCCGTCGTCGACGAGCAGCCCGACGAGCCGCGCAACGCCGGAGCGCTCGGGCCCGTCATCGCCGCCCTGCTGCACAAGGACCCCGCCGTACGGCCCGACGCGGTCGAGGCCGAGCAGATGCTCGCCGAGGCGGCGGAGGGGCGGCGGCCGAACGCGGCCCAGGCCTATGTGCCGACGCAACATGTGGGTTCCCACCATGAGCCGGGGGCGTACAGCGGATCCCCCAGCGGATCCCACGGCGGGCTGAACACATCGGCCACGGGTGCGCCGGTCAGCGGTGCGGCGTACCCCCCGGGCTCGGGACAGACGTACTCCTCGGGCCCCGGACCGACGTATGTCACCGGCACCGGCGCGCCGTACCCCCAGGGGACCGGTCCCACGACCATCGGGCCCCCGCACCAGGCCGGCACCGGTCCCGTGGCTCGGTCCGGGCGCCGTCGCCTGCGTTCCCTCGCGCTGGTCGTCGCCCTCGCCGCGATCGTCAGCGCGGGGACCGCGATCGCACTGCAGACCTGGGACGAGGGGCGCGACAAGGGCGGTTCGCCGACCTCGTCGAGTTCCTCGCCCAGCTCCACGCCGACGACGGACACAGGTGGCATCCCGGCCGGCTGGCAGCCGTACAAGGATCCCGTGGGCTTCACCGTGTACCTGCCCAAGGGCTGGAAGCGGTCGGTCTTCGGGACCCCCGCCAACGGACTCACCCAGATCGACTACTCGCCGGACAACGGCAAGCACTTCCTGCGGGTCGCCGAAGACACCTCGCCGGACTTCCTCGATCCCCTCGCGCACCAGCGCAACCTGGAACTGACGCTCAAGGGGCTCAAGGACTACGACCGCGTGGGCATGGTCGAGAACACCTACCGGGACCGCCCGGGCGCCCGGTGGGAGTACACCTGGACCGCGCTGGCGAAGGACGTCGACTTTCCCGGACCGCGCCGGGCCGTGGAGGAGACGTACATGTCCCGGGACGGCGTCGAGTACGCGATCTACATGTCGTCGCCCGCGGAGAGCTGGCCGACCACCAGAAAGCAGTTCAAGACGGTGCTCCAGAGCTGGATCGAGCCGAACAGCTGATGGAGTTGGCCGGTCACCGCCCCGGAGGGGATTCGTCCGCTGCGGCATGATGGGGCGCATGGGGACCGAGGGGGACACCTTCCGTGTGATCGCGGGCCGATACCGCCTGGAGGCGAGGATCGGGCGCGGCGGCATGGGCGTGGTCTGGCGGGCGACGGACCAGCTGCTCGGCCGGCAGGTCGCCGTCAAGGAGATCCCGCTCGACGAGACGCTCTCCGCCGAGGACGCCCGGCTCCAGCGTGACCGCACCCTGCGCGAGGCCGGTGCGGTCGCCCGGCTGCGGCATCCGCACATCATCGTGGTCCACGACGTCGTCGAGCAGGACGAACGGCCTTACATCGTCATGGAGTTGATCGACGGCGGTTCCCTCGCCGACCGGATCTCCGCGCAGGGTCCGGTGGACGCCGCCGAGGCCGCCCGGATCGGCGCCGACCTGCTGAGCGCGCTGCGCGCCGCGCACACGGCCGGGGTGCTGCACCGGGACATCAAGCCCGCCAACGTCCTCGTAGAGTCCGGCACCGGCCGGATCGTCCTCACCGACTTCGGCATCGCCCAGGTCGCGGGCGCCACCACGCTCACCGAGACCGGCTCGTTCGTCGGCTCGCCCGAGTACACCGCGCCCGAGCGGATGTCCGGCGCCGGCACCGGCCCGGAGGCCGACCTGTGGTCGCTGGGCGCGCTGCTGTGCACGGTCCTGAGCGGTGAATCGCCGTTCCGCCGCGACTCGTTGGGCGGCATCCTGCACGCCGTCGTCATCGACGAGATCCGGCCGCCCGCACAGGCCGGGCCGCTCCTTCCCGTCGTACGCGGCCTGCTGGAGCGGGATCCCGAGCGGCGGCTGGACGCGGTGGAGGCCGAGCGGATGCTGCGGGCGTTCCGGGAGACGGGGCGTACGCCGCCGCGCCGGGCGCCCGAGCGGTCGTACACGCCGACCCAGCGGGATGTCCCGCTACGGCGGTCCGCGGCCCAGCGTGAGTCCTCGCCGCGGCGGTCCGCGGCACCGGAGCGGTCGGGGGACGGCGGGTCCGCGGGACCGGCGCGGTCGGGGCGGCGCGTGCTCATGGCGGGGCTGCTGGTGGCCGTGGTGGCGGGCGCGGGGGCGTCGGCGGCGTTGCTGATGGACCGGGGAGACGGTGGCGGCCGTACGGCGACGAGCAGTTCGGCGCCCGGGACGCCCACGGGAGGTTCCGCGCCAGGGACGCCCACGAGCGGGTCGCCGGGAACGGCGCGGCCCACGCCCACCGCGACCCTCCCCTCCGCCCCGTCCGGCTACCGCGTCGCCGAGGAGCCCGCCGGGTTCGCGCTCGCCGTGCCGGACGGGTTCACCCGTCAGCCGCAGGGGGAGCGGGTCTTCTACCTGTCGCCCGGGGAGGTTTTCCGCCTCGGCATCAAGGTCACCGCCCCGCAGGCCGGCGGCCCGCTGGAGGTGATGCGGCGCGCCGCGGCCAAGGGTCCCGAGAGCAACCCCGGTTACCGTGCCGGCCGGGTCACCCCGACCACGCACCGCGGACACCCCGCCGCCCTCTGGGAGTTCACCTGGGACGGGTTCAGCGCGGCCGAGGGCGCCCGGCACACCTACGACCTGTGCTGGGAGGAGGACGGGCGGATGTACGACGTGTGGGTGTCGGCGCCGGTCGGGAAGGTGCGGGAGGCGAAGGAGTACTTCGATGTCGCGTTGGACACCTTCGTGCGGACATAGGGGGTGATAGGCCGCGTCGTGAGTCACGGGTCTGTGACCGGAATGCGTTCCCTGTGGAAGCGGAGGCGTCCGGCGCGATATGGATGAACCCATGAGCAGCAGCGGGGGAGTCGGCCATGAGTCCGACGACACGACGAGTTACGTTCTGCAACCTCCCAGGCCTCCGTTGGCCCAGACGTCGCCGCAGACGTCGGCCCCGCAGTCGGACGCGCATCCGGACCTGCGGTCCGCCGTGCAGCCCGAGCCCGGTGTCGGCAGGCTGATCGCGGGTCGTTACCGGCTGCTCGCCAAGCTCGGACACGGTGGCATGGGCACGGTGTGGCGGGCCAAGGACGAGACGGTGGACCGTGAGGTGGCCGTCAAGGAACCCCGCATCCCGGACCATCTTCCCGAACGTGAACAGGCGAACGCCTTCGAGCGGATGCGGCGCGAGGCGCGTGCCGCGGCCCGGCTCGACCATCCCTCCGTCGTGAACGTGTACGACGTGGCGGTCGTGGACGGCCGGCCGTGGATCGTGATGGAGCTGGTGAGGGGCCGTTCGCTGGGCGACGCGTTGCAGGAGGGCACGCTCGGGGCGCGGGAAGCGGCGAGAATCGGCCTCGACGTGCTCGGCGCACTGGAGGCCGCGCACGCGGCGGGCATCCTGCACAGGGATGTGAAACCGGACAACGTCCTGCTCGGCCGGTACGGCCGGGTCGTCCTCACCGACTTCGGCATAGCCCAGATCGAGGGCGAGACCAGCCTGACCGACACCGGAGGCTTCGTCGGCTCGCCCGAGTACATCGCCCCCGAGCGCGTCCTCGGCCAGCGTCCCGGCCCGGCGTGCGACCTGTGGTCCCTGGGTGTGGTCCTGTACGCGGCGACGGAGGGCGTCTCGCCGTTCCGCCGCAGCAACACCCCCGCGACCCTGCAGTCCGTCCTCAACGCCACACCCGCGCCGCCCGCCTCCGCGCACGGTCCGCTCGCCGACGCCGTCAACGGCCTCCTCCAGAAGGACCCGGCCCGCCGCCCGAACGCCGCGCAGGTCCGCGTGCTCCTGGAGGCCGCCGCCGATCCGCCCGCTCCCGAGCCCACGCAGCCCGTCCGGCTCGCGCAGGACCCACCGCCCGCCCGGGGCGTCCGGCTGGGCCGCAAGGGGTGGCTCGGGCTGGGGGCGGCGGTCGTCGCGGCCTCGGTGGCGGCCTATCTGCTGCTCGCGGATCCGTTCGCGGGACCGCTGCCGGACGGCTGGACGAAGAAACACACCAAGGACGTCGCCGCGACACTGGCGGTGCCGAAGGACTACCAGGCGGCCACGCCCGACCGGAAGACGGACAAGGGCCACTGGATCACGTACGCCGACTACAGCGGCAGCATCTGGATCGGCCTGAAACTGGAGCGCAGGGCCGAGGACACCGCCCACGGCATCGCGGGTTCCGCGGCCGCCGAGATGTACGACGACGACAGCAGGTTCAAGGAGAGCGGGGACTACGACCTCAGCATGCCGGAGGCGCCGAGGACCCGCCCCGAGGACCAGACGTACCAGGGCGGGAAGGCCGCCAGGAACACCGTCACGTACAAGACCACCGACAGTCAGTACTCCCGCCCGCGCGAACTCCAGATCTTCTACTACCGGACCGCCGCCGGCGACATGTACAAGCTCACCGTCAGCTATCCCGGCAAGGGCGACTTCACCCGGCGGGGGCGTGAGGTGGCGAGGGCGGCGATCGCGAACCTGGACGTGGACAAGCTCTGACCGCCGGGACCGGCACGCCAATTGCGTTGCCAGCGGCGGAAGTTGAGGTCCCCCTCTTCTGGGGCCGATGACGAGACGGCGGCCCAGCTGCGGCTGTACGTGGGCCTGGCGGGCGAGGTCGACGGCCTCCACACCTACACCGGAGTGCGCACCGCCACCCAGCTCGCGATGCTGCGTCCGGGCGGTACCGACGTCCGGCGCGAACCGGCCGGGCGATACGGGCGCACTCGCCCCCGCCACCGGACCGGGACCCGCGTCGACAAGAGGCGGCCCTGCGGGGTACTGATGAGGCATGAGTGATGTCGGGGGCTCCAAGGACCCCAAGGGCGTTCTGGTCGGCGGCCGTTACCGCCTCGTCGAGCGCATCGGTTCCGGCGGGATGGGGACCGTGTGGCGGGCCCGGGACGAGCTGGTGGAGCGTGAAGTCGCCGTCAAACAACCGCGGTTGCCCGGCGAGCCGGAGGACGAGGCGCATCGGCGGGCCGCGCACCGGCTGCACCGCGAGGCCCGCGCCGCCGCGCGGGTGGAGCACCCCTCCGCCGTGACCATCCACGACGTGGTGGTCGAGGAACAGGACGGGGAGGGCGGACTCCCCTGGATCGTCATGGAGTTGGTCCGGGGCGAGTCCTTGCACGAGGCGATACGGCGGGGGCCGCTCGGGCCCGCCGAGGCCGCCCGTATCGGCCTCGCCGTCCTCGGAGCCCTGCGCGCCGCGCACTCCGTCGGCATCGTGCACCGGGACGTCAAGCCCGCCAACGTCCTGCTCGGCCCGCACGGCCGCGTCGTCCTCACCGACTTCGGCATCGCCCAGGTCCAGGGCGAGGAATCCCTCACCGCGAGCGGGGAGTTCGTCGGCTCCCTGGAGTACGTCGCCCCCGAGCGCATGTCCGGCACGAACGCCGGGCCCGCCTCCGACCTGTGGTCCCTGGGCGCGCTCCTGTACGCCGCCGTGGACGGCCGGGCCCCTTTCCGCCGTACGACCCCGGAGGCGACCCTCGCCGCGATCCTCACCGAGGACCCACCCGAGCCGGAACGCGGAGGCCCGCTCACGGAGTTGATCGCCGGCCTGCTGGCGAGGGAACCGGAGGAGCGGCCGGGGGCGGAGGAGGTCGCACGGGTACTGACGGAGGTGTCGGGTCGCGTCGAGCCCGATCCCCACGTGAGCGACACCGAGGGCGAGCCCGACACGAGCGCCGCCGAGGCCGTCGTACCGGAAGACGCTCCCCCGACCGCCGTACCGGAGGAAGCCCCCACGACCCCCCTCCCGACCGCCGTACCGGAAGAGGCCCCCACAACCCCCCTCCCGACCGCCGTACCGGAGGAAGCCCCTACCGCCTCCCTCCCCCGAACACGCCCCCGTGCCCTCCTCCGTCTCGCGGTCGGCCCGGTCGGGATTCTGCTCGCCGGTGGGATATGGCTCGGTACCTCCTTCGCCGACGGGGCGGCGGGCGGGCAGGGCGGCTGGGTCGCGCACCGGGAGGCGAACGCGGACGCCGTCCTCTACCTCCCCCGGCAGTACCACTGGATGTACCTCACCGGCGAGGCAGGGGACTCCACCCGCCTGAACATCTACGGCGACGGCGAAGGCGACGGCGGCATCCGGGTCCTCCTCGCCGAGTACGACAAGGCCCCCGGGTCACCCCTGGACGAGGCCCGTGACACCGCGCTGGGCTGGGAGGGGCACGAGCGGTCCACCGGCCAGTACACCCGGACCTCATTCCACGGCGCCGAAGCCGCTCTCTCCGACGTCACCTACGACCCGCACGACCGGCCGACCCGGGTGATGCGGCTCATCGTCCGCACCGACGACGACCGCATGTACCAGCTGCGCGTCGACATGCCCAAGGGCACTCCCGAGGAGAAGAAGGGCACCGAGCTCTTCAAGGGCGCCCGCGACCGGCTTGAGATCGGGAGAATGTGAGACCCGGGTGATCCGGGTGATCGTCTCCGCACAACGCGCTGATCAGCAGGTTCTCTGCCACCGATCACTGGCGGTGTGTGTGCGGGAGGTGAATGCCCGTTACCGACGGGTACCCAAAGCCTCCGCTCCCGAATACCCTGCGGCTCATGACGGACGCGCAGGCCCCGGCCAAGACCGGCACGAACCCCACAGCCCCCGCCCCGGCGGGCGCCCGTACCGCCGCCGACGTGGTCACCCCGGAGCTGGTCGCCCAGCTCACCAAGGGAGTGACCGGTTCCGGCCGTACCGCCAACCACTCGCCGCTCACCGGCGAGAAGCTGGCCGATCTGCCCGAGTCGACGCCGGCGGACGTGGAGAAGGCCTTCGCGGCGGCCCGCAGGGCGCAGGCGGTGTGGGAGCAGACCCCCGTACGGCAGCGTGCGGCCGTACTGCTCCGCTTCCACGACCTGGTCCTGGAGCGCCAGGCCGAAGTTCTCGACCTCATCCAGCTGGAGACCGGCAAGGCCCGTCTGCACGCCCACGAGGAGGTCCTGGCCGTCGCGGTCGCCGCCCGGCACTACGGCCGCAAGGCCCCCGCCTATCTGAAGCCCAAGCGGCACGCCGGCGCGATGCCCACGCTCACGCGCGTCACCGAACTGCGTCACGCGCGCGGAGTCGTCGGCCAGATCGCCCCCTGGAACTACCCCCTCGAACTGTCCGTCGGTGACGCGCTCCCCGCCTTCGTCGCGGGCAACGCCGTCGTCATGAAGCCGGACACGGAGACCTGCCTGACCGCCCTGTGGGCCCGCGACATCCTCGTGGAGGCCGGCCTTCCCGCCGATGTCTTCCAGGTCGTCCTCGGCGAGGGCCCGGTCGTCGGCCCCGAGGTCGTCCGGCACGCCGACTACGTCTCCTTCACCGGCTCCACCCGCACCGGCCGCGAGGTCGCCCAGAGTGCCGCCGCCCGCCTGGTCGGCGTCTCCCTCGAACTCGGCGGCAAGAACGCCATGCTCGTGCTCGATGACGCCGACATCGAGAAGGCCGCCGCCGGTGCCGTCCGCGCCTGCTTCTCCTCGGCCGGCCAACTCTGCATCTCCATCGAGCGGTTGTACGTCCACGAGTCCATCGCGGACGCCTTCCTGGAGCGCTTCGCCGCCCGCACGAAGGCCATGCGGCTCGGCACGTCCCTCGCCTACGGCGCCGACATGGGTTCCCTGGTGGGGGAGCGGCAGCTGGACACCGTCACCCGGCATGTGGACGAGGCCGTCGCCAAGGGGGCCAAGATCGTCGCCGGCGGGGTGGCCCGCCCCGACATCGGCCCGTACTTCTTCGAACCGACCATCCTCGACGGCGTCACCGAGCCGATGGCGGTCTGCGGCGAGGAGACCTTCGGCCCGGTCGTCTCCATCTACCGCTTCAAGACCGACGACGAGGCGATCGCCGAGGCCAACTCCACGTCGTACGGCCTGAATTCCTCGGTCTGGACGAAGGACGGCAAGCGCGGCCGCGCGGTCGCCGCCCGCATCCGCACCGGCACGGTCAACGTCAACGAGGGCTACGCGCCCGCCTACGGCAGCGTCCAGTCCCCGATGGGCGGCATGAAGGACTCCGGTCTCGGCCGCAGGCACGGCTCCGAGGGCATCCTCAAGTACACCGAGGCCCAGACGGTCGCCCAGCAGCGGCTGCTGCCGATGGCCCCCTCGCTGGGCATGGACGACGAGGCGTACGCCCAGTTCATGAACCGGAGCCTGCGCCTGATGAAGGCCTTCCGGTTCAGGTAAGCGCTGTTGGGGGCGCGGGGAACTGCGCGACCAGCCACGAATCACCCGCACGCGAGACTCAACGAGGAGCACCCGTGCCTCAGGACACCTACGACTACGACGTACTGGTGGTCGGCTCCGGCTTCGGCGGCAGCGTCACCGCCCTTCGCCTCACCGAGAAGGGCTACCGCGTAGGTGTCCTGGAAGCGGGCCGCCGCTTCACCCGGGAGTCCCTCCCCAGGAACTCCTGGGACCTGAAGAACTACCTCTGGGCGCCGAAGCTCGGCATGTTCGGCATCCAGCGCATCCACCTGCTCGGCAACGTCATGGTGCTCGCGGGGGCGGGTGTGGGTGGCGGCTCGCTCAACTACGCCAACACCCTCTACGTCCCCCCGAAGCCCTTCTTCGACGACCCCCAGTGGCGTGACATCACCGACTGGCAGGGGGAGTTGACGCCGTACTACGACCAGGCCCGGCGCATGCTCGGCGTACGGCTCAACCCGACGATGACCCCCTCCGACGTCCACCTCAAGTCCGCCGCCGAGCGGATGGGCGTCGGTGACACCTTCCACATGGCGCCGGTCGGCGTGTTCTTCGGCGACGGCGAGGACGCCGGGGGCAAGAGCAGGGCGGCCCCGGGCGAGCAGGCAGAGGACCCGTACTTCGGCGGCGCGGGCCCCGCCCGCAAGGCCTGCATCGAGTGCGGCGAGTGCATGACCGGCTGCCGGCACGGCGCGAAGAACACCCTGAACGAGAACTACCTCTACCTCGCCGAGAAGGCGGGCGCGGTCGTCCACCCCCTCACCACCGTCGTGTCGGTCACCGACGACTCCCAGGGCGGCTACGCCGTCGCCACCCTCCCCACCGACGACCGCCGCAAGGACAGGGGTCGCACCTTCAAGGCCCGCCAGGTCGTCATCGCCGCCGGCACCTACGGCACCCAGACCCTCCTGCACCGCATGAAGGCGGGCGGTCAACTGCCGTACATCTCGGACCGGTTGGGCGATCTGACCCGCACCAACTCCGAGGCCCTGGTGGGCGCCCAGACCGACAACCGCCGCTATCGCAGGGCGACCGGCGCGCCGAAGGTCGACTTCACCCGGGGCGTGGCCATCACCTCGTCCATCCACCCGGACGAGAACACCCACGTGGAGCCGGTCCGCTACGGCAAGGGCTCCAACTCGATGGGCGGCCTCTCCATCCTCCAGGTCCCGTACGCGGAGGGCTCGTCGCGGGTGCTGGCCTGGCTGCGCAACGCCGCCCGGCACCCCCTCCTCGTCGCCCGCTCCCTCTCCAACCGCCGCTGGTCGGAGAAGACCATCATCGGCCTGGTGATGCAGTCGCTGGACAACTCCCTGACGACGTACCTGAAACCGGACGGCGTCGGCAAGGGCCTGCTCACCGCCCGGCAGGGCCACGGCGCCCCCAACCCCAAGCAGATCAAGGCGGCTTCCGAGAGCGCGTCCGCGATCGCCGCCGACATCAACGGCTTCGCCGGTTCCAACGTCGGCGAGCTGATGGGCACCCCGCTCACCGCCCACTTCCTCGGCGGCTGCCCCATCGGCTCCTCCCGCGACAGCGGCGTCATCGACCCGTACCACCGGCTCTACGGCCACCCCGGCATCTCGGTCGTGGACGGCGCCGCGGTCTCCGCCAACCTCGGCGTGAACCCCTCGCTGACGATCACGGCCCAGGCCGAGCGCGCGATGGCGTACTGGCCCAACAAGGGTGAGGAGGACCCGCGTCCGGCCCAGGGCGAGGCGTACGTCCGTCTCGACGCGGTCGAGCCGAAGTCACCGGCGGTCCCGGCGGACGCGTTCGGCGCGCTGAAGCTGCCGTTCCTGGGGATGCCGGCGGTGCCGAAGAAGTCGTAGGCCCCAAAGGCACGCAGAACTCCGTGGACACAGAGAAGGACCCGCACCCCCCTCCGAGTGCGGGTCCTTCTCTGTTCTCGCGTGAAGCTGTGGCTATCGCGTCACTGCGTCACGGGCTCAGGCGTGGGCGCCCGTCACGCCCTTGCGGCGCTTGACGGCGAACACCACACCGGTACCGGCGACGACGGCGAACCCGCCGACGAGGCCGAGGACCGGCAGGGCCGAACTCGAACCGGTCTCGGCGAGCTGGCCGTCCACGTCGATGTCGTTGACGTCGGAGATGGGGTTCTTGCCGCCGGTCTGCGGCTTGGAGTCGTTCGGCTTGCCCGCGTCGGAACCGGCCGGCAGGACCTCGAAGTAGTAGATGCCGGAGTTCTCGTCGCCGGAGATCCAGCAGGCGTCCTCGTCGGAGTACTCGGCGAGGCCGATGGCGATGCCGACCGCGCTCGGGACCTCACGGTCGACCTTCACCCGCAGCTGGTAGCTGACGGAGTCGCCGCCGCCGAGGCTGAAGGAGTTGAACGCGCCGCCCTCGCCGAACTCCGTGGCCACGTCGACCCAGCTGCCGCCCTGCTTCACCTGCACGGTGACCAGGTCGCTGTAGTCCTTCTCGAAGTCCCAGTCGACCGCGCCGACACCGACGAAGGGCTGGATGTCCTTGATCGTGTCGTCACCGGAGTTGTTGACGTTGAACTTGAAGTTCGTCCAGCCGCTGCCCGCCACGATGCTCTCGGGCAGTCCGGTCAGCGAGCTGTGCAGCACGTCGCTGTCGCCGATGACCGGGTCGCCGTTCTCGTCGACCGGGCACTCGTCGACGGGCTCGTCGCTCTCACTCGCGGAGGGGCTGCTGCTGGCGGTGGCCGAGCTGGACGCGCTGGCGCTGCTGCTGGCCGAGGCGGAAGCGGAGGCCGAGGCCGAGGTGGGGTCGGCGGCGGGCGTGCTGCCCGCGTCGGCCGGGGTGCTGTCGTCGGCCGCGGGGCTGCTGTCGGCAGGGGCCGGGGTGGTGTCGTCGGCGGCCGGCGTGGTCTCGGCCGCGGTCGGCGAGGGCGAGTCGTCCGCGAACGCGCTCGGCGCGGCGAACAGGGCCAGCGGCGCCATGGCGGCGGTCGCGGCCGCGGCGGCCAGTGCACGTCGAAGCTTCATGAAGACCTCGGAAGTCAGGTTGTACTGCGCTACCCGCAGCACGCGTCAGGGAGGCTTCCGCGTGTGGGGCGCGGGTGGTGCCCTTGATACGTGAGGTTTGATCCGCGACACCGGCCAAAGGTTGTGCGGGCATTCACAGAAACCTTATGTGGGCTGAGTCACATACAGGTTCTCCTTGTGAACAGGCTTTCGGAGGCCCTAGAACTGACCCACGTGTCAGAAGACGACAAGATCCCGGACGACGTCTGGGAAAAATTCACCCGTGACTCCGAACGGGACATCCGCGACTCCGCCCCCAAGGAACCGTCCGCGCGAGCCCGCGAAGTGACGGAACGGCTGCGGCGCAACGAAGCGCGCGGCGAACTGCCGGAGGGCTGGCGTACCGGGCCGGCCTGGCAGGAGAAGAAGAGCCGACGAGGCCTGTGGGGCGTCCTCGGTGTCGCCGTCGCGGTCGCGGTGGCCGTCGTGGCGGTGAAGCCTTCGCTGGTGCCGGGCGACCCCTTCGGCGGGGAATCCGCGGACGCCGGCGGTGGCGTGGCCTCCGCGCTGCCCGTGGAGACGGCGGCCCCGACCGCCGCGCCCTCCGCCGAGGCCCCCGAAATCCCCACCCTGGACGACCCGTTCGCCGGATCGCCGGCCAAGCGGTGGGCGGACGGCGCGGCCGGGATCGTCGTACCGAAGGCGAAGGCCGTCGGCGGCCGGTCCGCGGCGAAGACCGAGCGGGCGCTGGAGTTGACCAAGAAGCTCCTGGTCGAGTCCAACCTCGACCCGGCCACCATCCGCGGGGAGCGGCCCGAGGCGGCACTCGACGTCCTGGACCCGGTGCAGAAGGACGTCCGCGGGCTCCTGGTGACCGGCCTGAGCAAGCCGGACAAGAAGCACGACCCGCTGTGGATGTTCAGCCGCTTCGACCCCAAGGAGGTCCGGCTGGTCGGCGACGTCGTGAAGACCCGCGGCAGGATGACGTTCAAGGCCGGTGACGACGGCTGGGTCGTCGTGCACGCGGACTACACCTTCGTCTACCCGGTCGTCCAGACCAACGGTTCCACTGAGGTCACCCGCACCATCATCCGCCGTGTCCTCGACGTCGACATCCCCGACCCGGCCAAGTACCAGGTGACCCCGGGCAAGCTCAACGTCGTGAACTGGGACCAGGACATCAACAACTCGGCCTGCGACGTGTACGACGGCTATCTGCACCCGGACTTCGCGTCGTCCGAGCCGACCGGGGCGACCCCCACGGGACCGACGACGGACCCGTACGACCGCAGCGAGACCCTCGACCCGAAGCGTGACGGAGGCTGCGGAACGGTGTCCCGGGTCTGAGTGCGCGCAGGTCATGAGTGCGCGCAGGCGAAAGGCCCCGCGGGACGGAGCCGCGGGGCCCTTCTTTCGTCAGCACCGGCGTCAGGGCAGCGCCGGTGCCTGGGAGCGGCGCCGGGGGGTTGCGCCGCTTGCTCTCTGTGCCGTTGTCACTGCTGTGCCGCTGTTACCGCTGTGCCGTTGTCACTTCCGTGCCCTCGGTCGGCGCCCCGGCGCGCAGGGGGCGTGCGGCTGGTCTCGACCTTTGGCAGTTCCGCGACGCAATGCGAATGCGGGTGTCCGCGGAGGGATTTGGGGGCTTTCCAGACATCGTGCTGGATGGGCGCGGCCTCCGCAACCGTTTGACCCAGCCTTGTGCCGGTACTTGCCCCCGCCGGCCGGCCCCGGGCGTCCCCGGGGCCGACCGTTTCTCTTGGGTGACCGGGCTGCTGTCCCCTGCCGTCCGGTCACTGTCTGGAACGAGGTCCCACGACGCACTGCACGTTCCGTGCGCCTCATCGCTCCAGCGAGCCACGCGTGGTTCTGTCGGGCCCGCCCCTGGCTGGCACGGACACCACCACCAACGAGGTGTCCCACGTCCCGGTCACGCGCCGTACGGGTGAGTCCGGGCCCGAACTCAGATGCGACCGCGGCACAGTTCGAGCAGCGTCATGGCGAGGGGGGTGCCCGGCCTGCCGAGCGCGTCGCTGTAGCGGCCGAGGATCTCCATCTCGCGGGAGAGGTTCACGCGCCGGCCGCCGGAGGTGATCCGGGCCTCCTGGACGACGGCCGACACGGCCATGCGTTCCTGGATCAGACCGATGATCCGGTCGTCGAGCGCGTCGATGCGCTCACGCGCTCCGGTGATCACGTCGGCGGCCTCGGGGGTGCGGGCACCGGTCACGTCGATGGCGGTCATGGGGGCTCCTCTGTCTGGGGTGGACGGGGTGCCCCGGAGCGGCAAGGTCCGGAAAACACCAGGCGCCCCGGACCTTGTCGGCCCGGGGCGCCTGGGAAGTCGCTTGTCAGTTGCTCAAGCAGCACGACCATGGCAGCCGGCGGGCCGGGTGCCATAGGTAAACAGGAAGGTCGTCTGCGTGAGCATGGGAGCAGTATGCCGGGCACCGCGGGAGTGTCCAACCCGGTTCGCATCCTGAGACGGAGCTTGCCCCGAACCGGCCCCGCGCATCCCGGTAGACTCGGCCCCACACACACCTCGCTCACCGCCGGAAGGCAACCCGTGTCATCAGCGACCCCAGCCGCCCCCGACACCGTCCTGGTCGTCGACTTCGGCGCGCAGTACGCCCAGCTCATCGCCCGCCGTGTCCGCGAGGCCCGGGTCTACAGCGAGATCGTGCCGAGCACCATGCCGGTCGCGGAGATGCTCGCCAGGAACCCGGCGGCGATCATCCTCTCCGGCGGCCCCTCGTCCGTGTACGCGGAGGGCGCCCCGCGCCTGGACCGCGAGCTGTTCGAGGCCGGCGTCCCGGTATTCGGCATGTGCTACGGCTTCCAGTTGATGGCCACCACCCTCGGCGGCACCGTCGACAACACCGGCGCGCGTGAGTACGGCCGCACGCCCCTGCACGTTTCGAAGTCCGGTTCCACCCTCTTCGAGGGCACCCCCGACGAGCAGTCGGTGTGGATGTCCCACGGCGACGCCTGCTCCGCCGCCCCCGAGGGCTTCACCGTGACCGCGTCCACGGACGTCGTCCCGGTCGCCGCCTTCGAGAACGACGAGAAGAAGCTCTACGGCGTCCAGTACCACCCCGAGGTCATGCACTCCACGCACGGCCAGCAGGTCCTGGAGCACTTCCTGTACCGGGGCGCCGGTCTGAAGCCGGACTGGACCACCGGCAACGTGATCGACGAGCAGGTCGCCCTGATCCGCGAGCAGGTCGGTGACAAGCGCGCGATCTGCGGGCTGTCCGGCGGCGTGGACTCCGCGGTGGCCGCGGCCCTGGTCGCGCGGGCCATCGGCGACCAGCTGACCTGTGTGTACGTCGACCACGGCCTGATGCGCAAGGGCGAGACCGAGCAGGTCGAGAAGGACTTCGTGGCCGCGACCGGCGTCAAGCTGGTCGTCGTCGACGCGGAGGAGCGGTTCCTGACCGCGCTCAAGGGTGTCTCGGACCCCGAGGAGAAGCGGAAGATCATCGGCCGGGAGTTCATCCGGGTCTTCGAGCAGGCGCAGGCCGAGATCATCGCGGACGCGGGCCCGGCCGTGGAGTTCCTCGTCCAGGGCACGCTCTACCCGGACGTGGTCGAGTCCGGTGGCGGCACCGGCACCGCCAACATCAAGTCCCACCACAACGTCGGCGGACTCCCCGAGGACCTGGAGTTCCAGCTGGTCGAGCCGCTGCGCAAGCTGTTCAAGGACGAGGTCCGGATGGTCGGCCAGGAGCTGGGGCTCCCCGACGAGATCGTCCAGCGCCAGCCGTTCCCGGGTCCCGGCCTCGGCATCCGGATCGTCGGCGAGGTCACCAAGGAGCGCCTGGACCTGCTGCGCGACGCCGACGCCATCGCCCGCGAGGAGCTGACCGCGGCCGGCCTGGACCGGGACATCTGGCAGTGCCCGGTCGTCCTGCTCGCCGACGTCCGCAGCGTCGGCGTCCAGGGCGACGGCCGCACCTACGGCCACCCGATCGTCCTGCGCCCGGTCTCCTCCGAGGACGCCATGACGGCCGACTGGTCACGGCTGCCGTACGACGTCCTCGCGAAGATCTCGACCCGGATCACCAACGAGGTGGCCGACGTCAACCGTGTCGTGCTCGACGTGACGTCGAAGCCGCCGGGCACCATCGAGTGGGAGTAGGCCCTAGCCGCGCATGATCATGTGCGTTTGACCGTGCGCAGGGGCTCACCGGGCTTCCAGATCTCGACGACCAGATACGTGTCGTCCTCGACGTGGGTCCGCACGACCTCCGTCAGCTCGGTGCGGAAGAGGTGGAACGGCTCCGGCGGTTCCACCTCTGTCGTGTACGCCCGTTTCGTGTCGCCGTCCTCCACCTCGAACGCCCGACCGGCGATCCGGACATCGCCCCCGCCGAGGGACTGCCCCTCCCCGGGGTTGGCCTGGAGCGCGAACCGCGGGTCGCGTCGCAGGTCGAGCGCCTTCAGAGAGTCCGGCATCATGCCGAGCCACAGCTCACCGCCGAGGAAACGGACCTCCAGGCCGCTGGTGCGCGGGGAGCCGTCCTTGCGGAGCGTGACGAGGACGTGGTGCGTGAAGGCACCGAAGCGGCCTTCGACGGTCCTGGCCAGGTCGGGTTCGGCGGAGGAGAAAGCTTCCCAGTTCATAACGGTCAGTCTTCCGCCGATACCCGACATCTTCTGTCGGGTATTCGTTGCGTGCGTCATCTTTACAAAACAGCCCTGTTCTCTTGCCCTGACTGACGGTAACTTCCGCCCCGTAAAGCCCCCCAGTGCTGGAGGACACATGCACGGGACGCCCCTCGGACCCAATCCGCCGATGCCGCTGCCCACCGAGAAGCTTCAGTTCGCCATGCCGCCGATGCACGACTCCGTCGAGGAGGAACGCCGGCACCGCAAGGAGCGGCTGGCCGGCGCGCTGCGGATCTTCGGCCGGCTCGGCTTCGAGGACGGGGTCTCCGGACACATCACCGCGCGCGACCCCGAGTTCACCGACTGCTTCTGGGTCAACCCCTTCGGCATGCCCTTCAAGCACGTCACCGTGAGCGACCTGGTGCTCGCCAACTCCGACGGCCAGGTGCTCGACGGCCGCTACCACGTCAACCAGGCGGCGTTCACCGTGCACTCCCAGGTGCACGCGGCCCGCCCGGACGTCGTCGCCGTCGCCCACTGCCACTCCGTGCACGGCAGGGCGCTGGCCGCGCTCGGTGACCTCCTCGACCCCCTCACCCAGGAGAGCTGCGCCTTCTACGAGGACCACGCGCTGTACGACGCCTACACCGGAGTCGCCGTCGACGCGGAGGAGGGCCGCCGGATCGCCACCGCGCTCGGGTCCCGCAAGGCGCTGGTGCTGCGCAACCACGGACTGCTGACCGTCGGGGACTCGGTGGACGCGGCGGCCTGGTGGTTCGTGTCGATGGAACGGTCCAGCCAGGTACAACTGCTCGCCCGGGCCGGCGGAAGACCGGTGGTCATCGATCACCGGGCGGCGGTGGCCACGCGGGAACAGCTGGGCGGGGACCTGGTGGCGTGGATCAACTACCAGCCGATGTGGCAGGACATCAGCAGGAGCGAACCGGATCTGCTGAGCTAGAAACCTCGCAGTACGGCTTTCTTCGTCATGGTGAACTCCTCGTCCGTGAGCACGCCGTCGCGGTGCAGCTCACCCAACTCCCGCAGCCTGCGCAGGAGTACGTCGTGATGGTCGTCCGGTGGCGGCGCGGCGGACGCCGTCAGCCGCGGGCGGGCGGCACGTTCGCCGTCGTACGCGATGACGTCGCGGGTCGAGGGGTGCGGGAGCCGGGCCGTGACCGCCGTCGCGACGAGGGCCGTGAGCAGGTCGCGGCGGGTGCTGCCCCACAGGTCGAGGGCGTACGGGTCCTTCTCGGGCGGCAGTTTCGAGAACGACGTCTCGCGGGTCACGAACCGCATGAAACCGTCCTCGTACCCGGCGTTGGGCAGCCACTCGACCTGCACGAGGTCCCCCACGTCGATGATCCGCGGGCCGGTCGCGCGCTTGACGCGGTCGGAGGTGTCGGCCCAGTCGATGCGGACCCGGATGCCGTCGAAGGAGACCGTGCCGTCGGAGGAGCGCACCGAGACCGGGACCGGCGGTCCGGGGAGCAGATACGTCTTCGTCGGCTCCTTGGGGACCTGGTCCAGGAGGAGGGAACGGCGGATCTCCTCGGCCACGTACTCGGCGACCCCGGCCCGGTCGACGTCCACGATCAGCCGGTACGGGTCGGCCGGATCCGGAAGCCGGCCGCCGGTCGCGTGCAGCAGCGGGTCCGCCCCCTCGCGCAGCCGCATCCGCAGCCGTCCGCGCTTGCGTTCCGGTTCGAACGCCACACCCGAGATGGCCTCCAGGGGCACGGCGATCTCTCCGTACGTCTGCCGGAACAGCGGCACGGAGCGGTGAAGTCCCGGCGTGATCCTGACCGTCGTGCCGTCGAAGACCCAGGTTCCGTCACGCTGGATGATCTCGGCCATGGGGAAATTCTCGCAGCCGGGTCAACACGGCGGGCCCCGCTTCACCCGCGCTGACCAGACCTGGCGGACGGGTGCTGTGTGCCGTAGGGCACAATTCGCTGTCATCGCCGGGGTGTTGTCGGCGGTCGTTCGTGGGGTTGCGGCCGGATTCGCGGCGGGCGGCGGACCGCGAGGGGCCTGGGTCCGCAAGGCGGAGCGGGCTTGTGGGTGTCCCGGTCGACAGAGAGCGCGATCGATGGGTTGTGCGGTCGGTAGGCCGTGGGGTCATGTGGGGCCAGAGGTTCACGAGCGTTGGTGGGAAGGCAGGCGTGGGGCGTGGCGGTGCAGGAAGCGAGACAGGGCGCGGACGGGGGTGCGTTCGGCGGTCCGCACGAGGGCGGCTGCACCTGTGGGGACTGTCCGCACGGGGCGCGGGCCGGGCACCGTCGGGCGGTGGCCGAATTCCTGGTGATGCGGGACGGGTTCGCGTCAGGGCAGGGGTTGCCCGCGGCCGTGGCGCACTCCGCGTCGGCCTCCCGGCAGTGGGTCTCGGAGGAACTGACCCAGTCCGCGGAGGTCGTGGCCGAACGGGGGCGGGCGGAGGGCGCCGCCTGGCTCGCACGGCTGTGGCGCCGTACGGCGTACGCGGTGTGGGCGGGTGTGGTGGCACTGCTGCTCGTCCAGGCGCTGACCGCCATCGGCGCGGGGTGGACCGCGGCACGCACGGCCGGGCTGCTGGCGGCGCTGGTGGTGGCGGGCTCGCTGACCGTGGCGTCCTGGTTCCACCGGGCTCGCGGCGGTGTGCTCGCGCCGGTGATCGGTGAGGACAACCGGCTGTCGACCTCCCGGGCCGTCGCGGTGGCCTGGGTGCTGTTCGTCGCCTACGCGGTACTGGTCCTGGTGGGACGGCTGGCCGCGGCCTCCGACACCCGTCAGCGGGACGCGCTGATCTCGGGGCTCGAACTGGCCCGTGGCGCCGGTGTGGTGACCGTGCTCGCCGTGGTGTGCGGGATCGCCGTGCTGGTGCGGCGGGTGGTCGGACTGCGGGTGCTCGGACAGCGGTTGCAGAAGGTACGGGCCGACCGGCCGCGGGCCGCCGACCTGCTGACGGACGACTCCGGTCGGGGCACCTTCGCCGACATCCAGTACGTCGTCATCGGCGCGGTCGCCCTGCTCTTCGCCTCCGTGCGGCTGGCGCGGCGGCCGGACCAGTTGCCGGACCTGCCGTGGGGACTGGCGGTGGTCGTGCTGGTGTCCGCGGCGACCTATGTGGCCGGGAAGTACGCCGAGGGCGGGCGGCCGGTCATCCTGTCCGTGGTGCGGTCCCGGGAGGCGGGCGACCTGGACGGGCCGATCCGCACCGGGGACGACATCGAGATCCGGGGCGCCGGGTTCGTGCCGCCGGGGGCCCAGCGGGCGGACCGGCTGGCCCGGATGGTGGTGCGGATCGGGCCGGTGAACGTGCATGTGCCGTTGGTGCCCGTGGCCGGAGGGTTCAGCAACCCCACGGACGACGTCCTGACCGTGCCGGTGCCGGCGGACGTGGAGCCGGGCCGGGTGGAGGTGCAGGTGGTGACCGCCACGGGGGCGGAGACGAACCGGTACGCGATCGATGTGACCGACTGAGCGACGAAAACTCGTCGCCACGGCATTGAGCACAGCCGCTCCCTCCTGCGTATCGTCTGGTGAGGGGTCTAGGCACGCTGGTGAGAGGCGGCTCGGAGCGATGACTCACAGTTTCCGTACGGACACGCACGCCCCCTACTACGACGAAGAACGGTCCTGGCGGGACAGCATCAGCCAGTACGCCCTGCTGCCGTTGCGCATCTTTCTCGGTGTCACCTTCATCTACGCCGGCCTGGACAAACTGACCAACAGCGCCTTCATGAAGGGCTCCGGATCAGGCTCCATCGGCGACATGATGCGCTCTGTGAGGGACTCCTCGGCCATCCCCGCGCTGGTCGACCTGTCCCTGAAGAACCCCGTCGGCTTCGGCTACGCCATCGCCTTCGGCGAACTCGCGGTCGGCATCGGCACCCTGCTCGGCATCCTCGCCCGCCTGGCCGCACTGGGCGGCGCGCTGATCTCGCTCAGCCTGTGGCTGACGGTGAGCTGGGCCTCCGATCCCTACTACTACGGCAACGACCTCGCCTATCTGATGGCCTGGCTGCCCCTCGTCCTCGCGGGCGCCTCCGTGTTCTCCGTGGACGCCGCCTTGCGCTCCCGACGACGGCAGCGGGCGGCGGGCTACCGGTAGCTCCGGTCGGCGGAGCCGGTGGCGGCGGTAGCGGCGGTACGGCCGACGCTCGCCGCCTTCGCCGCCGGTCCCGTGATCAGCCGTGCCGTGATCCCCTGCGCCGTGCTCAGCGCGGTGCTGGGGGCGGTGCCGGGGGCGGTGCCGTCCGGTCGACGTCGGCCGGTGCGCTCACGCGGCGGCTTCCGCGTCGGTTGCGTACCGTCCGGGTCAGGAGGCCCACCGCACCCGCCAGACAGAGGCCGCCCACGACCATCGGGATCACCGCGAACCACGGGGTGTCCCAGGCGTCGCCCGCGTCACCGACGTAGGTGATGCCCGCGACGGTGAAAACGAGGCCGGCCACCAGCCTTCCCGGCTGGAACTCATGACGCAGCACGGCGCACCTCCGCCTGGCCGATCCCCACCCGCAGGTCGAGGTCGAGCGTGCCGGCGTTCTTCGGGTCCGGAGTCGGTGACAGGGTGATCTCCTTGTGCTTGCCCGGTTCCACGTCCACGTCCGCCTGCTCGTCGCCCGGCAACTGGATGTCGCCCACCCCCACGTCGATGCTCGCCTTCACGGTCACGCCCGGCGGCACGATCACCACCAGCCGGCCGACTCCCACGTCGGCCTGGGCCGCCACCGTCCTGCCCTTGACGACATCGAGGCGGGTCAGGTCCAAGGTGCCCACCCCGGTGCCGAGTTCGTAGTCCTGGCGGACGTCCGTCACCGCTGCCGGTGTCCAGGTCGTGCGGACCCAGTGCGTGGTGATGTCCCTCGGGAGGGCGGCGGACGTGGCCAGCAGGCCCGCCGTGATGATCGCCAGGAAGACCGAGCCCGCTCCTGTGCGGCCCAGGAAGGAACTGACGGCCACGCCCACGCCGAGGACGATCAGTGCGCAGGCCAGGCCCGTCTGCAGACTCGTGCCGAGAGGGTGCTCCTCCCAGGTCGCTCTTGTGCCGATGCCGCCGGCCAGCAGGGCGAACAGGAAGATCCAGCCGCCTGTCCAGCGCGGGCCGCGAGGCGTGGGCTGACGGACGAGGGCCGCGCGGGTGTCCTCGCGACGGCTCCACGGGGTGCCGAGGCCGATGGCGACGGCCGCCGCGATGTCGCGTTCGCGGGAGTCCCGCGGGCCCCACAGATACCCGGTGCCGCCGACGTGGGTGCCGTCCTTGACGATGGGGTCGCGCCACCAGGAGGGGGAGCCTGCGGGCACCGGCGGGGCCTGGGCCTCCGGCGGGGCGTCGGCGACGGCCTGGGCGGAGAGCGGGTCCGGGTCGGGGGTGCCGCGGTTGCGTGACCAGTAGCCGGCGCCCGCGAGGAGCAGGGAGAGGACCACGGCGAAGGTCAGCACGCCGGTGTTGCTCAGCATGGTGAGGAACACCCCGCAGCCGACCAGCGCGAACAGCACGCCGGTGAGGGCCTGGCCGTCCACCCGGCCGGTGAGCAGCTTGCGCACCTCGTTCTCGTCCTCGTCCTCGTACGGGACGAAGAGCCAGGCGAAGCCGTAGAAGATGAGGCCGATGCCGCCGGTCGCCGACAGCACGGTCAGCGTGATCCGGAAGATCACCGGGTCCATGTCGCACTGCCGCCCGAGCCCGGCGCACACCCCGGCGAGCACCTTGTGCGGCCGGTCCCGCCGGAAGCGGAGGGGGGCGGGGGCGGTGTCGGGGGCCGGTGTCGGGTCCTGGGGCGTGCCCGGTGCGGCTGATGTGCCCGCGGCCCCTGGAGTGCTTGGAGTGCCTGGAGTGCCTGGGGTGCCCGGGTTGTCGCTGGGCTTCCGTTCGTCCGTCGGCTCCGTGTCGGAGCGCCCGCCCCCCGTCGTGCCCGCTGTCGTGACTCCTTCTTTCCGCACGCCCGCCCGCCCGTGCGCGCGGGAACTCTCGCCGGGGCCGGTGCTCGGGTCCGGGCCTCCGCCGGATCCGGCGCCCGTGGCGTGCTGGTGATCTGTCATGTGTCCATGGTGACGGGCGAGAGGGCGTGGCGGGAGTCGGAACGACCCTGGCCGGACCCTGATATCGGCCCTGAGAGGGGCGGGGGAAGCGTTCGGAAGGCACGCCGGTCGAAGATCAGGGGAGTCTCGGGGGCCAACCCTGATGCCCCCGCACCCCGGCCGTGTGACCATCGATGGCATGCCGGAAGCCGCAACAGCGCCCCTCGTCGAACCGCGGCCGCCGCGCAAGCTCTACCGCAGCAGTGACGGACGCTGGCTGGGTGGTGTGGCGCGGGGGCTCGCCGGGCACCTCGGGCTGCCCGTCATCTGGGTGCGGCTCGTCTTCGTCGGCCTGTTCATGGCGGACGGCCTCGGCGCCCTGCTGTATGCCGCGTTCTGGTTCTTCGTGCCGCTCGGCGTCGGCGGGGTCGGCGGCCAGCGGCCTCCGTCCCTGGTCTCCACCGAGACTTCGCCGGACGGCCGCCGCAGACTCGTCGCCCGCCGGCCCGACAAGGGCCAGATCGTGGCCCTGCTCCTCATGGTCGTCGTGGCCATGGTCTTCGTCGGCAACGTCAACCTGGGCAACGGCGCCAAGGCGTACCTCTGGCCGCTCGTCCTCGTCGGCGCGGGGGTGGCCCTCGTCTGGCGCCAGGCGGACAACGCCCGCAGGGCCCGCTGGATGGAGGTGGGACGCCGCCGGCGCACCCTGACGCTGCTGCGTGCCGCGGGCGGAGTCCTCCTCGTCACCGCCGGTGTCACCGGCGTCTTCGTCCTCCAGGGCTCCGCAGCCCACCTCGGTTCCGTCCTCCAGGCGGCCCTCGCGGTCCTCGTCGGGATAACACTGCTCGCGGGGCCGTATCTCGTCCGCATGACGCAGGACCTCTCGGAGGAGCGCCTGATGCGCATCCGCGCCCAGGAGCGCGCGGAGGTCGCGGCCCATGTCCACGACTCGGTGCTGCACACCCTGACCCTGATCCAGCGCAACGCGGAGAACGCGAACGAGGTCCGCCGCCTCGCCCGCGCCCAGGAGCGCGACCTGCGCACCTGGCTCTACAAACCCGAGGGCACCGGCAAGGACGAGGCCGACGAACCCACCGACCTCGCCGACGCCGTGCGGCGCAACGCCGCCGAGGTCGAGGACAAGCACGGCGTCCCCATAGAGGTCGTGGTCGTCGGCGACTGCCCGCTCGACGAGAGAACCGGCGCACAGATGCAGGCCGCGCGCGAGGCGATGGTGAACGCCGCCAAGTACGGTGGCGAGGGCGGCGCCGTACAGGTCTACGCCGAAGTCGAGGGCAGGACAGTCTTCGTGTCCGTGCGGGACCGCGGCCCCGGCTTCGACCTCGATTCGATACCCGCCGACCGGATGGGTGTCAGACAATCGATCATCGGCCGCATGGAGCGCCATGGCGGCACGGCCCGGCTGCGTGCGGTGCCGGACGGCGGCACGGAGGTCGAGCTGGAGATGGAGAGGGCGGAGAAGACGTCATGAGTGACCCCACCGAGGCGAACACGGACCCCGTAGAGCCGACGCCGGCCGAAGGCGCGGGCGGGCGGCACGTGCGCGTGGTTCTCGTCGACGACCACCGCATGTTCCGTACCGGCGTCCAGGCCGAGATCGGCCGGACCGAGGAGACCGGGGTCGAGGTCGTCGGGGAGGCCGCGGACGTCGACCAGGCCGTCACCGTCATCACCGCCACCCGCCCCGAGGTCGTCCTCCTCGACGTCCACCTCCCGGGCGGCGGCGGGGTCGAAGTGCTGCGCCGCTGCGCCCCGTTGATGGCCGACGCCGAGCAGCCCGTCCGCTTCCTCGCCCTGTCCGTCTCGGACGCGGCGGAGGACGTGATCGGAGTGATCCGGGGCGGGGCGCGCGGCTATGTGACGAAGACGATCACCGGCACGGACCTCGTCAACTCCGTCTTCCGGGTCCAGGAGGGCGACGCCGTCTTCTCCCCGCGGCTGGCCGGGTTCGTCCTGGACGCCTTCGCCTCCACCGACGCCCCGCCGGTCGACGAGGACATGGACCGCCTCACCCAGCGCGAGCGGGAGGTGCTGAGGCTCATCGCGCGCGGCTACGCCTACAAGGAGATCGCCAAGCAGCTGTTTATCTCGGTGAAGACGGTCGAGTCCCACGTGTCGGCGGTACTGCGGAAGCTGCAGTTGTCCAACCGCCATGAGCTGACCCGGTGGGCGACGGCACGCCGGCTGGTCTGACGCTCACACCACCCGGGTGGCCCCCGCGAACGGCATCTCGTCGATGGGCGCCACCCGCACCGGCGCCGACGGGTTCGGGGCGTGGATCATGCGGCCGTTGCCGATGTACAGGCCGACGTGACTGATGCCGGAGTAGAAGAACACCAGGTCGCCGGGGAGGAGTTCGGAGCGGGAGACGCGCCGGCCGGCGTCGATCTGCGAGTAGGTCGTGCGGGGCAGGGAGATGCCCGCGGAGCGGTACGCGGCCTGGATGAGCCCCGAGCAGTCGAAGGCGTCCGGACCGGTGGCCCCCCACACGTAGGGGCTGCCGAGTTTGGCGTAGGCGTAGGAGACGGCCGCCGCGGCACGGGAGTTGGGGGCCTCCGCGGTGGCCGCGCCGGGCGGCGGCAGTTCGTCGCGCGCGCCGGTGGAGGCCCGTGACGCACGGGACCCGCTCTCGCCGGGCTCCACCCCGGCCCCGGCCGGCAGTTTGGACAACAGCCTGCGTGCCGCGTCGAGCTTTCCGGTGATCGTCTTCTTGTGGCGCTTCAGCTCCGCCTGACGTGACCGGAGCGAGGCCAGTTCGATGTGCGCGGCCCCGCGCAGCTGCTCGATCTCTCGCAGTTGGCGGCGGACGTTCGCCACGGAGGTCGCCTGGCGGGCACCGGCCCGTTCGGCGAACTCGGCGCCGTCCAGGTAGTGGTCGGGGTCGTCGGAGAAGGCGAGCTGCATCGCGGGGTCGAGTCCACCGCCGCGGTACTGGGCCGCGGCGATCGAACCCAGCTCGTCCCGCGCCTCGTTGAGCCGCCCGGTCCTGCGTGCCGCCTCGTCCCGCAGGGAGTCGAGACGGGTCTCGGCCGCCCGCACCTTCTCCTTGGCACCGTTGTACTTCTCGGTGGCGGCCTCCGCCTCCTGGTACAGCCGGTCCACCTTCGCCTTGACCTGCGTCGGCGAGAGCTGCGGCTCGGCGTGTCCGGTCCCGTCGAAGCCCGTCGCGGTGGCCGTCCCCGCGAGGGCGATCGTCGCTGCCGCACGGACCGTATGGCCGCCGGCCGAGCGTGGGCGGGGCTTGCGGTGCACTGCCACGTGGACTGCACGTCCTTTCGTCGACCGCCCGCCCCGGGCTCACCGGCCGTACGACGCCAGGGGGGAAGCGGCCGTACGACCGCCCGGGAGCGGTTTGCGCGTCCGGCGGCGGCCCACACAGGGGGAGCGGACCGCCGCCGGACCTTCTCGGCGGTGGTGGCCGACTGCCGCCCCTGGCCCGGGCGGCGGTGGGGAGCCGGTCACCTGGTGGAGGACGCTAAACCTGACTGTGTCCGGGAGGTAACGCGTTGTGCGGAACTGCTGCCAGGGGATCGCCGGGTGATCGAAGCTGAGCGTGATTCCGGGGCGGCGCCGTCGACTTCGCGCGGTGCACTGACCGAAGTCACCGTTTCCGGGCACCGAGGGGTGACGGGGTGCTATGGGCCGCATATATGCAAGATCGGGTCATGTGAGGCGGGGTGGTGTCGGGCCGGTGTCCGCCCCTGCATAAGCTCCGGCCTCATGGACGTACTCATCCATCTCTTCGTCGGCCTGCACATCATCGGCATCGCCTCACTCCTGGGCGGCTTCCTCACCCAGATGAAGGCGATGGGCCGGGGCACTGCCCGGTTCGTGCCCGCGATGCTGCACGGCGCCGCGACGATGCTGGTCACCGGGGTGATCCTGGTCGGCCTCAACCAGGCCGACGACCAGCACGTCAACAACATCAAGATCGGCGTGAAGCTGGCCCTGCTGATCGTGATCCTCGGCCTCGTCTATGTGAAGCGGGACGAGGAGAAGATCGACAAGAGCCTGTTCGGCCTGGTCGGGGCGCTGACCACGGCCAACGTCTTCATCGCGGTCCTGTGGACCTGAGCGCGGCGCGCCGCTCCTGAGGTGACGGCCGTCCTGGCCGCCGCCGCGGACGGCGGACTCGGTGGCAGGCGGTACGGCGCGCCAGGCCGGGCGACGACCGTACACGCGCGTGCCCAGGAACCGGCTGCACGCGCGTGTGCAGCAGCCCGTCACGCGCGCGTGCGTGCGGCGTCGAACGCATGGCGCGCGTACGGCGGACAACCCGGAGACAGGGCCGCCCGCCTGCCCGGGGGGCGTCTCAGGCCGGACGCACCACGCTGTGGATCGCCGACTCGCCGTCGTAGTAGATCGACTCCTCGCGGACGTACGCGCCCGGCTTCGGGGCGTGGATCATCATGCCGTTGCCGATGTACAGGCCGACGTGGCTGATGTCGTCGTAGAAGAAGACCAGGTCACCGGGCTGGGCGTCGGCCAGGGAGACCGTGGTGCCGGCGTCGGCCTGGTCGTAGGTGACGCGGGGGAGGGAGACGCCGGCGGCCTTCCAAGCGGCCTGGGTGAGGCCCGAGCAGTCGTAGGAGCCGGGGCCGGTGGCGCCCCAGACGTAGGGCTTGCCGACCTGTGCGCGGGCGAAGGCGAGGGCTTTGGCGGCCTTGGTGGCGTACGAGGAGTCGACCGTGGGGGACGTGCTCGGTGCGCTCTCCTGTGTGGTCGCCTCCTGGGCGGCGGCCTGCTGCTGCGCCGGCTCGGCGGCTTGGCGGGCCGCCTCCTGCCGCTTCTCCTCCTCGATCGCCGCGAGGCGCGTTTTCTCCTGCGCGTTCAGCTCCGAGAGCAGCTCACGCGCGCGAGCGAGCTTCTTCTGGACCGTCGCCTTGGCGGTCCTCAGGTCGCTCTGCGTCTCGTTGAGCGTCTCAAGGCTCTGGGAGGCCTCCTGGCGCTTCTTCATCGTCGCGGACTGCTCGGAGGCGTAGTCGTCGACCGCGCCCTTCTGCTGGCTCGTCAAGCGGCCCATCAGCTGCGTCCGGTCGAAGTAGTCCTGCGGGGTGTCGGCGAGCAGGAAGGTCGCCGTGCCGGGCGCGGCGGCGCCGGTGCGGTACTGGGCGGCGGCGAACGAACCGAGTTCCTCGCGCGCCTCGTTGAGCTTCTGGGTCCGCTGGGCGACGTCGTCGAGGAGCGTGTCGACCTGCTTGCGCTGCTTGGCCGTCTTCTCCTTGGCCGAGTTGTAGCTGTCGGTCGCCGACTCGGCCTGCCGGTAGAGGTCGTCGACCTTCTTCTCGACCTCTTCGAGGGTCGGCCTGTCATCGGCGGCCGGCGCGGCATTCGCCGACTGGGACAGCAGGGCCACGGAGGTGAGGGCGGCCGTTGCGAGGGCCGGGGTCCGTACGCCTGCTACGCGCGTTGCGGCGGGACGCGACTTGCGGTGCGACGCCAAGGGAGGCGACTCCTTCCAGTGCTCCGCCTACCGGGTTCGTGGTGGGGTCCCCCCAGGCCGTTCGGGCGCCGGGAAGGTTCGGGCGAGGTGCTGCGGAAGGTTTGCCCTACGGCGCTCCCGTGCGTGGGAGTCGGCCGATTCACCCCGAGTTCGGTGGGTCCCCGGCTCCGGGCGCTCGGCGGCGCTGCGGACTCGGCGGAGGCCGTGCGGTCCGGCGACGTTCGCCGGTGGGGGTCGTACGGCCTGCTCAGCACGGTAACCAACTGGTGTGGTCCTTGTGAAGGTTGGTGTTCGATATGCCCGATACGTTTTCGTGACCTTGGCCCCATCGGTCGCTCTGCGTGGCCGATACGCAGTGATCTGCGGAGAATGATGCGCATTCTCATCGAGGCGGGGTGACAGGGGGTGCGGCCGTGAGGTGCCGCCGTCGGTCCTGGCGACGGCGAGGCCCGGAAGATCCCCGGATCCCGAGCGGTGTCCGGCCCCGGATTCCGCCGATGTTCTCGGGGCGGCGGCGGGCTGTCAGTGGCGCACCCTAGACTCGGAGAGCGATGAGCAGCCTCTTTGACGACAGCTTCCTGGCGGACCTCCAGACCCCTCGCGGGCACGTGGAGGAGCCTCCGCCGCCGCCCGAGGACGAGCACGGACCGGAGACCGTTCCGGACGACCTGTTCGGCGGGAAGTTCGACGTGCCGCCGGACCGGGACGCGTACTACCGCGACGGCGCCCCCCGCCCGGTGGTGGACCCGGCCGCGCTCCTGGACGGGCTGAACGAGAACCAGCGCGCGGCCGTCGTGCACTCCGGCACCCCGCTGCTCATCGTGGCCGGCGCGGGCTCCGGCAAGACCCGCGTGCTCACCCACCGCATCGCCCACCTCCTGGGCGAGCGGCATGTCCACCCGGGCCAGATCCTCGCGATCACCTTCACCAACAAGGCCGCGGGCGAGATGAAGGAGCGCGTCGAGCAGCTCGTCGGCCCGCGCGCGAACGCGATGTGGGTGATGACCTTCCACAGCGCGTGTGTGCGGATCCTGCGGCGCGAGAGCAAGCGGCTCGGCTTCACCTCGTCGTTCTCGATCTACGACGCCGCCGACTCCAAGCGCCTCATGGCCCTCGTCTGCCGTGACCTGGACCTCGACCCCAAGCGCTTCCCGCCGAAGTCCTTCAGCGCCAAGATCAGCAACCTCAAGAACGAGCTGATCGACGAGGAGGACTTCGCCGCCCAGGCCTCCGACGGCTTCGAGAAGACCCTCGCCCAGGCCTACGCCATGTACCAGTCCCGTCTCCGCGAGGCCAACGCGCTCGACTTCGACGACCTGATCATGACGACGGTCAACCTCCTGCGCGCCTTCCCGGACGTCGCCGAGCACTACCGCCGCCGCTTCCGCCACGTCCTCGTCGACGAGTACCAGGACACCAACCACGCCCAGTACGCGCTGGTCAGGGAGCTGGTCGGAACCTCCGAGCACCCCGTCGACGTACCGCCCGCCGAGCACGACCTGCCGCCCGCCGAACTGTGCGTCGTGGGCGACGCCGACCAGTCGATCTACGCCTTCCGCGGCGCGACCATCCGCAACATCCTCCAGTTCGAGGAGGACTACCCGCAGGCGACGACGATCCTCCTGGAGCAGAACTACCGCTCCACCCAGACGATCCTCACCGCCGCCAACGCCGTCATCGAGCGCAACGAGTCCCGCCGCCCCAAGAACCTGTGGACCAACGCGGGCGCGGGCGCGCGCATCACCGGCTATGTCGCCGACACCGAGCACGACGAGGCGCAGTTCGTCGCGGAGGAGATAGACCGTCTCACCGACGCGGGCGACGCGAAGGCCGGTGACGTCGCCGTCTTCTACCGCACCAACGCCCAGTCCCGTGTCTTCGAAGAGATCTTCATCCGCGTCGGCCTGCCCTACAAGGTCGTCGGCGGCGTCCGCTTCTACGAACGCAAGGAGGTCCGGGACGTCCTGGCCTACCTGCGTGTCCTCGCCAACCCCGAGGACTCCGTGCCGCTGCGCCGGATCCTCAACGTCCCCAAGCGGGGCATCGGCGACCGCGCCGAGGCGATGATCGACGCCCTGTCCCAGCGCGAGAAGATCAGCTTCCCGCAGGCGCTCAAGCGCGTCGACGAGGCGTACGGCATGGCCGCGCGGTCGACGAACGCCGTCAAGCGGTTCAACGTCCTCATGGAGGAGCTCCGTACGATCGTCGAGTCCGGCGCCGCACCGGCGACCGTCCTGGAGGCGGTGCTCGAACGCACCGGCTACCTGGCCGAGTTGCAGGCCTCGACCGACCCGCAGGACGAGACCCGGATCGAGAACCTCCAGGAACTCGCCGCGGTGGCCCTGGAGTTCGAGCAGGAAGCCGAAGAGGCCGGACAGGCCGGGGAAGCAGGGGAGGGGGACGCGGCGGCCCCGGTCGGGCTGGCGGCTTTCCTGGAGCGGGTCGCCCTGGTCGCCGACTCCGACCAGATCCCCGACGAGGACGACGACGGCTCCGGCGTCATCACCCTGATGACCCTGCACACCGCCAAGGGCCTGGAGTTCCCGGTCGTCTTCCTCACCGGCATGGAGGACGGCGTCTTCCCGCACATGCGCGCCCTCGGCCAGCCCAAGGAGCTGGAGGAGGAGCGGCGCCTGGCGTACGTTGGCATCACGCGCGCGCGTGAACGGCTGTATCTGACGCGCTCCGCCCTGCGCAGCGCGTGGGGGCAGCCGTCGTACAACCCGCCCTCCCGCTTCCTGGAGGAGATTCCGGCGCAGCACGTCGACTGGAAGCGCACCGGGGCGACCGCCCCGGTCTCCTCCCGCCCGGCGTCCGGTGTGGCGGCCTCGCTGTCCTCATCCCGCTCCCGCTCCTCGGCGTCGGGCGCGTCCGGCTTCGCCACGCGCAGGGGTTCGGAGAAGCCGGTGGTCTCCCTGGCCGTCGGCGACCGTGTCACCCACGACCAGTTCGGACTCGGCACGGTGGTCGGGGTCAAGGGCACGGGGGCGAACGCCGAGGCGACGGTCGACTTCGGGGAACCCAAGCCGAAGCGGCTGCTGCTGCGGTACGCGCCGGTGGAGAAGCTGTAGGCAGGTGCCCCGGAGGGGCCTGGGCCCAGGGTGTTATGCGGGGTTCAGGCCGTGGCTGCGCAGCCACGGCAGCGGGTCGATCGCGGAGCCGCCGGCCGGCCGTACCTCGAAGTGCAGGTGCGGGCCGGTCGAGTTGCCGGAGTTGCCGCTGTACGCGATCGGGTCGCCGGCCTGGACCGTCGTACCGGAGGAGACGCGGTAGCTGGAGAGGTGGCAGTACCACGTCTCCGTGCCGTCCTTCGCGGTCACGATCATCATGTTGCCGTAGGCGCTGTTCCACTGCGTGCGGACGGTGCCGTCGGTCGCGGCCATCACCGTCGTGCCGTACGAGACGGGGAAGTCGATACCGGTGTGGACGGACATCCAGTTGACGCCGGCCTGGCCGAAGTAGGCGCTGAGGCCGTGCTGGGCGACCGGAAGCGCGAACTTCGGGCGCAGCCGCTCCTTGCGGGCCGCCTCCTCCGCCGCCTTCCTCTTCTCGGCCGCCTGCTGGGCCTTGAGGTCGATGCGCTCCTGCGTACGGCTGGCCCGGTCGGCGAAGTCGTCCGCACCGGCCGAAAGGCTCTGGAGCTGGCTGTCCAGCTTGTTGTTCGCGGCGACCGGCGCGACGGCGGTGGTGTCCGCCAGGGTCGTCGACGTGTCCTTGTCGTCGCCGGTGAACGTGCCGACCGAGGCTGCGGCGATCCCCGCGACACCCATGACACACGCCGAGGGGACGGCGATCGTCAGCAGCGCGGAACGCTTGGCGGGCATACGGCGACGGGAGCGGCCCGCGTTGCGCGCGGCCACGCGTGACCCCGGGGCGGGGGCCGGAGCAGAGGCCGGGGTGCCCTCTTCCTGGTCGTCCAGGAGCGGGGCGTCGTCGTCGTGGACGGCGGGCAGTTCGCCGGTGGCGGTGAGGGCGTTGGCCGACTCGCCGTCGTGCGAGGCGTGTTCGGCGTAGGCGTCGCCGTAAGGATTCGCCTCGGCGTACGCGTGGGTCTCGTCGTAGTTCTGGCTCTCGTCGTGCTCGACCTGCTCGAAGACCGCCGTGCCCTGCGAGTCGGCCGCCGTGCCGTCGGAGTTCCACTGCGTGGCGTCGTACGCCCCGGTGTCGAAGGCCTGCGTGCCCCATTCCCAGTGCTGGGTCTGGTCGGCCTGGCCCGCAGCGGGGTCGGGTTGCTGCCAAGCGCGCGCGTCCCAGTGACCGCTGGAGTCGGGGCCGTTGGCCTGCGGGGGGATCGCGGAGAGCTGCTGGTGTTCGGCGCCCCACTGCGTGGCGTCGTACGCGCCGGTGTCGTTGGCGGCGTGGTGCTGGGCCGCGTACATGTCGTAGTTCAGCGTCTGGTGGCCGCCCGTGGACCACGTCGAGGCGTCGTACGAACCGGTGTCCTCGCCCGGCATGTTGCCGAAGAGCGGGTCGGTCTCGAAGCTGCCGGTGGCGTGTGCGCCGGTCATGCCTGAGGCGTCGAAACCGGGGGCACCGTAGGCACCGTACGTGGTGATGTCGTCGTACTGGGCCTCTTGTGTGCCGTACGTCGCGTAGGGCGACGAGGCGGCGTCGGAAGCCGGAGCCGGAGTGGTCAGAATCCCCGACGGGTGACGGTCGTTCACCAACTTCTCTTTCGCCTCGACAACAGGGGCTGCCAGAGCAGTGCGGTGACTGTACCCGCCGGTATGCGGGCGCGACAATCTTCAACTGGTTTTAGGCGCGCAGGAAACGGGCATTCGGCTGTGTTTCGGGGGACTGCGGGCGTGACTTTGGCCCTGTGTTCGAAGGTTGTTCGAGGTGGATGCGGGGTCGATCCGGGGCCTTTCCGGGTTCGGCTCGCGATTCGGTGGCTGTCGACGAGCTGTCGGCGGCCTGTGTCCGGTGGTCGATACGACCGTTACGCCACGGTCAGTCCGCCCGCCTGGCCGCCCACGCGGCCGGCCGTCTCCTCGCCGGCCCGCGCGGTGTCGAGCACCTGCCGTATGCCGGTCGCGACGGCCGGGTGGACGGGCAGGGCGAGATGTCCGATCCCGCTGACCCGGACGTTCTCCGCCTGCAGGTCGGCATGGTCGATACAGGCGGTCTCCAGCGGGTCCATCAGGTGGTCGAGATCGCTCCAGAAACTCACGAAGTGCGTACGGCAGCCCGGTGCCGGGCGGGTGAGCTCCTCCAGCAGCTCCGAACCGGGGCGCATCTGGCGCACGATCGGGTGCGCGTCCGCCAGCGGCACCACCCGGGTGCCGGCGTGCGGGGTGCCGAGTGTCACCAGCGTGCGGACCCGTGCGTCACCGCCCAGACACTGCACGTAGTAGCGCGCGATCAGGCCGCCGAGGCTGTGGCCGACGATGTCGACCCGCGTGCTGCCCGTGCGCTCGCAGATCTGCTCTATGTGGCGGCCGAGCAACTCCGCGGCGGAGCGGATGTCGCAGGTCAGCGGGGAGTAGTTCAGCGACTCGATCTGCTGCCTGCCGTGCTGGGCGAGGCTGCGGCGCAGAAGCACGAAGACGGAGCGGTTGTCGATGAAGCCGTGCAGCAGGACGACCGGGGGCTTGGCCTCCACCGGCAGCTGCGCGGCGCCGTCCTCCGGTGCGGGAAGCGGGGACAGGGGGGCGCGGCGTTCCTGGGTGATGCCGGAGGGATAGAGGAGGAGATGCCCCGCGAGGATCGCGATCTCCAGGGCGGTCGCCTTCAGGAGGGCCAGGGAGAGTCCCGCCAGCCTGCCGGGGAGCAGGCGCTGGCACAGCGGGAGGAGCGGCAGCGCCGCCTTGGTGACCTTCATGGCCGACCTCCTGTCGGCACACGGGAGGACGGCTCCGTCCCCCGTGTGCGCTCATGGGAAGTCGCGGCGAAGGTCGTCGTAGACGTCGACTGAGCGCGAGTGGGGCGCGCGAGGTGGGTGGGGCGAGCGGCGCGGAGTTCCGGGGCCACCGGGTGAGGCGGCGGAGTGGACGGAACCGGTGGTGCGGGTGATGCATGTGGTGCTGACGGTGCCGATGATGCCGGCAGTGCCGATGGAGCCTCTTGTGTTGGTGGTGCTGGTGGTGCGCCGGTGACTTCACGAGATGCCCTGTCGGTGTGGCGACGAGGCTCCCCGCTGTCGTGCCTTACCTGTCCTGCGTGCCCTTCGTGCCGTCGCCGATACGTCTCACCGCCGCGTCGCGCGGCCTGCGGCGCGGCGGTGAGACGACCTCGTTGCGGCTCCCGTACGTGTCCCACCATGTGATTTCCCCCTCGGCGCCCACCACGAAACTGCCGGTTGCGGGACGGTGGCGATAACGTTCGTTCACATTCCCGGTCTGTGCGGTACTAGTCGGTAGAAATGGACTCAGTCGCTTCATGGAGGCAGTGATGGGTGTGGCAGCCGGACCGATCCGCGTGGTGGTGGCCAAGCCTGGACTCGACGGCCACGATCGCGGAGCCAAGGTGATCGCGAGGGCACTGCGCGATGCCGGCATGGAGGTCATCTACACCGGTCTCCACCAGACTCCCGAGCAGATCGTCGGCACCGCGATCCAGGAGGACGCCGACGCGATCGGCCTCTCCGTCCTCTCCGGCGCCCACAACACGCTCTTCGCCGCGGTCATCGACCTCCTGAAGGACCGCGACGCGGCGGACATCCTCGTCTTCGGCGGCGGAATCATCCCCGAGGCCGACATCCCTCCCCTCAAGGAGAAGGGCGTCGCGGAGATCTTCACCCCGGGGGCGACGACCCGGTCGATCGTGGACTGGGTCCGAGCGAACGTGCGTCAGCCGGCGTAGCGAGTCGGCGGGGCTTGAGCCTTGTGTCCGGTGTTGCTGTTCTTTGAGGTGGGGCGTCGGGTGGGTGGAGGTGCTTTGGTGTGGCTGATTGCGCCGTTCCCCGTTCCCTGTGCCCCTGTCGGGCGGGCGCAGGCGGCAGCCGCGAGTGTGCCGTCCGCCCCTTGCGGATGTGCACGTGCCCCGTCGGCGTCACTCGCTCTCCAGCCGAGGGGGCTTCAGTGTTCGTGCCGGGTGGGTGCAGGCAGCAGCCGCGCTGCCCGACCGGGCCCCTTTCGGGTCACACGCCCTCCAGTTCCCCTCGCATAGCCGCCTGGCGCCCCGTGGGTGGCAGCTGTTGGGGCTGGTCGTGCGGGCTTCAGTGTTCGTGCCGGGTAGGGGCAGGCAGCAGCCGCGCTGCCCGACCGGACCCGCCTCGGGTCACGCGCTCTCCAGTTCCTCCGACATCACGGCCCGCAGACGCAACGTGGTGACCAATCGCTGAAACGCCTCGGCCCAGTAACCCCCCGCCCCGGGGCTCGCGTCCTCGCCCTCGTCCGGCACCGCCATCAGTCCCTCCAGCCGCCCCGCCTCCGCCGGGTCGAGGCAGCGCTCGGCCAGCCCCATCACCCCACTGAAGCTCCACGGATAACTCCCCGCGTCCCTGGCGATGTTGAGTGCATCGACCACCGCCCGCCCCAGCGGCGCGGCCCACGGCACCCCGCACACGCCCAGCAGCTGAAACGCCTCCGACAACCCGTGCGTCGCTATGAAACCGGCCACCCACTCGGCCCGTTCGGCGGAGCCCAACGTGCTCAGCAGCTTGGCCCGCTCGGCCAGTGAGACCGCCCCCGGTCCTCCGGCCTCAGGCGCCGCGGGCGCCCCGAGCAGGGCCCGCGCCCACCCGGCGTCCCGCTGCCGCACGGCGGCCCGGCACCACGCCGCGTGCAGTTCGTTGCGCCAGTCGTCCGCCACCGGCAGTGCCACGATCTCCCCGGGCGTCCGCCCACCGAGCCGCCCCGGCCACACCCCCAGCGGCGCCGCCTCCACCAACTGCCCGAACCACCAGGACCGTTCACCCCTCCCCGTGGGCGCCTTGGGTACGACTCCGTCGCGCTCCATGCCCGTGTCGCACTCGTGCGGGGCCTCGACGACGATCGTCGGGGTGTCCAGGCCGCGGTCGACGGCCACGCACGCGCCGGCCCTGACCGCCATCCGAGACGCCAGCGCCGAACCCGGCAACGCCGACAACAACTCCGCGGCCGTGGCCCGTACGTTGCGGCTCCGGTCGGCCAGCGCCTGCTCCAGGAACGGCTCGTCGTCCGGGCCCAGCCCCATCCGCAGCGAATCGAGGAACATCAGCCGGTCCTCGGCCCGCTCCGTCGCCCACGTCGTGGCGAGCAACTCGCGTGCGGCGGTGGCCTTTCGGGACCGGATCGCCGCGAGGAGCGCGACCCGCTCCGCGAACAGTCCCTCCTCCCACAGCTGTCGGACCCCGGCGGTGTCCTCGGGGGGCGGCAGCGCCGCACCGCCGCCGGGTGTCGCGCGCAGGGCGAACCGCCAGTCCGGGTTCAGCCGGGCGAGCCAGGTGGCGCGTGGTCCCGCGAAGGCCAGTGCCGCCGGCCGCAGATCCGTACGGCCCCGGGCCGCGTCCAGCAGTGCGGGCAGCAGGTGCGGGGGTGCCGCGTAGCCGCGGGTGTTCGCCGTCGACAGCCACTGCGGCAGCAGCTCCATCAGATCCGGTGCCGTACCCCTGCGGCCACTGCCTCCGCCGCCCGTGCCCGTCCGGTCGGCGAGCAGGATCGCGAGCCTGCGTGCCGCCGCCGCGGGCAACGCAGGGCGCGTGTCCTCGGGCGCCGGCTGCGGCCGCTCCGCCGCCCGCGCCGGCCGCAGTCCGGCCCGCCGCCGTACGGTCTCCACGGCCGCCGCGTCCAGCAACGCCATCGGCGCCTCCGGGCCCGGCGCGAGGCCGGGCGGCGTCCGGCGCGCGGTGCCGAGCAGGGCCGAGGTGACCAGCTCCTCCCAGGCGTCCGGTGCGGGAGCGGAGGGCTCGTTCATACGGTTCCTTTCGGTCCGGTCGGAAGCTTGAGCTGTCCCCGTCAGCACAGTCGCACCGCCTCGCCCGCCCCCTCCGGCCAAGCTGTCAGCGGGGTGAAGCCGCGGTGGCCGCACTCGCCGAAGACCTTGACCGGGGCGCCGCCCGAGAGCGCGACCAGGCGCCACAGGCCGGGCCGGGACCGGGCGGCGGCCGTCAGCGGCAGCGCCGAGTCGCCGTCGGCGTCCACCAACTGCCAGGAACTGCCGTCCGGGGCCGGTATCACCCGGTCCAGGGTCACGGGGACGGAGTCCAGCCACGGGTCGTCCCGCAGCGCCTCGCCGTAGCGGGCCGCCGCCTGTTCCGTCGTCACCCCCGGCGGCCGGGTCACCGCGGGAGCGGGCGGTGCGAACTGCTCGCCGAGGCTCGCCCGCAGCTGCCCGGAGCCGGGATGGGCGGACACCTCCGCGTCCAGTTCCAACCCCACCGGCAACGCGAGTTCGGGGGCGCGGCCGGCGGCGCCGTAGGAGAGGAGCAGTGCCGTGCGGTCCGAGTCCGTGCCGTGCAACCAGATCCGCCGGGTCGTGAGTCGGGTGTCCGCCGTGTCGTACTGGGCGAGGACCAGCCAGCGGTCCCGTATCGGCGGGCCGTCCGCCGAGGTGGGCAGGCCGATACGGGACCGGACCGTCGACGCCAGGCCGTCCGGCAGCCGCTCGCGGCGCAGCCAGCCCTGGTCGAGGAGATGGATGAGGGCGCACTCCTCCAGGAGCCGCACCGGCCAGCCCGGTCCGGACGACGGGATCGCCCCCAACTCCCGTACGCGGGCGGCCAGTCCCGGCGCCTGGGCGTCGACCATGCGGGCCGCCGTCTCCTCCCACATGCCGTACCCCGCCTGCTCCGCCCCCGCCAGTCCGCCCCGCAGCAGGTCCGCCAGCCGCTGCTCCAGCTCCGTCGCCCCCGCCGTGATCCGCGCGGCCCGGCGCTCCGCTCTGCGCCGCGCCGCCTCCGGATCACCGGACCCGGCGACGGCACCCGCGGCCGCCGCCGTCCGCTTCTCCTGCGCGCGCTGCCTTCTCCCCTCCGTCCACTGCTCCGCCCAGTCCGGCACCGGCCCCGGCGGCACCGCGCCCTCCCCGCCCGCCCAGAGCAGCAGCAGCCCGAGGGCGTGCTTGCACGGGAACTTGCGGCTCGGGCAACTGCACTTGTACGCGGGCCCCGCGGCGTCCGCGATGTCGATGACCGTCTGATACGGCTTGCTGCCACTGCCCTTGCACAGCCCCCACACCGTCCCCTCGTCGGAACTCCCCGCCTCGGACCACGGACCGGCCGCGCCGAGTTTGCTGCCCGCTTTGCGTGACGCGGGGTCAGGAGCCAGTGCCAGCACCTGATCCGCCGTCCAGCGCACCCCCTGCTGAGTCATGTCATCGAAGGTAGATCCCCCCACTGACAATCGGCCCGGGCCGTGCTCCCGCAGACCGCCTCGCGAGCACGTTTCCGCAGGTGGGATCGCATTGTCAGTGGCGTGGTGCACGGTTGGTGACAGATCCGAACCGGCCGAGCTGGAGGGGGCCTCAGCCATGACTGTGTCTGTTGAACCGACGTCCGTGGAACCGAAGCAGGGCGAGCCGGCCGAGGTGTTGCGGCCGCATGCCGAGGACGCCTTCGCCGGTGAACTCGCCGCGCTGGCCGCGCAGGACGACCGTCCGCGCCCGGCCCGCTGGAAGCTGTCACCGTGGGCGGTGGCGACGTACCTGCTCGGCGGCGCCCTCCCGGACGGCACGGTGATCACCCCGAAGTACGTGGGCCCGCGCCGTCTCGTCGAGGTCGCGGTCACCACTCTTGCCACCGACCGCGCCCTGCTTCTGCTGGGCGTGCCCGGCACCGCGAAGACCTGGGTCTCCGAGCACCTGGCCGCCGCGGTCAGCGGCGACTCCACCCTGCTCGTACAGGGGACGGCGGGCACGCCGGAGGAGGCGATCCGGTACGGCTGGAACTACGCGCAGCTGCTCGCCAACGGCCCGAGCCGTGACGCCCTCGTGCCCAGCCCGGTGATGCGGGCCATGGCGGACGGGATGACGGCCCGGATCGAGGAGCTGACCCGCATCCCGGCGGACGTGCAGGACTCACTGATCACGATCCTGTCCGAGAAGACCTTGCCGATACCGGAGTTGGGCCAGGAGGTGCAGGCGGTCCGCGGCTTCAACGTCATCGCCACGGCCAACGACCGCGACCGCGGCGTCAACGACCTCTCCAGCGCCCTGCGCCGCCGTTTCAACACGGTCGTGCTGCCGCTGCCGGAGAGCGTCGAGGCCGAGGTCGACATCGTCTCGCGCCGCGTCGACCAGATCGGCCGCTCCCTCGACCTGCCGGCCGTGCCCGACGGTGTCGCGGAGATCCGCCGCGTCGTGACGGTCTTCCGTGAACTGCGGGACGGGGTGACGTCCGACGGCCGTACGAAGCTCAAGTCGCCCAGCGGCACGCTGTCCACGGCCGAGGCCATCTCCGTCGTCACCAACGGGCTCGCCCTCGCCTCCCACTTCGGCGACGGCGTCCTGCGGGCAGGCGACGTGGCCGCGGGCATCCTCGGCGCCGTCGTCCGCGATCCGGCGGCCGACCGTGTCATCTGGCAGGAGTACCTGGAGGCGGTCGTCCGCGAGCGGGACGGCTGGAAGGACTTCTACCGGGCCTGCCGGGAGGTGAGTGCGTGAACGACTCCCTGGGGCGGGGCCGCGTGGGTGGCGGAGCGGAGAAGCCCTCACCGGAGGCAAGGGGTTCGATCGTCGTCCGGGGCGGCGGGGGTACTGGGGGACGGATGCCGGGACGTCGGCACGGGCTGGCGAGAGGCGCGCAGACAGGGGGATGGCTGTGACAGGTCTTGAGTGGTACGGCCACGGTGAGGGGACCGGGACCGGGATGGTCGGCGAGGACGACTCCAAGTGGCCTCGGAGGGGAGGGGGACGGAGTGATGGGCGCCCATGAGGTCGGGAGCGCGGGGACGAGTCGCGGCGGAGGGTCCGAGAGCGGCGGGTGCGGGAGCGAGGGAGTGACGGGGGTCGGCGGCCCGGCGGGCGGGGACGGGGTTTGCGCTGAGGAGTCGCGGAGTGGGGGTGTGGCTCGGGTCGCGGAGTTGGGGAGTGGGGGTGTGGCTCGGGTCGTGGAGTCGGGGAGCGGGGACGGGGTTCGGGCTGCGGAGTCGGGGAGCGAGGACGGGGTTCGAGTCGAGGAGTCGGGGAGCCTGGACGCCGTTCGGACTCTGGAGTCGCACAGCGCGGACGTGGCTCGGACCGCGGAGTCGGGAAGCGCGGGTAGCTCTCGTGTGGACGCGTCCGGGGGCGGAGAGGCGGCCGGTGTCGACGTGCGGCAAAGTCGGGCGGCCGGTGTCGACGTGCGGGGGAGCCGCGGGGCTGGTGACGACGTACCGGAAAGTCGGGGGACCGGTGCTGACGTGCGGGGGAGCCGCGGGGCCGGTTCGGGGGTGTTGTTGCTCGGGGTGCGGCATCACGGGCCCGGGTCGGCGCGGTCCGTGCGGGCGGCGCTGGACGCGGCCATGCCACAGGTCGTGCTGATCGAGGGGCCGCCCGAGGCCGATCCGCTGATCCCGCTGGCCGCCGAGGAGGACATGCGGCCGCCGGTCGCCCTCCTTGCCCATGCCGTGGACGAACCCGGCCGTTCGGCGTTCTGGCCGCTGGCCGAGTTCTCCCCGGAGTGGGTGGCGATCCGCTGGGCGCTGGAACACGCCGTCCCGGCCCGCTTCATCGACCTGCCCGCCACGCACACGTTGGCCTGGGGGAGGGACGAGGGGCCCGCCACCGTGACACCGGACGCGCCCGGTGCGGAACCGTCCGGTGAAGGCCCGGCCGCCGAGGACGGTGCTCCGGCCGACGAGCCCGCCCCTCACGACGCCGTACGGGTCGATCCGCTCGGTGTGCTGGCCGAGGCCGCCGGATACGACGACCCCGAGCGGTGGTGGGAGGACGTCGTCGAGCACCGGGGCGCGGGAGAGGGCGACGTGTTCGAGCCGTTCACCGTGCTGGAAGAGGCGATGGGGGTGTTGCGGGAGACGTACGGGACCGGGGGGCACGACCGGGACCTCGTCCGGGAGGCGTACATGCGGCTCCAGGTACGGGCGGCGCAGCGGGAGTTCGGGGACGACGTGGCCGTGGTGTGCGGGGCTTGGCACGTGCCCGCGCTGCGTCGGAAGAGCACCGTCGCCGCCGACAGGGCGCTGCTGAAGGGGCTCCCCAAGGTCAAGGCGGACATGACGTGGGTGCCGTGGACGTACCGCAGGCTGTCGCGGCACAGCGGCTACGGCGCGGGGATCGCCTCGCCCGGTTGGTACGGGCACCTCTTCGGCGCGCCGGACCGACCCGTCGAGCGGTGGCTGACCAGGGTGGCGGGGCTGCTGCGGGACGAGGACCGGCTCGTGTCGTCGGCGCATGTGATCGAGGCCGTACGACTGGCCGAGACGTTGGCGGCGATGCGCGGCCGGCCGCTGCCCGGTCTGACCGAGACGACCGACGCGGTGCGGGCGGTGATGTGCGAGGGCTCGGACGTCCCGCTGGCTCTGGTGCACGACCGGCTGGTTGTGGGCGACGTTCTGGGAGAGGTGCCGCAGGCGGCGCCCGCGGTGCCGTTGCAGCGGGACCTCGACCGGATCCAGCGGCGGCTGCGGCTCAAACCGGAGGCGCTGGAGCGGGAGTTGGAGCTCGACCTGCGCAAGGAGACCGACGCCGAGCGCAGCAGGCTGCTGCACCGGCTGCGGCTGCTGGGCGTGGCATGGGGTGAGCGGGCGGTCTCGCGGGGGAGCACGGGCACGTTCCGGGAGACGTGGCGGCTGCGGTGGGAGCCGGAGTTGTCCGTGCGGGTCGCCGAGGCGGGGGTGTGGGGCACGACCGTGCTCGCCGCCGCGACGGCCAAGGCGGAGGCGGATGCCGTCGCCGCGCCGGGCCTCGCCGACGTCACGGCTCTCGCCGAGTGTTGTCTGCTGGCCGAACTCCCGGGCGCCCTGCCGACGGTGATGCAGGTCCTCGCCGATCGAGCCGCGCTCGACACGGACGTCGGCCACCTCGCCCAGGCCCTGCCGGCCCTCGTCCGCTCCCTGCGTTACGGCGATGTGCGCGGCACCGACACCGGGGCACTGGCGGAGGTCGCGGCAGGCCTCGCCGAACGGGTCTTCGTCGGCCTGCCCCCGGCCTGCGCCGCACTCGACGCGGACGCGGCGGACGAGATGCGCCGCCATGTCGACGCCGTGCACGCAGCGGTGGGACTGCTGGGTGAGATGACGGCGCCGGGACAGGGCGACGACACGAGTGCCGCGCCCGCCGGCATACCGGGACGGGACAGCCGGGACGACCCCGCGGCCGTACCGGCGCAGGGTGTTCCGGACCGCGCTGCCGTGTCGGCGGTGGACGCCGCGGGACTGCGAGGCCGTTGGTTCGTGGTGCTCAGGGTGCTTTCCGGGCGGGACACCGTGCCCGGTGTCGTCCGGGGGCGGGCTGTGCGGCTGCTTCTGGACGACGGGGAGCTGGCGCAGGACGACGTGGCGCGGCTCATGGGGCTCGTGCTGTCGCCGGGGACGCCGCCGGGTGACGCGGCTGCCTGGATCGAGGGGTTCGTCGGGGGCGGCTCGGGGGGCGGAATGCTGCTCGTGCACGACGAGCGGCTGCTCGGACTGGTGGACGCGTGGCTCACCGGGGTGTCGGCGGAGGCGTTCACCGATGTGCTGCCTCTGCTGCGGCGCACGTTCTCGGCGTACGAGCCGGGAGTGCGCCGGACGCTGGGCGAGCTGGTCCGGCGGGGTCCGGAACAGCGGGGGAGCGCGGCGGGGACCGGCACCGGGATACCGGGCTTCGGGGACGACCTCGACATCGGCCGCGCGGACGCCGTGCTGCCGGTGGTGCGGCTGCTGCTCGGCCTGGACGACGACCCCGGTGACCATGCGGGCCACGTCGATCGCGCCGACCCGGGCGGGCGTGACGGCGACTTGGCGGACAGCGACGACAACGACCTTGCGGGGGTGGCGGGATGACGACCGATGAACCGCGGACGGCGAGCGGCGGGGGCGACCCGGCCGACGAGCGGTTGCGGCGCTGGCGGCTGGTGCTCGGTGGGGACTCGGCCGACGGAACCGGGCGCGAGCTCAGCGGTCGGGACGCCGCGATGGACGGGGCGCTGACCGCGCTCTACGGCAGGGGGGACGGGAAGGGGCAGACGGGCAGGGACCGTTCGGCGGGGCTCGGGGCGTCGGCACCGTCCGTGGCGCGGTGGCTGGGGGACATCCGGACGTACTTCCCGTCCTCGGTCGTCCAGGTCATGCAGCGGGACGCCATCGATCGGCTCGGGCTGTCCACGTTGCTCCTCGAGCCGGAGATGCTGGAGGCGGTGGAGGCCGACGTGCATCTCGTCGGCACGCTGCTGTCGCTCAACAAGGCCATGCCGGAGACGACGAAGGAGACGGCACGGGCGGTCGTGCGCAAGGTCGTCGAGGACCTGGAGAAGCGGCTCGCCACCCGCACCCGGGCCACGCTCACCGGCGCCCTCGACCGCAGCGCGCGGATCAACAGGCCGCGCCACCACGACATCGACTGGAACCGCACGATCTCGGCCAACCTGAAGCACTATCTGCCGGAGTACCGGACGATCGTGCCGGAGCGGCTGGTCGGGTACGGCAGGGCCTCACGGTCGGTGAAGAAGGAGGTCGTCCTCTGCATCGACCAGTCGGGGTCGATGGCGGCGTCCGTCGTCTACGCGTCCGTGTTCGGGGCGGTGCTGGCGTCCATGCGGTCGATCGACACGCGGCTGGTCGTCTTCGACACGGCGGTCGTCGACCTCACCGACCAGCTCGACGACCCGGTGGACGTGCTGTTCGGGACGCAGCTCGGCGGCGGCACGGACATCAACCGGGCGCTGGCGTACTGCCAGTCGCAGATCACCCGGCCCGCGGAGACGGTGATGGTGCTGATCAGCGACCTCTACGAGGGCGGGATACGCAACGAGATGCTCAAGCGGGTCGCGGCGATGAAGGCGTCGGGGGTGCAGTTCGTGACGCTGCTCGCGCTGTCGGACGAGGGGGCGCCCGCCTACGACCGGGAACACGCGGCCGCGCTCGCCGCGCTGGGTGCACCCGCCTTCGCCTGCACACCCGACCTGTTCCCGGAGGTGATGGCCGCGGCCATCGAGAAGCGGCCGCTCCCGATACCGGACACGGCGTGAACCCGGTGCGCCCGTTGGAGATTTGTCGACCTGGTGACCTGCTGCTTCGGCCTGCGAAACGGATATGACTACGCATCGGTAACAGGGGCTTGCGCAACCTCGGGCGCGCCGTGCAAGGATCGGAGTCTCCACAGTCTTCACGCTTCCGTTCCGTTTCCCCTCCCTTCCCTTTCGCCTGGTTCCGTCACATGGAAGGTTCCGACCTCTCTTGGCCCCGTCAGCAGCATGTCCCGGTGTCGCTGTGCGCGTCCTGCGCGTGGCGATCGGACGGCGTGCACTGCAAGTGGGGCTGCTTTTGGGCGGGTTGCTCGTGCTCGGCTTCCTCTGGGGGGAGCAGGCGCAGGCGGCGGACGGTATCGGGGCGTTGCCGGGCAGCGCGGTCGCCGGGCTGGTGAAACCGGCGGCCGAGGGCGCGGACGACGTGGCTACGGCCGTGGGGCCGGGCGCGGCTGCGGACCCGGGCGTGGGCACGGTCGCCGGCACACGCGTGGGTCCGGCGAAGGGCAGCGCCCTTGAGCCGGTTGCCCCCGTCTTCAGTTCGGCCGAGCCCGGCCATCGCCGTGCCGGTGCCTTCAGCCCCCGTAACCCGGTGCCCGACACCGTTCCCGACGCGCTCACCGACGTGCTCGCTCACCCGGCCGACGGCAAGGTTCTCCGTCCGGTGACCGAGGACCTCGTGGGGGTGGTGGGGGACCAGGTCGTGCGGCCGGTCGGAGAACTGGTCGAGACCGTGACCACGGGGTTGACCGGGACGGTCGGGATGTCGCCGCCGGCCTCGCTGCCGGAGTTGCCGCCGCTGCCGTCGTTCCCGCAGTCCCCGACGTGGCCGACCCTGCCCGGGGTTCCGGTCCGGACCCTGCCAGTGCCGACGCCGGTCACTTCGGCGCCGCGGTTGCAGCCGGGTGGTCACGCGGCAACGACGTCGGCCGATGAGAAGGGCCCCGTGGGCGCCGATGCCGGGTACGGGCCGCGGTTCTCCGGCCGGGACACCCTGACCGAGACTGTCACGCACACCTCCGCCCACCGAACCACCTCCTCCACCGCCGCTCCTGCGCCCGGGCACCGGGTGCCCTCCGACACCCCGGGCGGTGCCCTCGGCGGCAAGCCGGCGGTGGACAACGGCTCCTCGCGACACGGCGACGCGTATGCCGTCACCCTCATCCACCGGGCGGTGCCGTGGCTCGTGCCCGGTGCCGCCGCGGATGTCGACGCGGCCGGGACCCGGGACAGGCACCGGGACATCCCCGTCTTCCCCGGCTAGGACGCGTTCAGGGCAGGCCTTCCACCTTCCCCGCTGCTGATCTGCCGCGCGGGGACGGAACAGGTCTGACCCCACCGGGTCCATGCCTCATGCCTTTCCAGGCCCCTCACGATCCAGGGATCTGACGCACTCATGAACAAGAACTTCCGCCGTTCCATCGTCATGGCGACCGGAGTCACCGGTGACGTCGTGCCGCTCGCACGCGCTGTGGCCAGGTACGCCACTCACCTGGCGGACGGCGTCACCCGAACGGCGTGCTCGGCCCAACCCCTCCACCCGGGGCTACGCGCAGCGCAGGACCCCCACTCCCGCGACTGATCTCCCCACATCGCCGTGGGCATCCCGCGGCGAACCACTGACTCCGTGAGGCGACGGCCCCCCGGACGGCCGAATGCCGTCGGTCTGTCCACGCCGGAACCTCACGGGCGGGGCGAAGAGGTCCCCATTGGGGTGGGGATCAACGCCCCAGGCCCCTCACAGGGCCTGATCAAGGGCCTCACCGGGTAACCCCATCCCGGTGAGGCCCTTCCCCACGGCCGCCCCACGACCCCTACGGCACCCACGGCCCGACCGCGCCCACGGCCCGGCCTCGTCGCGGCCCCGTCGTGGCATCCGAGGCACCCACGGCCCCCGTCACCGCGCCCACGGCCCAACCCCGCCCGGTCGTAGCCCAAGCGCGCTTCCGTCGCCCGCCCCGGATCCGTCAAGGCCCGCCACGGACCCCCAGCCCCCCCCAGGGCCCCAAAACCGCCAGCACCGCCGACACTCCCAGGCGCTCCCAGGCACTCCCGCGCCCTCACCGCGGCCTCCCGCCCCCCGTCCCTGCACCCCCCGCTCCCGTACCCCCTCGACCCCTCACACACGGCACCCCGTGCCAGTGAGTGCGGCATCATGTGACAGGTATCACCGCTCAGGTGTGACCCTCGATTTAGGGGCCTCCCGCAAGCAGCGATAACCTGCGAGACGGACATGCCGCGCGCTCGGACACCGTGTGCGCCTCCCTTGTGACTGACATACGAAGCGGACGTCACGTTGCCCTCGCGGCACGCCCACGCAGACAACGAACCGCGAGATCACTGATAGGGACGGAAGCGCGTGGACCTGTTCGAGTACCAGGCGAGGGACCTCTTCGCCAAGCACGATGTACCGGTGCTGGCCGGTGAAGTCATCGACACGCCTGAGGCGGCCCGCGCAGCCACCGAGCGCCTCGGTGGCAAGTCCGTCGTCAAGGCCCAGGTGAAGGTCGGCGGCCGCGGCAAGGCCGGCGGCGTCAAGCTCGCCGCCACCGTCGACGAGGCCGTCGAGCACGCCACCAACATCCTCGGCATGGACATCAAGGGCCACACGGTCCACAAGGTGATGATCGCCGAGACGGCCCCGGAGATCCTGGAGGAGTACTACGTCTCCTTCCTCCTGGACCGTGCCAACCGCACCTTCCTCTCCATCGCGTCCGTCGAGGGCGGCATGGAGATCGAGGAGGTGGCGGAGACCCGCCCCGAGGCCGTCGCCAAGACGCCGATCGACGCCAACGTGGGTGTGACCCCCGAGGTCGCGCGCCAGATCGTCGAGGCCGCGAAGTTCCCGGCCGAGGTGGCCGACAAGGTCGCGAACGTCCTGGTCACCCTCTGGAAGACCTTCGTCGAGGAGGACGCCCTCCTCGTCGAGGTCAACCCGCTGGCCAAGGTCGCCTCCGGTGACGTCATCGCCCTCGACGGCAAGGTCTCCCTCGACGAGAACGCCGAGTTCCGTCAGCCGGAGCACGAGGCCCTCCAGGACAAGGACTCCGCGAACCCGCTGGAGGCCGCCGCCAAGGAGAAGAACCTCAACTACGTCAAGCTCGACGGCGAGGTCGGCATCATCGGCAACGGCGCCGGTCTCGTCATGAGCACCCTGGACGTCGTCGCGTACGCCGGTGAGAACCACGGTGGCGTGAAGCCGGCCAACTTCCTCGACATCGGCGGCGGCGCGTCCGCGGCCGTGATGGCGAACGGCCTGGAGATCATCCTGGGCGACCCCGACGTCAAGTCGGTCTTCGTCAACGTCTTCGGTGGCATCACCGCGTGCGACGAGGTCGCCAACGGCATCGTGCAGGCGCTGCAGCTGCTCGCGGACAAGGGCGAGGAAGTCACCAAGCCCCTCGTCGTCCGCCTCGACGGCAACAACGCCGAGCTGGGTCGCAAGATCCTCTCCGACGCCAACCACCCGCTGGTGCAGCGCGTGGACACCATGGACGGCGCGGCCGACAAGGCCGCCGAGCTCGCGGCTGCGAAGTAAGGGAAGAGGGACAGACACAGCCATGGCTATCTTCCTCACCAAAGACAGCAAGGTCATCGTCCAGGGCATGACCGGCTCCACGGGCATGAAGCACACCAAGCTCATGCTCGCCGACGGCACGAACATCGTCGGTGGCGTGAACCCGCGCAAGGCGGGCACGTCCGTGGACATCGACGGCACCGACATCCCGGTGTTCGGCACGGTCGCCGAGGCGATCGAGAAGACGGGTGCGAACGTATCCGTCCTCTTCGTACCGCCGGCCTTCGCCAAGGCCGCCGTCGTCGAGGCCATCGACGCCGAGATCCCGCTCGCGGTCGTCATCACCGAGGGCATCGCGGTCCACGACTCGGCCGCGTTCTACGCGTACGCCGGGTCCAAGGGCAACAAGACCCGGATCATCGGCCCGAACTGCCCCGGTCTCATCACCCCGGGCCAGTCGAACGCCGGCATCATCCCGGGCGACATCACCAAGCCGGGCCGTATCGGCCTGGTGTCGAAGTCCGGCACGCTGACGTACCAGATGATGTACGAGCTGCGGGACATCGGCTTCTCCTCCGCCGTCGGCATCGGTGGTGACCCGATCATCGGCACCACGCACATCGACGCGCTCGCCGCGTTCGAGGCCGACCCCGACACCGACCTGATCGTGATGATCGGTGAGATCGGTGGCGACGCCGAGGAGCGGGCCGCGGCCTTCATCGCGAAGAACGTGACCAAGCCGGTCGTCGGCTACGTCGCGGGCTTCACCGCGCCCGAGGGCAAGACCATGGGCCACGCCGGCGCCATCGTCTCCGGCTCCTCCGGCACGGCCGCCGCGAAGAAGGAGGCCCTTGAGGCCGCGGGCGTCAAGGTCGGCAAGACGCCGACCGAGACGGCCAAGCTGGCGCGCGAGATCCTCGCCGGCTGAACAAGTACCCCGCTGTACGTCTTTGGGCTCGTTCCGTCATTCGGGGCGGGCCCATCGGCGCGTTACGGGGTGCCGGGTTCGGTCGTCGGGCGGCTGCGGGTGCGTCGTGGCCGGTCGCGCAGTTCCCCGCGCCCCTAGGTGGGTACAGCCGGGCAAGTGTCGACCTCACCCACTCAGGGGCGCGGGGAACTGCGCGACCGGCCCCCACCGGCCCGCGCTCAGCGACCGTCCGGTACCAGCCTCTCCGGACCGCTCGCCATCGACTCCCGCAGCTTCTCCCGCAGTTCCGCCTCCGCCTCCGACAGCGGACCCTGCCCCACCCGCGGCGGCACGCCCTGGATCTCCGCCCCCGGCGCGACCGGCGGCTCGTAATGCGTGGGAGCCGTCCGCAGCGTGAGCGCCGTCGTGCCGATCAGCGCCACCGTGAACGCGATCGCCGCCCGGGTCCAGAACCGTGCCCGGCGCTCGCTCCCGGTCCTCACCGCGAGCGGCTGCGCGGCCCGCAACCGTTCCACGGAGGCCAGCACGGTCAGGCCGTCGTGCAGGTCGGACGGGTCGGCCAGATCGGGAAGCCGGGCCGCGATCGCCGAACGCGCGTTCATCAACCGGTACGCAGTCACCGGTGTACTCGCCTCCGTCTCCGCCGCCGTCTCGGGAAGGTCGAGGCCGACGCCGTCGTACAGCAGGAGCGTGCGCCGCTGTGATGGCGGGAGCTGCAGGAGTACGGCCATCAGCGCGCGGGCCGACGGGTCGGCGACGGGTGCCTCGGGGTGGCGGTGGCGAGGGCGGAAACGGTGCCAGGGGGAGAGGGCGTACTCGTACGCCATGATCCGCACCCAGCCCGCCGGGTCCCGGTCCACCGCCACCTCGGGCCAGCGCTCCCAGGCGAGTTGGAAGGCCCGTTCGACCGACTCGCGGGCGAGTCCGCGGCGGCCGGTGAGCAGATACGCCTGCCGGACGAGCGCGGGGGAGCAGAACGCGTACAGCGCGTCGAAGGCCTGAGCGGGCGTCAGGGGGGCGGCGGGGGACTCGGGTTCGGGCCGAGGTTCCGTGGGCTGCCACTGAGGCCCCGTCTGATGTCCTGTCTGGTGCCCCGTCACCTCCGGCGCGGAGAGGGGGGTCGCAGGGTTCTGCGTCACAGGGCGCCCCTTCGGACGAAAAAGTACATAGTCGTATATTGGGCGACACATCGGTGGTTCGCTTGTTACGACGAGAAAGCGCGTGTCGTTGGGAGCATGGCGGTCGTGATCCAGATGACCGCTCGCCGCACGTCGTTGTCGCCCCTGCTCATCCGGTTGCGCGACCGGACACCCGGCCTGGCCGCCGGCCTCCTGGGCGGCGCGGTGGCCGCCGGGCTCGGACTCGGTTCGTTCGCCGTGCTCGTGATCGTGCTGTGGATCAGTTCGCCGTATCCCGACAGCGGGCCGGGCGGCGCGCTGCACGTGGCCGCCGCCCTGTGGCTGCTGGCGCACGGGGTGGAACTGGTCCGCGCGGAGACGCTCTCCGGTGTCCCCGCCCCTGTCGGTCTCACCCCCCTGCTGCTGCTCGCGCTGCCGTTGTGGCTGGTGCACCGGGCGGCGCGGGACGCGGCCGGCGGGGACGAGGAGTCGCCCCTGGTGCCCGCGCGGACGGCGTGGGCCGGGGTCGTGCTCGGATACCTCGCCGTCGGCGCGGCCGCCGCGCTGTACGCGTCGGGCGGGGCGCTGCGGCCCTCCTGGGCGTGGACCTGCGTGTGCCTGCCGGCCCTCGTCATGGGCGCGGCCGGGGCAGGGGTGTGGACGGCGTACGGCCGGCCCTCCGAGGCGGTGGACGCCGTACTGGTGCTGCTGCCCGCGAGTGCACGTCGGCTCGTGCTCGGGGTGGAGGCGCGGGCCCGGCTCGGCGCGGCGGCTCGGGCCGCGGGGGCCGGGGCGGCGGTGCTCGTCGGGGGCGGGGCGGTGCTGCTGGGGGTGTCGCTGGTGGTGCACGGTGGGACCGCACGGGCGTCGTTCCTGCAGTTGACGGAGGGGTGGTCGGGCCGGTTCGCCGTACTGCTCCTCTGCGTGACGCTGGTGCCGAACGCCGCGGTGTGGGCGGTGAGTTACGCCGTCGGGCCCGGGTTCGTGCTCGGGGCCGGGCATGTCGTGGGGCCGCTGTCGTCGGATCCCGCGCCGTTGCTGCCGCCGTTCCCGTTGCTGGCGGCGGTGCCGGAGGCGGGGGCCGGGGGGCCGGTGCACTGGGCGGCGGGGGCGGTGCCGTTGGTGGCCGGGGTGGTGGCGGGCTGGTTCGTGGGGCGCGCCGGCAGCGGGCGCCCGGGGGGTACGGAGGGCGCGGCGTGGTCGCGGCGACGGACGGCGGGTGCCGCCTGGTGGGCGGCGGTGTTGTGCGCGGCGGCGGTCACCTTGCTGGCCGCGTCGGCCGGAGGGCCGCTGGGAGAGAGCGCGCTGGCCCGGTTCGGGCCGGTGTGGTGGCAGGTGGGCGGAGCGGCGCTGGCATGGCTCGCCGGAGCGGCGGTGCCGGTGGCCCTCGGGGTGCGGGCCTGGCGGTGCCGGACCCGGGGCGGGGTACGGGGGTGGCTCCCGCGGCGGAAGACGACGGCCGCGCCCGGGACCGGACCGGTGGAACCGATGAATCCGGTGAAGATGCCCGCCCCGCAGGACCCCCTCCCCCACAACCAGGACGAGACCGACGACCGAGACGGCACCTATGACCGAGACAGCCTCGACGACCGAGCCGACGCCTACGACCAGGACGACACCTACGAGCCGTACGACTTCCTGCCCGCCGCGCCCACGGCGGGGACCGGTCCCTCGCCGACGCCCTGGCACGAGGACGTGTCACGCGAGAACCGCTGGGCCGCACTGAAGGAGGCGGCCACCCCCCTGGAGAAACCCCTGACGAAACCCCTCGAGAAGCCCCCGGCCGCCGACTGACCGTCGCCGGGACGCGGAGGTCGGGGGAGGTCCGGGGAGCTCCGAGGCGTCAGTTGTCCATGCCCGGCAGGTTGCGCACTCCCTTGGGGAGCAGGTCGGAGCAGGACTGCTCCGCCGCGTTGGTGAGGGCGTCGTTCCGGCAGGTGTAGTAGTCGCTGTACGCGAGCTGCATGACGAAGCCGGCGGCCACCAGGACGATCGCCAGGGAGGCCGTGACCAGGCCGCTCATCGCCGCCGTGGTCTGCGGGCGGGCCGACTGCGGCGGCGTCGGGGTGTCGGGGTCGGTGGCGCCGGGCTTGGCGCGCAGGGCGCTGATGGCCCAGTACAGGGCAGGACCGCCCAGCAGCAGGGCCACGTACGGCCAGCCGAAGAGGGCGAAGAAGAAGGCCCACATACCGGAGAGCAGCGAGTAGCGGGCGCGGCGCTGGGCGGGGTCCGTCGGGTCCCAGCGCTGGTTCGGACCCGAGGTGCCCTGGCCTTCGGGGCCCCCGCCGGGACCGGCGCCCGGGCGCTGCCCGAAGCCGCCGTCGGAGCGGCCGGGCTGGCGGTCGCTCCACTGACTGCCCCACGGCGTGTGGCCGCCGTTTCCGTTGTCCTCGCCCTGGCCCCGGTCGTCGTCCGAGCCCTCGGGACGGCGCGGCTGCCACGGACGGTCCGGGGTGCCCTCGGGCGGCGGGGCGAACGGGTTGTCCTCGTCGGCCGTACCGCCCCGGCCGCCGTTCTTCTTGCCGGAAGGGCCCGAGGGCGCGTCCGGCGGCGAGGCGGGCTGTTCCCGCAGCAGCATGCCGCTGCGCTCCCCTCCCTGCACGGACTGCCGGGGGAGTGTGAGGAGTCGCAGGCTGCGGTCCGACATCAAGTGAGCGTCTTCCCCTTGAAGGATGTGGCGTGCACGGCTACGTGAAACGAACGGGAACGGTTCGTCCGGCCCGCCGACGCGAGCCGTCATCCCGTGAACGCGGCGCACGCCATCCGCGTTCCCGTACCGGTCCCTCCCAGACGCTACCTTCCGGCCACGCCCCCGTCCCGTGGGGGCCTTCCGGTGTGCCGGTATCGTTGCTGACGTTCGGCCGCTTCGTAGACTTCCCCGTATCCGGGGGCCCGAAGCATTCGTACGACCGTACAAACGCTCCCCCGAGAAAGGGCCCCGCCGTGGCCGCCAAGCCCGTGGCCGAGCAGGCCAAGCCGGTCAAGCGCCTGGTCGTGCTGGTCTCCGGATCCGGTACGAACCTCCAAGCGCTGCTTGACGGCATCGCGAAGACCGGGCCCGAGGCGTACGGCGCCGAGATCGTGGCCGTCGGCGCCGACCGGGAGAACATCGAGGGGCTCGCGCGGGCCGAGCGGGCCGGGCTGCCGACCTTCGTGTGCAGGGTCAGGGACCACGGGACCCGCGAGGAGTGGGACGCCGCGCTCGCCGAGGCCGTCTCCGCCCACGCACCCGACCTCGTGGTGTCCGCCGGGTTCATGAAGATCGTGGGCAAGGAGTTCCTGGCCCGCTTCGGCGGGCGGTTCGTCAACACCCACCCCGCGCTGCTGCCCAGTTTTCCGGGGGCCCACGGAGTGCGCGACGCGCTCGCGTACGGAGCCAGGGTCACCGGCTGCACCGTCCACTTCGTCGACGACGGCGTCGACACCGGTCCGATCATCGCCCAGGGCGTGGTGGAGATCCGGGACGAGGACGACGAGAGCGCTCTGCACGAGCGCATCAAGGAAGTCGAGCGCAGACTGCTCGTCGAGGTCGTGGGGCGGCTCGCCCGCAACGGCTATCGCATTGAGGGACGAAAGGTAGTTATCCAGTGACCGCCGAGAGCATCGAGAACGGCAAGCGGGCCATCCGTCGCGCGCTCGTCAGCGTCTACGACAAGACCGGGCTCGAAGAGCTCGCCCGCGGGCTGCACGAGGCCGGTGTGGAGCTCGTCTCCACCGGGTCCACCGCGGGCCGTATCGCCGCCGCCGGTGTCCCCGTCACCAAGGTCGAGGAGCTCACCGGCTTCCCCGAGTGCCTGGACGGGCGCGTCAAGACCCTGCACCCGCGCGTGCACGCCGGCATCCTCGCCGACCTGCGGCTGGACAGCCACCGCGAGCAGCTCGCGGAGCTGGGTGTCGAGCCGTTCGACCTCGTCGTCGTCAACCTCTACCCCTTCCGCGAGACCGTCGCCTCCGGTGCCGCCCCCGACGAGTGCGTCGAGCAGATCGACATCGGCGGCCCCTCCATGGTGCGTGCCGCCGCGAAGAACCACCCGTCGGTCGCCGTGGTCACCAGCCCCGCGCGGTACGCGGACGTCCTCGCCGCGGTCAAGGACGGCGGCTTCGACCTCGCCGTCCGCAAGCGGCTCGCCGCCGAGGCCTTCCGGCACACCGCCGAGTACGACATCGCGGTCGCCAGCTGGTTCGCCAGCGCCTACGCCCCCGCCGACGAATCTCCCTTCCCGGACTTCATCGCCGCGGCCCTGGAGCGCAAGAGCACCCTGCGCTACGGCGAGAACCCGCACCAGCCCGCCGCGCTCTACGTCGACGGCACCGGTGTCGGTCTCGCCGAGGCCGAGCAGCTGCACGGCAAGGAGATGTCGTACAACAACTTCACGGACACGGATGCCGCCCGCCGTGCCGCGTACGACCACGCCGAGCCGGCCGTCGCGATCATCAAGCACGCCAACCCGTGCGGTATCGCGGTCGGTTCGGATGTCGCCGAGGCGCACCGCAAGGCACACGCGTGTGACCCGCTGTCGGCCTTCGGCGGGGTCATCGCCGTCAACCGGCCGGTGAGCAAGGAGATGGCGGAACAGGTCGCGGAGATCTTCACCGAGGTCATCGTGGCGCCCGACTACGAGGACGGCGCCCTCGAAGCCCTCGCCAGGAAGAAGAACATCCGCGTGCTGAAGGCCCCGGCCGCGCCCGCGCACCCCGCCGAGGTCAAGCCCATCGACGGCGGCGCGCTCCTCCAGGTCACCGACCGCCTCCAGGCCGAGGGCGACGACCCGGCGAACTGGACCCTGGCCACCGGCGAGGCCCTCGGTGCCGCCGAACTGGCCGACCTGGCGTTCGCCTGGCGGGCCTGCCGGGCCGTCAAGTCCAACGCGATCCTCCTCGCCAAGGACGGCGCCTCGGTCGGCGTCGGCATGGGACAGGTCAACCGGGTCGACTCCGCGAAGCTGGCCGTCGAGCGGGCCGGTGCCGAGCGCGCGCAGGGCTCGTACGCGGCCTCGGACGCCTTCTTCCCGTTCCCGGACGGTCTGGAGGTTCTCCTGGAGGCCGGTGTGAAGGCGGTCGTCCAGCCGGGCGGCTCGGTCCGTGACGAACTGGTCGTCGAGGCCGCCAAGAAGGCCGGCGTCACGATGTACTTCACGGGGACGCGGCACTTCTTCCACTGAGACACCTGAGCGTGGGGGGGGGGGGGGGGGGGGGGGGGGGGCCGGGCGGCCCCCCCGCCCCCCCCGCCCCCCCCCCCACAGCGTGGGCGCCACCTCGCGCCGGCCCTCCCCTCCCCCACCTCTCCAT
>NZ_JBVIHJ010000002.1:58431-148391 GCF_055570355.1 Streptomyces sp. NPDC031225 | reverse complement strand
CTGGTGCATAAGGTCGGCGGGCAGCACCTCGGCCGCTACTCCCCGAGCGCGTAGTTCCCTGGCGACGTCTCCAAACCGGCCGCCCCCCCCCCCCCGCACCCACCCGCTGGTGTCCCCCCCCCCCCCCCCCCCCCCCCCACAGCCATGTCACGTCGAACTGCGCAGCGCCGCCCAGGTGTTGGGCCCCACCTGGCCGTCCACCTCCAGCCCCTTCGCGCTCTGGAACTGCTTGACCGCGGTCCGGGTGTCCTTGCCGAACTCGCCGTCCACGCCCGAACCGCCCACGCTGTAGCCGCGCTTGGTGAGCATGCACTGCACCTGGACGACCCGCTGGCCCGTGTCGCCGTAGTCGGTGAGTTCGGTGCCGGAGTAGTAGGTGCAGCCGGAGATCCAGGCGGGGGTGGCCGGGGGTGCCGTGGTCTTCGTGACCGTGGCGGTGGGGGTGGGAGCGGTGCTGCTGCCGCCTTGGCCGGTGCTGTCGCCGGCGTGGGTGGCGGTCGCGGACGGCGTGCTCCCGGGCGCGCTGCCACCTCCGCCGGTGTCCTTCTCGCCCTTGTCCCCAGTGTCCTTCTTCTTGCCGTCGCCCTTGCCGTCGCTCTTGCTGTCGTCCTTGCCGGAGGGTGAGGCGGAGGTGCTGGGCTCCGGAGAGGCGGGTGCGGCGGCGGCGGTGCTGCTGCCGACGGACGTCGGGGCGGCGGCGGCCGGGGTGTCGAGGCCCGGCCGGGTGAGCAGGAAGGCGCCGACGGCCACGGCCCCCACGGCGACACCCGCGGCGGCGGTGAGGAAGGACCTCCGCCGCCTGCCCTTCCCGGTGCTCGCCGGAGCGGCGACGGGCGAGAGGACGGGAGCGGTCGGCGTGCGGAGATGTCCGGTCTGCCGGACGGACACGCCCTCCAGCGCCGCGCACCCCTGCTGCCGGTCCAGGAGCCGGGTGGCCAGCGGTTCCTGCCAGTGGGCGGCGCGGCCGTGCCCGGCGGCCGTGGCCGCGTCGGTCAGCTGCCGCGGGGTGGGGCGCCCGGCGGGGTCCTTGTCGAGACAGGCGGCCAGCAACGCGGCCAACGCGGGGTCCGTCTGCGCGAGTTCGGCCATGACCTCGGCGTCGGGTGCCTCGAAGGCGACCCGGTGCATGACGTCCACGCCGGTCCCGTCGCCGAAGGGGGCGTGCCCGGTGGCGGCGTAGACGAGGGTGCAGCCGAGGGAGAAGACGTCGGAGACGGCGTCGCAGCGCCCCTCGCGCAGATACTCGGGCGCCATGTACGCGGGCGTGCCGACCCGGTTGCCGGTCGTGGTGATCGCGCTGCTGTCGACGGCACGCGAGATGCCGAAGTCGATGACGTGCGCGCCCCGGGGGGAGAGGATCACGTTGGACGGCTTGAGGTCCCGGTGGACGACCCCGGAGGCGGTCAGCGCCGACAGGGCCTCACCGAGTTCCGCCACCAGCCGCCACACCCCGGCCGGCTGCATCAGCCCGCACTCGCGGACCGCGTCGGAGAGGCCGAGTCCGGGCAGGTACTCGGTGGCCATCCACAGCAGTGTGTCGTCGAACCCGGTGCCGATCAGGTGCGGTGCGCGCGGGGTGCGGACCCGCCCGTGCACGGCGGCCTCCCGCTCGAACCGCCGCCGGAAGTCCGGCCCTTCGGCGTACTCGGGCCGGATCACCTTCACGGCGGCGAGCCCGGGGCTGTCGTCGGCGTGCCGGGCCAGGTAGACCCGGCCCATGCCGCCGCTGCCGAGCAGCCCGAGCGGGACGTACGGTCCGATCCGCCCGGGATCGGTGGGCAGCAGCGGGGCCGCACCCACCTGCCGCAGCGCGGTGTCACCGACCGCCGATATGTCTGTCACGGCCCCCGACCTGCCTCTTCCGTTCACAACGTGCTCTCGTGTCACGCCAGTTGACGGGGAGAGGCTATCGCCCGGCGCGGGGGAGCGGTCGGGATACGGCGGTACCGGGTTGGGAACTGGGCCCTACACCTCGTACTGCCCGACCTCCAGGAAGTACCGCAGCGCCTCCGGGGTGTTCTCGTCCAGGGCCGCTCCCGGAATCGGCCACTCCGCGCGGCTTGTTGTCGCCGTCTCGTGGCCGGGGGTCAGGGAGGTGACGCCCCGGGGCCGTGTCACGACGTGACACGGCCCCGGGGAAGGCAGGGTGGGAACGCCCTGGGGCGATCCGCCCTCACCTGCGTGTGCGCGGCGCTCAGTTCGTACGGATGACGATGGACGAGCAGATCTTGTCGGCGAAGGTCTGGCGCTTGGCGTCCCAGGCCGGCCACAGCCAGCCGAGGTAGCACGCGAGGCTGTCCAGGAAGTGCGCGAGACGCCGGACGAAGGCCATGCCGACACCGAGCGGCTGGCCGTCGATCTCCCGCACCAGGCGGATGCCGAGCGCCTTCTTGCCGAGCGTCTGGCCGGTACGGCCTTCCATGATCAGCATCCAGATCGCGAGGCCGATGATGCCGAGGTAGCCGATGATCATCAGCGCCGCCGTCTTGTTGGCCGCTCCGACGCCCACGATGATGTACGGAACCACGAACACAAGCATGTCGACCAGGGTGCCGAGGAAGCGCTGGCCCCAGTTCGCGTACGGGGGCTGCGCGCCGTAGCCCGGCTGCTGCGGGTAGCCGTAGGCGGAGGCCGGGACCTGCGGCGCCTGCGGGTAGCCGTAACCGGGCTGCTGCGGGTAGCCCTGCTGCGGCGGCACACCCTGCGGGGGCTGCTGCGGGTAGCCGTAACCGGGCTGCTGGGGCTGCTGTGGCTGCTGGGGATAGCCGTAGCCGGGCTGCTGCTGGGGCTGCTGCTTGGGGTCCTGCGGCTGTCCGTAAGGGTTGTTGGGCGAGCCGAAACTCATGATGATCCTCCGTCGACCGGGCTGGGGACAATGCGGACTGCGCGGAGGAACGTCATGGTCTGAGCGGTTTGCCCCCGAACACCCACCGCGACACTGCGCCACATATCGTTCTAGGCAGGTCTGTTGTTGTCCAGCGGCATTCCGTATGTGTTGTGCAAGTGCAACCTCGCCGATCTTGGACGGGGCTCCGGTGCAACCCGGATTGGAACCGGGGCCGGGTCATCCGCGAGGATGGGGGCATGACCGCCCAGATTCTCGATGGCAAGGCCACCGCAGCCGCGATCAAGTCCGATCTGACCGCCCGCGTGGCGGCGCTGAAGGAGAAGGGCGTCACGCCCGGCCTCGGCACGATCCTCGTCGGGAGCGACCCCGGCAGCCAGAAGTACGTCGCGGGCAAGCACCGCGACTGCGCGGAGGTCGGCATCGCCTCCATCCAGCGTGAACTGCCGGAGACGGCCACGCAGGAGGAGATCGAGGCCGTCGTCCGCGAACTGAACGACGACCCGTCGTGCACCGGTTACATCGTCCAGCTGCCGCTGCCCAAGGGCATCGACGAGAACCGCATCCTGGAGCTCATGGACCCGGACAAGGACGCGGACGGCCTGCACCCGATGAACCTCGGGCGTCTCGTCCTCAACGAGCCCGCGCCGCTGCCCTGCACCCCCAACGGCGTCCTCACCCTGCTGCGTCGCTACGGCGTCGAGATCAAGGGCGCCGAGGTCGTGGTCGTCGGACGCGGCGTGACCATCGGCCGCCCGATGCCCCTGCTGCTCACGCGCCGCAGCGAGAACGCGACCGTGACCCAGTGCCACACCGGCACCCGCGACCTGTCCTCGCACCTCAAGCGCGCCGACATCATCGTCGCCGCCGCCGGCTCCGCCCACCTGATCCGTCCCGAGGACGTGAAGCCGGGCGCCGCAGTCCTCGACGTCGGCGTCTCCCGCAACGCCGAGGGGAAGATCGTCGGCGACGTCCACCCCGGGGTCGCCGAGGTGGCCGGCTTCGTCTCCCCGAACCCCGGCGGCGTCGGCCCGATGACCCGCGCCCAGCTGCTCGTCAACGTGGTCGAGGCGGCGGAGCGCAGTGTCGGCTGACGCGGGCGGTTCCCGGAAGCCGGGCAGCACGGAGGAGGCCGAGGCGGCCGAGGCGGCCGGGGCCGAGGAGCCCCGCGAGCCAGGCGTCGGCGAGGAGCGGGATGCCGAGGGGCAGGCCGAGATCGTCGTAAGGGATGCGATCAGCGCGCCCGACGTCGACGGGCGGCCGCGCCGGGCGACCCGGCGCTTTCCGCTGTTCACCCGGGACACCGCGCGGCCCGAGGGCGGTGGCCGGGCCGCGCCGCGGGACGCGCCCGCGCCCGCCCGGCAGTGGCCGATCCTCGCCATCCTGTCGGCGGTCGGACTCGGCCTGCTGCTGACCGCCCTCGACCAGTTCCGCGTCGGCACGCTCCTGATCGGCGTCGCCCTGCTCGTCGGTGCCGTGCTGCGCTGGCTGCTGCCGGACGTCGGCATGCTCGCGGTGCGCTCCCGCTTCACCGACATCGCCACCTACGGCGGTCTCGGCGCCGCGATCGTCCTGCTGGCGATGATGGTGCAGCCGCACCCGTGGCTGGTGATCCCCTTCCTCAAGGACACCCTGCACTTCACGGTCAGCAGCAGCTGAACCCCGGCCGCGACAGCGGTCCGCCCCCACCCCCGATGAGGGACGGACCGCCGTCACGACCCAGCCTCCCGTGCCGTGAACCGGCTGTTCAACCGCTGTCAGTGCGCTGTGTCACAGCGGTGACGGTTCCGGCACGGTGTGCGGGACCTGCCACAGCCGTCCCGGTTCCAGGAACCGATCAGGCCTCTGACGTCGTCGATCACCCGGAAGCAGGTGCCGGAAGCAGGTCCGGGAACCAGGTGTGGACGCCGTGGAGGTGGGCGATGAGTGGCTGGCAGGCGCTGCCCGACGATCTGCCGCCCGAGGTGCGGCACTTCGTCGAGCAGCTCAGGCAGCTCAAGGACCGCACGGGGCTCAGCCTCGTGTCGCTCGGCGCCCGCACCGCGTACAGCAAGTCCTCCTGGCACCGCTATCTCAACGCCACCCAGCCCCCGCCCCGCCAGGCCGTCGCCGCCCTGTGCCGGATCGCGGGGCTGGACGGCACCGACTCCGAACGCCTCGCCGTCCGCTGGGAACTGGCGGTCCAGGCCTGGCCCCGGCCGGCCACGGCGCCCGCGCCCGCCGCCGGGGGCGAGGGGTACGAGGACGACCCGACCCTGCCGTGGTGGGACGAGCCGCCCCGGGAGCGGGGCGGCGGGATGAACCGGCTGCTGCTGTCCGCCGTACTGCTGCTCGTCGTCCTGCTGCTGATCGGGATCGCCGGGGCCGTGGCCGTGGCCTCTGGGTGAACCGGTAACTGCCGTGACCGGCGTTATTTCCGGTGTGTTCCTCCTGTGGTGATGTATTGACAAGTTTGCGCATTTGATACGGGGCTGTTCGACGCCGAAGCTAACGTGTCGAACTTGTCGATGCACCCGTGCGCCCCCTGCCCGAGGAACTGAGATCCTTAGGGGACGCATCCTTGTGGGTAGCCACAACGGGGACTCGGCAGAGGGCACCACGCACGGGGAAATGCGGGGAACAGCCGCACCGACCGGGGGAATGAGGGGGGAGCAATGCCTCGTTGGAGGGCCTTGCCCGATGAACTGGATCCGCAGGTCAGGGAGTTTGCGAGCCAGCTGCGGCGGCTCGTGGACCGCAGCGGCCTGAGCATCGCGGCCGTCGCCGACCGCACGGGTTACAGCAAGACGTCCTGGGAGCGGTATCTCAACGGAAGACTGCTCGCGCCGAAGGGTGCGATCGTCGCTCTGGCCGAGGTGACCGGCACCAATCCCGTTCACCTGACCACGATGTGGGAGCTGGCCGAACGCGCCTGGAGCCGTTCGGAGATGCGCCACGACATGACCATGGAAGCCATCCGGATCTCCCAGGCGCGGGCCGCGCTCGGCGAGTTCGGGGCGCCGCCCGCGAACGCCAAGGGCGGCAGGACGGCCCGCAGGAGCGGCAGCGCGACGGCGACGCCCGGGGTGGCGGGACCGGCGGGAGTGGCCCCCACGGTGCCGCCGCAGCCGGCGGCGCCGGAGACCCGGCCCGCTCGGGACGCCGCTCGGGACGCTGCTCGGGACGCCGAGAGTGCCGAGGTTCGCGGAGGCTCCTCCGGTGCGAACTCCTGGGGCATCGCCGGATATCAGGGGCCGCCGCAGACCGCCGGGCGCACGTCCGCGCCCGCGCCCACGCCGGCGCCCGCACCCGGCTCCTCCGACGGTCCGGGACGGACGCCGGGGGCGCCGGGACCGTACGACCAGCCACAGGACGCGCAGCCTCAGGACGCGCGTCCCGCGGACGGTTCCGGCGGCTCGGGGAAGCGGCGGCTGACGATGTTCCTCGCGGGGGCCGTCGGGGTGCTGGTGGTGGTCGCCGCCGTGTTCTTCCTGACCGACGTCGGCCGGGACAAGAAGAACGAGGGAGCCGACTCCTCTCCGTCACCCTCCGTCAGCGCGTCCGTGTCGTTGCCGGCCGGGGTCAAGTGCAGCGGGGAGGGATGCACGGGGAAGGATGCCGAGGCCATGGGGTGCAGCGGGAACCTGGTGACCACCGCCAGCACCGCGACCGTGGGGACGACCCTCGTCGAGGTGCGGTACAGCGAGACCTGCGGGGCGGCGTGGGGGCGGATCACCCAGGCCGGGCAGGGGGACAAGGTCGAGGTGAGCGCCGGGAAGGTGTCCGAGAAGAGCGACAGCATCACCGAGGTCGGGGACACGATCGCGTACACACCGATGGTCGCCGTGAAGACGGCGAGTGCGGCGAAGGCGTGCGTGACGCTGGCTTCCGGACAGCAGGGGTGCACCGGCTGACGGGACGCCCCGCGCTCACGGACGGTCAAATATTCAGGGAGCGTGCATGGACTCCCGGATCGGGGGCACGCGCACCAGTACCCCCACGGGAGTCCGGAAATCGGCACCCCCATACGGCGGCCGCTTCCGTCCCCCTCTCCCGGACGGGCGGCCGCCTCTTTTGTCGGCCGTTCTTCCGGCGGTGTGTGGGGTGGGCCACATGGAGGCGGACGTCCGGCATGCCGGATGCGCGATAGCCTGACCGCTGGATCTCTCTTGACGCCAAGAGATCGATCAAACGTCCGGGGCAGGGACGCCCCACCGCCAGCTGTCATACGGAGAACGCCATGACCCGCACTCCCGTGAACGTCACCGTCACCGGCGCGGCCGGCCAGATCGGTTACGCCCTGCTCTTCCGCATCGCCTCCGGCCAGCTGCTCGGCGCGGACGTGCCGGTCAAGCTCCGCCTCCTGGAGATCACCCCCGCGCTGAAGGCCGCCGAGGGCACCGCCATGGAGCTCGACGACTGCGCCTTCCCGCTCCTGGCGGGCATCGACATCACGGACGACCCGAACGTCGCCTTCGACGGCACCAACGTCGGTCTGCTCGTCGGTGCCCGCCCCCGCACCAAGGGCATGGAGCGCGGTGACCTGCTCTCCGCCAACGGCGGCATCTTCAAGCCGCAGGGCAAGGCCATCAACGACAACGCCGCGGACGACGTCAAGATCCTGGTCGTCGGCAACCCGGCGAACACCAACGCGCTGATCGCCCAGGCCGCCGCCCCGGACGTACCGGCCGAGCGCTTCACCGCGATGACCCGCCTCGACCACAACCGCGCGCTGACCCAGCTCGCGAAGAAGACGGGCAGCACGGTCGCCGACATCAAGCGTCTGACCATCTGGGGCAACCACTCGGCCACCCAGTACCCGGACATCTTCCACGCCACGGTCGCCGGCAAGAACGCCGCCGAGACCGTCAACGACGAGAAGTGGCTCGCCGAGGAGTTCATCCCGACCGTCGCCAAGCGCGGCGCGGCCATCATCGAGGCCCGTGGCGCGTCCTCCGCCGCCTCCGCCGCCAACGCCGCCATCGACCACGTGTACACCTGGGTCAACGGCACCGCGGACGGCGACTGGACCTCCATGGGCATCCCGTCCGACGGTTCCTACGGCGTCCCGGAGGGCCTGATCTCGTCCTTCCCCGTCACCACCAAGGACGGCGTCTACGAGATCGTCCAGGGCCTGGACGTCAACGAGTTCTCCCGCGCCCGCATCGACGCGTCGGTGAAGGAGCTGGAGGAGGAGCGCGAGGCGGTCCGCGCCCTCGGCCTCATCTAGTTCTCGCCACCGAGATTTCTCGACGGCTCTGTCACGAGCTTGCGCGGGCCCTGTTCCGGTTCCTTCCGGAGTGGGGCCCGTGGCTGTTTTTCGCCCTACGGTCGAAGCCGTACCAGGTGGGGTGAATCGGGGGTTTCGCGATGAGCGGTTGGAACGGCGACAGCTCCGGTTCCGGAGCGGAACGCGAACCGAGCGAGGAGAGAGGCCGGGCGGCCTGGAGCTCGGGGGAGACGGGGATCGCGCGGCGGTGGGGTTCCGCGGAGGAACTCGGGGTCGGGCGGCGATGGGGTTCCGCGGAGGAACCCGGGATCGCGCCACGGTGGGCTTCCGCGGAGACGCAGACCTCGTTCGTCTCCCCGTGGACGGGAGCCGCACCGGCGCAGCCGTCGCCGCTCGCGCCTCCCTGGACGGCGGCCGTGCCCGCTCCGCCCCGGACACCTCCCGCGCCGCACCGGTTCCGGCGGGTGCTCGGCGCCCTCGCCGTGGCCGTCCTGGTCGGTGTCTCGGTCGGCGCCGGGGTCTGGTTCCTCATCAGGGACACCTCCCTCGGGTCCCGCACCGGATCCGGTCCGGCCCCGAGTGTCACGGCCGTCTCGTCCCCGTCGCCCTCCTCCGCCACGGCCACCGGCACGTACCGCCGCACCCAGGACCCCGTCGGCTACACGATCGACGTCCCCAGGGGCTGGACGCGCACCGAGAAGCAGGGCCGACTCGCTCCCGTCGTCGTCTACGACGCCCCCGCGGACGGCCGCCGGCTGCAGATCTTCCGGCTCGCGGAGGACACCCCGGCCCGCTCCCTCGACCTGGCCGAGAACGACCCCGGCTACGGCTTCTCGCGCCAGCCCGGCTATCAGGTCCTCGACCGGTCCTCCGGCACCACCTGGACCGAACTCGCCTACCGCTACGACGACCCGGACCTCGGCGCCCGCCAGGTCGTCGACCACCGCTTCGAGGCCGCCGACGGCACGCTGTACGCGATCCGCGCCACCGGCCCCGCAGCGCTCGCGTCCACCCTGGTGCGCGAGCCGCTCACCAAGGCGCTGGGCTCCTTCTGCCCGGCGGACACGGAGTGCGGCTGAGCCGGCCTTCCGCGGGGTCCGCGACCCCGTTCGCTATGACGACGTGCCCCGCGGCGCCGGGGCGGAGTGCGGCCGAGCCCTCGGGCCCGCCGGGAGGACACACCTGCCCGCCGGCCGCGCCCTCGCGGCGTCACGCCGTCCCGGTGCGGAGCGGTGCGGGCAACTCGACGCCCGGGAAAGGGGCATGGCTCCACAGCGAGTACGACGACGCGCCGGGAGGCCGGAGCAGGTCGGGGTGCGCACCTGTTGTCCGGGGCGGGTGTGGGGCCCGGCGGGGGTGTCGTCCTCGATGTGCGCGCCGCGCGCACGGGCCGGTTCGGTGTCGGTGACGATGCCGCGGAGCAGCAGCAGGCCGACGACCGGGTTCAGCAGGGAGGGCACGGCGGCTCCTCGTTCAACTCGGGTGCGGGCAAGGGCGGTTGGTCCAGTGGGGGGCCGAACGCGACAGTACTCGTTTCCGGGCGAACGCGATAGTGCGCGAGTCGCCGGATCGGTCACGGAGGCCGTCGGTTCTTCCGGCGCGGGTCGGCTCGATCACGCGCAGCCGGCCGGCTGTCGTCCGGGTGGATGCTGACGTGGACCAGACCCTGAGCCCGCAGGGTCGGGCGTCCCTGGACATTCCGGTTTCCCCGAAGGGGGCGCACCCCTATGCTGAGCGTTTGCCAACAACAGCATTCAGCAAGGGTTTTGCACGCATCGGGGGAGTGGCGTGAGTACTGCATACGTGCCTCAGCAACCGCAGCCGGCCCAGGGCGGCACACCACCTTCGGCGGCGCCACCGGGGCCGCCCACGCCACCGCACGCCAGCGAGGCGACCCGGCTGCTGTGTGCGGGCACCTACCTGGATTCCGGTTACCGGGACCGGGTCATCGAGCAACTGCACCTGAACGAACAGCGGATCGTCGCACCCTCGCTCGGCCTCGACGCGGCCCGGGTCCTCGCGCACGCGCTGCGGGCCCGCCGCCAGGAACTGCTGTGGTCCGGGCTGATCCTCGGGCTCTGGGTGATCGGGCTGCCGCTGACCGGCGGGCTGCTGTTCGCGTTCCTCGGCCCCAGCCTGATGCTCGCGGCCGCCTCCTGGATCCGCGGCAAGGGCACGAACCCGCCCCTGTACCGGCGGCTGCCCGCCTTCTTCCTGCGCTGGTGGGGCCGTCTCACCTTCGCGATGTTCCTCATCCTCGCCCTGGTCGTCGCGTTCGGCGGAGGCGACGACTCCTCGTCCAACGGCGACTCGTACGGCTACGGCGGTTCCTACAGCTCCTACGACGACTCGCCCAGCCTGTCCGACCTGCTGTTCCCCGACCTCGACGGGGCGTCCGGGCTGATCGGGCCCATGCAGGCCTGGCTGGTGGTCGTCGTCTTCGTGCTGATCGCGCTGTGCGTGGCCGCCCAACGCGGCCAGTTCGCCAGGGCGGTCGGCGCCGAACTGTCCCCGCAGCGCTTCCCGGACGCGGCCGGCGACCCCGCAGAGCGCGCCGAGGGCGGGCGGTTCCAGCGGCTGAAGCAGCGCATCCGCACCGAGCAGCACGCACCGCTGGTCATGTACCACGAGAAGCGTCCGTTCTGCGGAGCCGGGGCCGCCTACGAGACCTGGGTGCTCGCCGTCGAGTTGCGGCCCGACGTGACGAAGAAGGAACAGCTCCCGCTGAACAACCGCGCGGTCCTGGAGAAGATCCGCCCGCTGCTCGAACAGCTGCGGCTGCCCTCGGAGTTCGCCGGGCACACGGTCCGTGACCGGTTGAGGTGGCTGGAGATCGACGAGTGCGTGTTCCTGCCCGCGGAGGGGCTGCGGCGGCGCGAGGAGGCGCCGTACCACCCGCAGGCCTTCGAGGAGCACCGGGCGCGCGCGGTCGAGGAGGGCGCCGAGAAACGGCGGCACTTCCTGCGTGTCCGCGTCGGCGGCTGGGAGGAGGAGCTGGTCGTCACGGTGTTCGTGCGCGTCCACACCCAGGGCCGCATGCTCATGCTGGAGATCGCCCCGCATGTGCTGCTGCCGGTCCGTGAGGACTTCAAGGACGCCGACCGGGCGGCGCACACCTACCGGCACAACAACGTGGTCGGCAAGGCCGCCTGGGCGGTGGCCCGGGTGCCCGGCTCCGCGGCCCGCTCCGTCGTCACCCTCGGCAGGGGCGTCCGGTACGGGTGGAAGCTGTTCACCGGCGGCTACACGGGCGCGCTGCCCGACGGCCCCGCGCTGTCGGTGCGCGAGCTCGGCTCGATGGACGAGGGGTCGACGTTCCAGGAGATGGACGCCTACCGCTACCTCAGGAGCGTGCAGGACCGGGTCGCGCACGGCGTGCTGACCGCGCTGGCCGAATCCGGTTACCAGACCGGCGAGTTCGTCCAGAAGATCGTGAACATCAGCAGCGGCGGGGTGAACGTCGAGGGCGGCATCCATGGCAGCACGTTCGCCATGGGCTCGCATGCCACGGCGACCTCCACCACGTCTCCGGCAGGCGCGGGTACCGCGTCGCAGAAGGGAAGCGGAAGCAATGGCAACGGATGAGCCAGGCGTCAGCATCAGCGGCGGTGTCCACGGCAGCACCTTCGCCATCGGCAGCCACGCGCACGCCGAGAGCCACCACGGTACGGCGCCCCGGCGCGACGAGGCCGCCGAGGCGCTCCTGAACGCCGTACGCGAACTCCGCGCCGACCTCACCAGAGTCCGGGCCACCGACGAGACGGCCGCGCTGGACACGGCGCTGGCCGACACGGAGGAGGAGATCGTCACGACGGGGCAGGCGGGGCCGACGCGCCGGGAACGGCTGCGGGCGTTGCTGGACGACTCGCAGGCACTGGTCGGCCTCATCGCGTCGGCGGGTGCCGTCGCCGGACTGCTGGGCCTGTGAGAGGGATGGCGCGGTGAACGGGGTTCCGGTGCGCGCGAGTTGGAGGGGGAGGGCATGAGCGGGGGAGTGCGGTACTGGAACGAGGAGTCCCAGCGCTGGGAGGACGGGGACGGGGGCGGGGACGGCAGCCGGGCGGCGACCGGTCCGGTCACTCCGCCGCCACCGGCGCGTCCGGGGGCCGCGCCGACCTGGCCGCCGGGAGTGTCGTCGGCCGACGGGGGGACGCCTCCGGCGGATCCGCCCGCGCCGGTGTGGCCGCCTTCGGCGGGGGCGTCCGGGACGTCCGGGGTGGATGCGGGGCCCGATGCTGGTGCCCCGGTGTCCGGGTGGCCCGGCTCCGGTGGGCCCGGCGGGTCCGGTGGCTCCGGTGGTGGGAGTACCTGGCACGGGCCCGGCGCGGCAGAGGGCCCCGGTGGCGGCTGGTCCTCCGTCGAGCAGGTCGGCGGCGGAACCGTGCCGTCGGCCGAGTGGTCGGGGGCGTCCTGGTCGACCACCGGTCAGCCGGCCGTCACCGCACCTCCCGACGCCTCCGCCGCTGCGCCCGGGAGGAACCGTCGGCTCATCTGGTCCGCGCTGATCGGCGCCGCCGCCGTCGGTGTCGCCGTGACGCTGGTGCTGACCTTGGTCGTGGACGGCGGGGACGAGGACGACAAGGCCGGCGGCGCAAGCCCGTCGCCCACGGGGGCCGTCTCCCAGCAGAGCGATCCGTACGTGTCGCCGACCCCGTCGCCCACCGGGGAGACGGCGTCGCCGCTCGCCTCGGAGCCCGCACTCCCCGCCGGGTACGAGCTGTACGAGGACGAGGAGGGGTTCCGTATCGCCCGTCCCGCCGGGTGGGCGCGGACCACCCTGCGCTCCCGGTACGGCATCGACGTCGTCAGCTACCGCAGCGCGGACGGCGAACGTCGGCTCCAGGTGTATCAGGTGGCGGAGGAGTCGCCGGAGGCGTCCTTCGAGCTGTACCTGTCCGCCGACACCACCAAGCCGGACGGTTTCCGGAAACTGGCCCTCAAGCCCGTCGGAGGCGGAGGGGGCGGAGGGGACGGCGACTTCACCGGGGAACGGCTGGAGTACCTGGCCGACTCCCTCAGCGGTGAGCCGGACGTGGGTCCCTGGCACGTCTACGACGAGCGTTTCGTCGCCCAGGACGGCTTCATCTACGCGATCGCCGCGTACGGCCTGGAGAAGGACGGCCGCGAGGACGAACTGGACCTCCTGACCACCGCGCTCTCGGGCTTCTGCGCGCCCTACGCCTGCGATCCGGCGGCGATCGACTGAACCCGGGCCCAGGAGCGGGGGCCGCGCTCTCCGTGCCACGGCGTTGCCTCCACGGCGTTGCCTCCATGGGGGCGCGTCGCCGTGGGCGCACGTCCGGTGTACGATTTAGCCCTTTTGGCCGTATGTTCAGTGACTCAGCACACTTTCAGCCATCGATTGCGCATGCAATGGAAGGTCGTGGGCAGGCGATGACGGTCCCGGTGAGTGACATGTGTGTGACGCAGGGGCACTGAACTGGAACGGAAGGCAACATCGATCATGGCCGGACAGCAGGCGCGGCAGGAGCCGCAGACCATCCACGCGGGCGGCGAATGGCGTGCAGCCGTCTCCGGCGCCACCCGCGAGATCCTCGACCCCGCCGACGCGCGACCGTTCGCCGTGGTCGCGGAGGGCGACGAGAAGGACACCGACCTGGCGGTCGCCGCCGCCCGCCAGGCCTTCGACGGCGGCCAGGGCGCCTGGCCGCGGACTCCGGTCGCCGAACGTGCCGCACTGCTGCGACGCGTCGCCGATCTTCTCGTACGCGACCGCGAAGAACTCGGCCTCCTTGAGAGCCGGGACGCGGGCAAGACCGTGGAGGAGGGCCGGGTCGACATCGACTGTGTCGCCGACGCCTTCCGCTACTTCGCCGACCTCGTCGCCGCCGAGGCGCCCGGCCGGGTCGTGGACGCCGGTTCGCCCGACATCCACAGCGTCGTCGTGCACGAGCCCGTCGGCGTGTGCGCACTGATCACCCCCTGGAACTACCCGCTCCTGCAGGCCAGTTGGAAGATCGCCCCGGCGCTCGCCGCCGGCAACACCTTCGTGGTCAAGCCGAGCGAGATCACCCCGATGACGACGATCGCGCTCATCGAGCTGCTGGCCGAGGCCGGACTGCCCCAGGGTGTCGCCAACATCGTCACCGGACCGGGCCACACCGTCGGCGCCCGGCTCGCCGAGCACCCCGACGTCGACCTGGTCTCCTTCACCGGCGGCCTGATCAGCGGCACCAAGGTCGCGCAGGCGGCCGCCCCCAGCGTCAAGAAGGTCGCCCTCGAACTCGGCGGCAAGAACCCCAACGTCGTCTTCGCCGACGCCTGCACCACCCCCGAGGCCTTCGACACCGCCGTCGACCAGGCCCTGAACGCCGCGTTCATCCACAGCGGCCAGGTCTGCTCGGCGGGCGGCCGCCTCATCGTCGAGGAGTCCGTGAGGGATCGTTTCGTCGCCGAACTCGCACTCAGGGCCGGGCGGATCCGCCTCGGCCGCGGCACCGAGGACGGCGTCGAGTGCGGGCCCCTGGTCTCCGAGCAGCAGCGAGCCAAGGTCGAGTCGTACGTCGCCTCCGCACTGGAGGAGGGCGCGGTGCTGCGCTCCGGCGGGCAGCGGCCCAAGCCGGCTCCGGAACGCCCCGAGGACGGCTACTTCTACGAGCCGACCGTCCTCGACCGCTGCCACCGCGAGATGCGGGTCGTCCGGGAGGAGGTCTTCGGGCCGGTTCTCACCGTCGAGACCTTTCGGACCGAGGAGGAGGCCGTGGCCCTCGCCAACGACACCGAGTACGGCCTCGCCGGTGCCGTCTGGACCGCCGACGCGGGACGCGCCCGCCGGGTCGCGGGGCGGCTGCGTCACGGGACCGTCTGGATCAACGACTTCCACCCCTACCTTCCGCAGGCGGAGTGGGGCGGCTTCGGCAAGAGCGGAGTGGGCCGCGAACTCGGTCCCGCCGGGCTCGCCGAGTACCGCGAGACCAAGCACGTCTACCAGAACCTGGCGCCGAAGCCGGTGCGGTGGTTCGGAGGCTGAGCCAGTCGGCCACCGGGCCAGGCGGTCGCTCGGCCACTGAGTGAGTCGGTCACTGAGCCCCCACCCGTCGGCCCACCGACCCGTCTCCCTCTTCCCCCACGCAAGACTTCCCTGGAGTACCCCCATGCACGAGATCGAATACGACTACGTCGTGATCGGCGGCGGAACGGCAGGTTCCGTCATAGCCTCCCGCCTCACCGAGAACCCCGATGTCACCGTGGCCGTCATCGAGGGCGGTCCCAGCGACGTCGGCAGAGACGACGTCCTCACCCTGCGCCGCTGGATGGGCCTCCTCGGCGGCGAGCTCGACTACGACTACCCCACCACCGAGCAGCCACGCGGCAATTCCCACATCCGGCACAGCCGTGCCAGGGTCCTCGGCGGCTGTTCCTCCCACAACACCCTCATCGCCTTCAAGCCGCTGCCCTCCGACTGGGACGAGTGGGAGGAGGCCGGCGCCAAGGGCTGGGGCGCGGTGCCGATGGAGGCGTACTACGCCCGGCTGAAGAACAACATCGTCCCGGTCGACGAGAAGGACCGCAACGCCATCGCCCGCGACTTCGTCGACGCGGCCCAGAAGGCGCTGGACGTCCCCCGCGTCGAGGGCTTCAACAAGAAGCCGTTCGACGACGGCGTCGGCTTCTTCGACCTCGCCTACCACCCGGAGAACAACAAGCGTTCCTCGGCGTCGGTGGCGTATCTGCACCCGGTGATGGACGAGCGGCAGAACCTCACGATCCTGCTGGAGACCTGGGCCCACAAGCTGGAACTCGACGGCACGCACGCGCGAGGCGTGCACGTGCGCGCCAAGGACGGCGAGGAGACCCTGGTCAGGGCCCGCCGCGAAGTCGTCCTGTGCGCGGGCGCCGTCGACTCGCCCCGGCTGCTGCTCCACTCGGGCATCGGACCGCGCGAGGACCTCGAAGCGCTCGGCATCCCCGTGGTGCACGATCTGCCGGGCGTCGGCGAGAACCTTCTCGACCATCCCGAGTCGGTGATCGTCTGGGAGACGAACGGGCCGATCCCCGAGAACTCCGCGATGGACTCCGACGCGGGCCTGTTCGTGCGCCGCGACGCCGACCACGCGGGCCCTGACCTGATGTTCCACTTCTACCAGGTCCCCTTCACGGACAACCCTGAACGTCTCGGTTACGAACGCCCGGCGTACGGCGTCTCGATGACCCCGAACATCCCCAAGCCGAAGAGCCGCGGCCGTCTCTACCTGACGAGCGCGGACCCGGCCGTGAAGCCGGCCCTCGACTTCCGGTACTTCACCGACGAGGACGACTACGACGGCCGCACCCTCGTCGACGGGATCAGGATCGCCCGCGAGATCGCGCGGACCGAACCGCTCGCCGGCTGGCTGAAGCGGGAGGTGTGCCCCGGCCCCGACGTCACCGGTGACGAGGAGCTGAGCGAGTACGCCCGCAAGGTCGCGCACACCGTGTACCACCCGGCCGGCACCTGCCGCATGGGTGCCGCCGAGGACGAACAGGCCGTCGTCGACCCCGAGTTGAGGGTCCGCGGGCTGGACGGCATCCGGATCGCCGATGCGTCCGTGTTCCCGACCATGACCGCCGTGAACCCCATGATCGGGGTGCTCATGGTCGGTGAGAAAGCCGTTGATCTGCTCGGAGGTGGTGCGTGATGAGTACGACCGCGACCCTGGACAAGCCGCCGACCACAGAGTCGGTGTTCTCCGTCGACGGCCTGTGGAAGGTCTTCGGCCCCAAGGCGGACCGCGTTCCGGAGGATGCCGAACTGGCCGCCCTCGACCCCGCCGACCTGCGCGCCCGGACGGGCTGTACGGCCGCCGTGCGGGACGTGAGTTTCGACGTCCGCAAGGGCGAGGTCTTCGTCGTCATGGGCCTGTCCGGCTCAGGCAAGTCCACCCTGGTGCGCTGTCTGACCCGCCTCATCGAACCGACGGCCGGCACGATCTGCATCGACGGCGAGGACGTCCGCGCGATGGACAAGTCCCGGCTGCGTGAACTGCGCCGCCACCGTGCCGCGATGGTCTTCCAGCACTTCGGCCTCCTCCCGCACCGCACGGTCCTCGACAACGTGGCGTACGGCCTGGAGATCCAGGGCATGGGCAGGGCCGAGCGCCGGGCGCGGGCCGCCGAGGTCGTCACGAAGGTCGGCCTGGAGGGCATGGAACAGCGCAAGCCCTCCCAGCTCTCCGGTGGCCAGCAGCAACGCGTCGGCCTGGCGCGGGCGTTGGCGGTGGACCCGCAGGTCCTGCTGTTCGACGAGCCGTTCAGCGCTCTCGACCCGCTGATCCGGCGGGACATGCAGGAGGAGGTCGTCCGCCTGCACCGCGAGGAGGGCCGCACGATGGTCTTCATCACCCACGACCTGAACGAGGCCCTCAAGCTCGGCGACCGCATCGCCCTGATGCGGGACGGCAAGGTCGTCCAGCTGGGCACCCCGGAGGAGATCGTCGGCTCCCCGGCCGACGGCTACGTCCGCGAGTTCGTCCGGGACGTGCCGCGCGAGCAGGTCATGACGGTCCGCAGGGCCATGCGGCCGGGCGGCTGCGCGGGCCCGGACCACCCGGGCGCGCTGGCCCCGAACGCCGTGGTCGCCGACGCCATCAAGGTCGTCGCCCGCAGCGGCCGGCCGGTGTGCGTCGTGGAGAACGGGCGCTGCCTGGGCGTCGTCGACCACGAGCGTCTCATCGACGTCGTGGCCGGAACGGAGCTCCGCAAGGAGGCCGTCTGATGGCGACCGTCACCGCGTCCACGCCCCGCACCCTTCCCACCGGCCTGCTGAAGCACCGGGCGGTCCACAAGCTCCTGCTCATCGCCCTCGCCGCGGCCGTCCTCGTCCCGCTCGCCAACGCCCAATGGGCCAGCGGCAGTTGGCCCGACGCCCTCACCGTCGACCTCACCGGTCCGCTCGGCAAGGTGAGCGACTGGATCATCGACAACCGGGACAGCCACCCCCTGTTCCTCTACTTCTTCGGCTACGTCAGCAACGCCGTCGTGATCTCCGTACACGCCGTGTATCTGGTCCTGCTCGGCGCGGGCTGGGCCGGCGTCACCGCGTTCGGCGCCCTCGTGGCCTGGCGTGTCGCCGGTGTCAGGCTCGCCCTGGGCACGACGGCGGCGTTCCTCGCCTGCGGTCTGCTCGGCATGTGGGTGCCGACCATGCAGACCCTCGCCCTGATGGTCGTCGCCGTCCTCGCGTCCGTCGTCGTCGGCGCCCTGCTGGGGCTCGCCGCCGGACTGTCCGGCCGTATGGACCGGATCCTGCGCCCGGTCCTGGACACCATGCAGGTCATGCCCGCCTACGCCTATCTCCTCCCGGTGGTCCTGGTCTTCGGCATGGGCGTCCCGGCCGCCGTCCTCGCGACCGTCGTCTACGCCGCCCCGCCCATGGCCCGGCTCACCGCGCTCGGCCTGCAGGGCGCGGACAAGGAGGTGCTGGAAGCGGTCGAGTCGCTCGGCACCACCGCCCGGCAGCGGCTGCTGACCGCCCGCATCCCACTGGCCCGCAAGGAACTCCTCCTCGGCCTCAACCAGACGATCATGATGGCCCTCTCGATGGCCGTCATCGCGTCCGTGATCGGCGCCGGCGGCCTCGGAGACCGCGTCTACCAGGCACTGGCCTCGGTCGACGTGGGCGCGGCCCTCGCGGCCGGCATCCCCATCGTGCTGCTGGCCGTCGTCCTGGACCGGGTGACGGCTGCGGCGGGCGACGGGATCGAACGGCCCGGCCGCGCGGGATGGGCGTACGCCCTCGCCGCCGCCGCGGCCGTCGCGGTCGTCGGACGCCTGGTGGGCCGTCTCGACTGGCCGGACGCCTGGACCCTGAACATCGCCGAGCCCGTCAACCGGGCCGTCGACTGGATGACGAACCACCTCTACTCCGGTGTCCCCCTCATCGGCGGCACCGCCGACTGGGCGGCCCACTTCACCACCTGGATCCTCGACCCGGTCCGCGACGGACTCCAGGGACTGCCCTGGTGGTCCGTCCTGCTCATCGTCGCCACTCTGGCCTGGCTGATCGGCACCTGGCGCACCGCGCTCACCGCGGTCCTCGCCATGGCCGCGATCGGCGTCCTCGGGGTGTGGACGCCCGCGCTGGACACCCTGTCGCAGGTCCTGGCGGCCGTCGCCGTCACCCTTGTGCTGGGCTTCGCGACCGCCGTCGCCGCGGCCCGCAGCGACCGCGTCGAACGGCTGCTCCGGCCCGTCCTTGACGTCTTCCAGACCATGCCGCAGTTCGTGTACCTGATCCCGGTCGTCGCACTGTTCGGCGTGGGCCGCGCGCCCGCCGCCGCGGCAGCCGTCGTCTACGCGCTGCCCGCCGTCGTCCGCATCACCACGCAGGGCCTGCGCCAGGTCGACCCGGCGGCCATGGAGTCGTCGAGGTCGCTCGGCGCGACCAGCTGGCAGCAGCTGCGACAGGTCCAACTCCCGCTCGCCCGGCCCGCGCTGCTGCTCGCCGTCAACCAGGGCGTGGTGCTCGTCCTCGCCGTCGTCGTCATCGGCGGCCTGGTCGGCGGAGGCGCGCTCGGCTACGACACCGTCTTCGGCCTCGCCCAGGGCGACCTGGCGACCGGACTGGTCGCCGGCGCGGCCATCGTCTGCCTCGGTCTGATGCTCGACCGGGTCACCCAGCCGACCGAACGCCGCACGAGGAAGGGAGCCTGACATGCGCGCACGCGCGATCGCCGTGGGCGGCGCCCTGCTGCTGCTCACCGGCTGCGGAGCCGCCGACATGACCAAGCAGGCCTCGCCCTTCGCCAACGCCCAGGGCGCCAAGTCGGTGACCCTGTCCGTCCAGTCCTGGGTCGGCGCGCAGGCCAACGTGGCCGTCGCCCAGTACCTCCTCGAACACAAGCTCGGCTACCGCGTCGACACCGTCCAGGTCGACGAGGTCCCCGCCTGGGACGCGCTCAGCCAGGGCCGCGTCGACGCCATCCTGGAGGACTGGGGCCACCCCGAGCAGGAACAGCGGTACGTCAAGGACAAGAAGACGATCACGCCGGGCGGCGGACTCGGCGTGACCGGGCACATCGGCTGGTACGTCCCCACGTACTTCGCCAAGCAGCACCCGGACGTCACGAACTGGAAGAACCTCAACAAGTACGCCTCCCAGCTGCGCACCGCCGAGAGCGGCGGCAAGGGCCAGCTGATGGACGGCTCCCCGTCCTACGTCACCAACGACAAGGCGCTGGTGAAGAACCTTGACCTGGACTACCAGGTGGTGTTCGCCGGCTCGGAGGCCGCGCAGATCACCCAGATGAAACAGTTCGCCAAGGAGAAGAAGCCCTTCCTGACCTACTGGTACGCCCCCCAGTGGCTGTTCGAGAAGGTCCCCATGACCGAGGTGAAGCTGCCCGCCTACAAGGAGGGCTGCGACGCGGACCCGGCGAAGATCACCTGCGCCTATCCGCACACCCCGCTCCAGAAGTACCTCAACACGGACTTCGCCAAGTCCGGTGGCAAGGCGGCGGCCTTCCTGAAGAAGTTCAAGTGGACGACCGAGGACCAGAACCAGGTCTCCCTGATGATCGCCGACCAGAAGCTGACGCCGGAGAAGGCGGCGAAGAAGTGGGTGGACAGCCACCCGTCCATCTGGAAGGCGTGGCTGTCCTGACCGCGTTCAGCGCCTCAGTTCGTCGGCCATCCCGCGCAGCGCCCGCGCCGCCCGGCGCTGCAGGCCCGGCCCGAACGTGACGCGAGTGGCCCCGAGTTCACCGAGCGCGGTGGGCGAGGGGCCCTCGCCGTCCAAGCGCCCGAACACGTTGAGCGGCCCCTGGATGCCGGACCGCAACAGGGGCAGTACGTTCACCGGGGCGCCGATCGGATAGACGCAGTCGGCGCCCGCGGCGACGTACAGCGCGGCTCGTTCGATGGCCCGTTCAGGGTTGCCGTCACCGTAGGAGAAGGTGTCCACGCGCGCGTTGACGAACAACCCGTCCCCGGCCGCGTACCGCACCTCGGCGAGCCACTCGGCGTGCTCGTGGGGGTCCTTGAGGCCTCCGTGCTCGGAGTCCTCCAGGTTGCAGCCCACGACCCCCGCCTCCAGCAGCCGCTCCACCAGCTCCTTCGGCGCCAGCCCGTACCCGCTCTCGACGTCCGCCGACACGGGAACGTCCACGGCCCCGGCGATGCGCGCCACCGCGGCGAACATCTCGTCGGCCGGCGTGGCCCCGTCCTCGTACCCGAGCGAGGCCGCGATCCCTGCGCTGGGCGTGGCGAGCGCCGGGAACCCGGCCTCCTCCAGCACCCGCGCGGCAGCCGCGTCCCAGGGGCCGGGGAGGACGAGGGGGTCGCCCGGGAGGCGGTTGCGGTGCAGGGCGCGGAAGACGTCCACCTTCCTCACGGCCGGTGACCTCCCGGCGGGATCCGGCGGCTGACCATGACCCGGTTCCAGTTGTTGATGGCGACGATCAGGGCGATGAGATGGGCGAGTCGACGGTCGTCGAAGTGCCGGGCGGCTCGGGCGTGGACGGGGTCCGGCACGAACCCCTCCGTCAGGACGGTCACCGCCTCCGTCAGCGCGAGCGCGGCCCGTTCCCGCTCGTCGTAGACGCCCTCGGCCTCCTCCCAGGCGGCCAGCAGGTCCAGCTGCTTCTCGCTCACCCCGTGCTCACGGGCGATCGAGAGATGCATGTCCAGGCAGAACGCGCAGTGGTTGAGCTGCGAGGCCCGGATGGCGACGAGTTCGGCGAGGGCGGGGTCGCCGAGTCCCTGCTTCGCGGCCGCGCTGAGCGCGGACAGGGCCGATCCGACCTCGCGGTCGAGTTGGGCCGTACGGCTCACTGGTGGCTGCCCGCCTCGTAGTGGCCGGGCGTCATACGGCAGGTCACGCCGAACCGGTTCCACGCGTTGATCACCGTGATCGCGGCGATCAGCTGGGCCAGCTCGGCCTCCTCGAAGTGCTTGGCCGCGTGCGCGTACACCTCGTCGGGCACGAAGCCGTCGGTGATCACCGTGACCGCCTCGGTCAGTTCGAGGGCGGCGAGCTCCTTCTCCGTGTAGAAGTGCGCCGACTCCTCCCACGCGCCGAGCTGGATGATCCGCTCGACGCTCTCCCCGGCGGCGAGGGCGTCCTTGGAGTGCATGTCGAGGCAGAACGCGCAGTGGTTGAGCTGCGAGGCGCGGATCTTCACGAGCTCCAGGAGCCTCGGGTCGAGGCCCTTCCGGGCGGCCGTGTCGAGGCGGAGCATCGCCTTGTAGACCTCGGGGGCGTGCTGGGCCCAGGCGAGACGGGGCGGCTGTTCGGAGGCGTTGGGCGTGGTTTCCGCTGTGGTCATGCCTTGACCCTAGAAGCCGGGCAGCCCAGGGGTATGGTCCACTTCCATGGCGAAACCATGGGCCACTTTCGGCGTCGACCTCCACCTGGAACCCACCGGTCCCGGCATCCGCCGGGGCCTCACCGACGCCCTCCGTGAGGCCGTCCGCACCGGCCGCCTGGCCCCGGGCACCCGGCTTCCCTCCTCCCGCTCCCTCGCCGCCGACCTGGGCATCGCCCGCAACACGGTCGCGGACGCCTACGCCGACCTCGTCGCGGAGGGCTGGCTCGCGGCCCGCCAGGGCTCGGGCACACGGGTGGCGGAACGGACGGTCACACCGCCGTCCGCCTCCGCCGCGGAGACGCACCTCGACGTCACCGGCCCGCGGAACGTTCCGGACACCAGCACCGGAACCGGCGTGCCCGGCCCGCCTGCGGCTTCCGCGCCCGCGCCTCGGCGCACCCCCGGCCCTCCGCCCGCGCACCGGCCCGCCTACAACCTGGTCCCCGGCACCCCGGACCTCGCCTCCTTCCCCCGCACCCAGTGGCTCAAGGCCGCCCGCCGGGCCCTGGCCACCGCGCCCTACCAGGCCCTCGACTACGGCGACCCGCGCGGCCGTGTCGAACTGCGGACCGCACTCGCCGGCTACCTCGCCCGCGCCCGCGGCGTACGCGCCGACCCCGGCCGCATCCTGGTGTGCGCCGGGTTCTCGCACGGACTGCGCATCCTCGGCGCGGTGCTGCGGGCCCGCGGTGCGCGCACGGTCGCCGTGGAGTCGTACGGCCTCGACGCGCACTGGGACCTGCTGGCGGGCACCGGTCTGCGGAGCGTGCCGCTGCCGTTCGACGAACGCGGCACGGACCCCGGGGAGTTGACCGACCAGGGCGCGGTCCTGCTCACGCCCGCCCACCAGTTCCCGATGGGCGGCACCCTGCACCGCGACCGGCGGGCGGCCGTCGTCGACTGGGCGCGCAGCACGGGCGGGCTGGTCGTCGAGGACGACTACGACGGCGAGTTCCGCTACGACCGCCAGCCCGTCGGCGCCCTCCAGGGACTCGACCCCGATCAGGTGGTCTACGCGGGTACGGCCAGCAAGTCCCTCGCCCCCGGCCTGCGGCTCGGCTGGCTGGTGCTGTCGCCGGGTCTCATGGAGGAGGTGCTCGGGACCAAGGGCGGCGTCGACAGCTGCGGTTCCCCGGACCAGCTGACCCTCGCCGAGTTCCTGACCTCCGGCGCCTACGACCGTCATGTGCGCGCCGCCCGGCTGCGATACCGGCGCCGCCGCGACGCCCTGGTGGCCGAGCTCGCACGGCGGGCCCCGCAGGTCCACGCCACCGGGATCGCGGCCGGCATGCACGTCGTGCTGCGGCTGCCGCCGGGCACCGAACAGGCGACGCTGCGGGCGGCGGCCTGGCAGGGTCTCGCGGTGCACGGCCTGCACCGCTACCAGCATCCCGAGGCGACCGTCGAGCGGCGCGACGCGCTCGTCGTCGGCTACGGGACACCGCCGGACCACGCCTGGTCGGGAGCCCTGGAAGCGCTGTGCGCGGTGCTGCCCGAATAACACCGCGGGTAATGACGCCGTCCGTTTAGGCTGTTCGGTATTCCCGAATACGATCGCGCGGATAGAGTCGGCCCATGAACAACAGTGCATCCATATCCCGTGTGGCCCTGAAGAGAATCACCCCCGACGTGTCCGCGGCGATGGGCTCCCTGCATGGCGCCGCCGTTTCCGCGGGCCAGGACGCCAAGGTCGAGCCGGAAATCCTGGAACTGATCCGGATCCGCGCCTCACAGATCAACGGCTGCGCGTTCTGCCTCGACATGCACACCAAGGACGCCCGCGCGGCGGGGGAGACCGAACAGCGCGTCTACGCCCTGAACGCCTGGCGGGAGACCCCCTTCTTCACCGCCCGCGAGCGTGCCGCACTGGCATTGACCGAGGCCGTGACCCTCGTGCACGACGGCCAGGTACCGGACACGGTCTACGCCGAGGCAGCGGAGGTCTTCGACGAGACGCAGATCGCCGCACTGATCTGGGCGGCCACCGTCATCAACGCGTACAACCGGATCGCCATCGCGACCCGAATGGCGCCGGGCGCTTATCAGCCCAAGCCCAAGAGCTGAAGAACAGTCGCAGGAAAGTTGAATTCGGGCAGCCGGAAATGCGCCGCGTCCTCTTCGGCTCGGCGCATTTCCGGTGCGGGAATTCAGTAACTCGGCAGCGGCTCCATGATGTCGTCCAGCCATGCCCGCCATTCCGGGGCGCGTTCCGCCGGTGCCGCCCGCAGTGGCCCGCCGGTCCATCCCGTCACCGGCCGGATCCCGTGCAGCGCGTTCACCAGCCACACCTCACGGCCGTCCAGCTCGGCCACGGTCCGCTCGCGGTGGGCGACGCGGATCCCGTCGCGCCGGGCCCGCTCCTGAACGAGGGCGACGGTCACCCCGGGCAGGACCGGCAGCCGGGGCGGCGGCAGGCACAGGGTGTCGTCCTCCCACCACACCACGCTGGCCGTGGCCGCCTCCAGCACGGTGCCGGAGGGCGCGACCAGCACCGCCTCCTGAGCGCCCTGTCCGGCCGCCCGCTCGCGCACCCCGGCGAGGGCGCCGAGGTCCGGTCCCTTGCGCCGGGGCACGGTCCGCGGATCGGACTGGCCCGCCGCCCAGACCCGCATGCCGGCCCCGAGCGGGGGCGCGTGCCGCAGGAGCAGCCGCAACTCCAGGGAGTGGGGCGCGAGTTCGACCCGGGGGAACCACTCACCTGTGCGCGGCAGCGTGTCGGCCATGTCCCGCCAGAACTCCAGCAGCCGGCGCAACGGTGGCCCGCCGGTCTCACCGCAGGCCCGCAGGAACCGCTCCCGGTGCCGTTCGAACCCGCGCACCCTGCCGTCCCGTACCAGCCAGGAGTCCGCGACCAGCAGAGGCCCCGCCGGCTCCGACGCCGGGGTCAGCCCCCGGCTCGGTGACCATGCCAACAGGCCCTCCGCGACGACCGGTTGTGTCACAGCGGTTCCTCTCTCCCTCAGTACGTGCCGCCGGCGTTCACCGGCGCTCCGTGCCGCGGCCCGTAGGGCGCGTGCTCCAGCCACGACCCGCACCACGGCAGCACGGGCGCGAGTGCCGCCGCCGCCCGCTGTCCGACCCGGACGATCCGGCGCCGGGGCCGCAGATGGTCCAGCGCGGCACCGGCGGCGGCACTGTTGAACAGCGCGGCGGCCCGTCGTACGTCGGCGAACTCCTCGACCGCCCCGGCCGTACCGACGGTGATCGCCTCCGCCGCGGCCGCCGCGTCCGCGATGCCGCTGTTCATGCCCCGCGCCCCGAACGGCGGGAAGAGGTGCGCCGCCTCCCCGACGAGCAGCACCCGCCGGTGCGGATCGGTGAACGAGACGGCCACCTTGCGCAGGAAGCGGTACGTCGACACCCACAGGATGCGCTCGCCGTACCCCTCACCCACGACCCCCGGCAACCAACGCCGTACGGCCTCCTCGGTCCCGAACTCCTCCTCCATGTCGTCGTCCCGGCACTGGAGGTCGACCTGGAAGCCACCGGTGAACGGCACCCGCATCACACTGCGGCCGCCCACGCCCGGATGCTCGTAGTGGAAGACCCGCTCCAGCGGCAGCCCGGCATCGAGGACGTCGGCCACGTCGACGACCACATGGAAGCCCTCGCCCCGCTCGCCCTCCATGGCGACGCTCAGCGAACCGCGTACGACGGACCGGGCGCCGTCGGCGGCCACGGCGTACGCGCAGCTCCACTCCCGCCCGTCCGCGCAGCTCAGCCGGACCCCGGTCGCCGTGGTGCGGGCGCTGAGCACCCGCGCTTCCCACACGAACTCCACGCCCGCGCGCTCGCACGCGGCCCGCAGAAAGCGTTCGGTGTCGACCTGGCGCAGGCTGGTGAAGGGCGGTGGGCCGGGCCTCGGCGGATGGGTGCGGGAGTACACCTCGCGCCCCCGGTAGAAGGTCCGCCTGGTCGGCCAGGTCCGCCCGTACGAGGTGATCTCGGCGGCCAGCCCCGGCAGCATCCCGTCGAGCAGCGCGAGGGTCTCCCGGTGCACGAACAGGGCCCGGCTGCCCGGCCGTTCACGGTCCTCCGGGTCCGCCTCCAGCAGCACGACCGGCAGGCCCCGCGCCCGCAGTGCCAGCGCGGCCGACAGACCCACCGGCCCGGCACCGACCACCACGACCGGTGTCACGCGCGCACGCCCTCCGTCAGCATCCGGGTGATCTCGACCCGCTTCACCTTCCAGGTCGCGGTCAACGGCAGCTCCTCGAACCGCCACTGCCTCGGCTCGGCCATCGCCGGCAGGTCGGCCGTCGCCTCCCGCCAGCGCTCGGGGTCCAGCGGCCGCTCGCCCCGCACACACACCACCGGCACCGGCTCCCGGTCGGCGCCCGGCACGATGACGACCTCCCGCAGCTCCTCCAGCCGCTCCATCAAGGTGTCCTCGACCTCCAGGTTGCTGTGCACGGAGTCGATCTGGTCGATCTCCCGGTCGATCAGATACAGACCGCCCAGCCTGCTCCGGTAGCCCATGTCGCCCATCTCCCACCAGCCGTCGTCGAGCTGGCGGTCGTAGCGGTCCTGCATACCGAGGTAGGTGAGGATCCGCCCTCGGGTACGGGCCTCGATCCGGCCGCGGGTCCCGGTGGCGACCCGCTCACCGCTCGGCCCCGCGACCCGCACGCGCGTGAAGCCCGGTATCCCGATGCCGACCCGCCGCCCGTCCGCGCGTGCGGCACTGCGCCGGGTGAACCACTGGAAGGCGACCGGCCCGGTCTCGCTCTGCCCGTACAACTGGATCAGCCAGGGACCACGGCGCTTCGAGGCGTCCAGCAGCCGCCGTACCGTGCGCGGGTGGATCGCGTCGAACGTCGAACCGTACGACCGCACCCGCGACAGCGGCGCCCCGGGCGCGTCGGCCAACTCCTCCCACAGCACGAAGGTGTTGGGATGCGTCTCCACGATGCCGGGCCGGTGCCGCGCGAGGAGCGGCCCCACGGCGCCCGGGTCCGGGTCGGTGATCAGCACCAGCGGGCTGCCGAAGTGCAGCAGGACGCCGAGCAGATGGTAGAAGCGCGAGTGCACGAACGACATGTGCAGCGCCGCCGTCTCCCCACGCGTCGGCCAGCCCATCGCCTTCTGCGGAACGAGCCGGTTCCACATGGTGTTCGCGCAGTGCACCGCCAGCTTGGGCAGTCCGGTGGTGCCCGAACTGTGGGTGATCAGGGCCGGTTCACGGGGATGCAGGCGCACGGGCGGCGGAGGCTCGGCGCCGGAGTACTGCGCCAGCAGCTCGGCCCCCGGCGCGGCGTCCACGGACAGGACCTGCCGCACCCGCAGCCCCACCCCCTTGAGCGGCCCCGCCAGCTTGGCCCCGTCGGTCACCAGCCACGGCTGTCGCAGCCGCTCGATCAACTCCCCGACCACCTCACCGGCCAGGCCGGGCGACAGCAGCACCGGCACCGCGCCGATACGGGCGACCGCGCAGGTCAGCAGCACGATGTCGACGTTGTCCGTCTTGTGTACGACCACCTGCTCGGAGGGCCGGACACCCGCCTCCCACAGCCGGCCGGACAGGTCCTCGACGACATCCGCCAGCGCCGCGTAGGTGAGGTCGACACCGAGGGCCGGGTGGGTGTCCAGGGGCCGGTCCAGGGTGACGAATACGGCGCCGTGGCGGTCGGCTGCCCGGCGGAACACCGGGCCCAGGTAGAACCCCCGGTCGGCGAAGGGTGGTCGCTGCTCTCGCATGGGGCCGTTCCTCTCAGCGGTACGTCTACGGGTACGTCCGTCGCGCCTCTGCGGCGCCTGTGCGGTGGTCACCAGGCGCCCTGACGGACCAGGTGGCGGCGGAGCTTGCCGGTGGGGGTGCGGGGGAGCGAGGGGACGAGGCTCACGCTTCTGGGCACCTTGAACGCGGCCAGCCGCTCGCGGGCGAGCCGGAGGAGGTCCTCCTGCAGGCACTGAAGGCTCTGGAGGCCGATGTCCTGCGGGGCGGCGGGTACGACGAAGGCGCGCAGCCGGCCGACTCCGGTCCCGTCGGCGACGGTCACGACCGCGACCTCCTTCACCGCCGGATGGGCGCGCAGGACGGCCTCCACCTCCAACGGGGAGACGGTGATGCCCCCGACCATCTCCACGTCGTCGGCGCGGCCCAGGTGCCGGTAGGTGCCGTCGGGTTCGCGGACCGCCCGGTCACGGGTGGCCAGCCAGCCGCGGACCAGGGTGCGTCCGGTCTCCTCGGGCCGGTTCAGATAGCCGGAGGTCACCGTCGGTCCGCGCACCCACAGTTCGCCCTCCGTCCCGTCCGGGACCGGGGTGCCCGCACGGTCGCGCAGCTCCACCTCGAAGCCGGGCACGGGGCGGCCGACGGTGCCGGGACGGTTGTGGTCGAAACTGTTGGCGCAGAAGGCGTGACCGGCCTCGGTGGAGCCGATCTGCTCCAGCACCGGCGCGCCGAGCAACTCCGTGACCTGCCTCCCCAGGTCCTGAGGCAGCCCCTCACCGGCCGACACCGCGGCCCGTACCGAGGCGAAGCAGGTCTCGTGTCCACGGCCCCGGTCGGCCACCAGCGCGGCGTACGCGGACGGCACCGAGTAGAGCAGCGTCACCCGGTGCCTGACCACGAGCTCGTCCACGGCGGCCGGGGCCGGGCGCCGGTCCACCAGCACCGCGGACGAGCCGGAGAACAGCGGGAAGACGAACGCGTTCCCGAATCCGTAGGCGAAGTACAGCTTCGACACCGACAGGGTCACGTCGTCCCCGGTGATCCGCAGCAGCCGCCGGCCGATCAGGTCGTGGTACGTCTTCGGATCGCCGTGCGTGTGCACGACCCCCTTGGGACGGCCTGTCGTGCCGGACGTGTACTGGACGTACAGCGGCGTGTGCGCGTCGACCGGATGGGCGGGGGCCGGCTCGGCGCAGGAGGTGAGCGCGAGCAACTGGTCGGCACCGAGCCGGGCCCGGTCGGCGAACCGGCCCTCAAGACCCGGCCCCGTCACACAGAGCACCGCCCCGGTGTCCATCGCCATGAACGCGTGGTCCGTGGCGGGGAGTTCGGGGTTGACGAGCACGGCGACCGCCCCGAGACGCGCGATGCCGAGGAAGGCCACCACCCACGCGATCCCGTCCGGCAACGCCAGCACCACCCGGTCACCAGCGGTGACGCCATGACCGGCGAGCACACCGGCCGCCCGGGCCGCGAGCGTGTGCACCTCACCGTGGGTCCAGGTGCGGTGGCCCTGGTGGAAGGCGGGCCTGTCGACCCAGCCCCGCCGCTCGGCGAGATCGGCGAGCTGGTCGGCGAGGTTGCCGGGGACGCCGGAGCCGACCGACGACAGAGACGGTGACGGAAGGGGCGACGGATGCGGTGCCGGAAGCGGTGACGAATGCCGTGGCGGATGCGGTGACGGTGATGCTGAGGGCGCGGTCTGCTGAATCGTCATCGGACCGACTCCTCGCTGGCCGTGTGTTCCCCGCGGACCGCCGTCCGCTGCCGCTGCTCCGCTGTCCGGTCCGCGGTGTGCAGGTGCAGGGCTCTCATCTGGGCCGCCGTCTTCAACAGCATCTCGTCGTACTCGGCGACCGGATCGGAGTCGAGGACGATCGCGCCCCCGGCGCCCAGATGCATCAGCCCGTCGGCGAACACCGCCGTCCGGATCACGATGTTGAGATCCGCGCCCCCTCCGCACCCCAGGTATCCGAGGGCGCCGGAGTAGACACCGCGGGCCTCGGTCTCCAGGGAGTCGATGATCTCCAGCGTGCGCAGCTTCGGCGCCCCGGTCATCGAGCCGCCCGGGAAGCAGGCGCGCACGCAGTCCACCGCATCGACTCCCTTGCGCAGCCGCCCCTCCACGGTCGACACGAGCTGATGCACGGTCGCATACGTCTCCGTGGCCATCAGCCTCGTCACCCGCACCGACCCGGTCCGGCACACCCGCCCCAGGTCGTTGCGGAGCAGGTCGACGATCATCAGGTTCTCGGCGCGCGTCTTGGGGTCCGCCGCGAGCGCGTCCCGCAGCCGGGCGTCCTCCTCCGGCCCGGTACCCCGCGGCGCGGTGCCCTTGATGGGCCGTGCCTCGGCGACCCCGTCGCCGGTGATCCGCAGGAACCTCTCCGGCGAGGAACCGGCCACGTCAACGTCCCCGAACCTCAGAAACGCCGCGTAGGGCGCCGGGTTGACCCGGCGCAGCACCCGGTAGAACGCGTACGCGTCAGGCGGGGCGGGTAACCGGGCCGCGTTCGTCAGACAGACCTCGTAGCTCCTACCCGCCCGCAGCTCACGCGCGCAGGACTCGATGTCGGCGAGGTATGTCGCCCGGTCCCGCACCAGCCATGGCTCGGCGGCGCCCAGGTCCGGATCGGACCGTGCGGACAGCGTCTGCCCAGCGGAGGACGACGGGGCCCCGTCGCGCAACGCCGCGCCGCCGGGCAGGGAGGACTCGTCGGGCTCGGTGGCGACGAAGGTCAGCTGGGCCAGCGCGCTCTCCAGCCAGTCCTCGGCCTCCCGCGCGGCCTGTGGGGTGTCCTCGGCCAGACAGACCGCATAGGTGAACCTCTTCAGGTGGTCCACGGCTATCAGACGGTCGGCGAACAGCCAGCAGGCGTCAGGGACTTCGGAGGAGTGCCGGTTCGGCGACCCGCAGTCGGCCTTCGTCTCGTAGCCGAAGTAGCCGACATACCCACCGGTGAAGTCGAAGGGCAGCCCGGAGCCGTCCACCCGACGGCTCGTCAACTGCCGTCCGAGATAGTCGAAGACACTCGCCGTGACCTTCCGCGTCGGCCGCCCGGCGCGCTCGATCTCGCAGCGGCCGCTCTCGACGTCGTAGCGGACGAACTCCGCGAGCGGACCGCTGTCGTCACCGAAGAACGAGAACCGTGACCGTCCGTCCTCGATCAGCGCGCTGTCCAGCCAGAACGCCCGCGGCGACGCCGCGTACATGCGGGTGAACGCGGCTTCCGTGTCGACCGCGCCGGCGATGCGCCGGGTGTGCAGACGGTAGGCGGGAGCGGCTCGCCGAGGGCGCGGAATGACCGACGAGGGCCGGGGGATCGTGGCCTCGGGCGGGGGCACGGCGGTGTTCTTCGTGCGCGGTCTGCGGGCCCGTTCCGCCGTGAGATTGCGGAAGTTGACGAGCATGCGGTGGCCGTAGTCGGTGAGTACGGACTCCGGGTGGAACTGCACTCCCCACAGTGGCCGGCTGCGGTGTCTGAGCCCCATCAGCACGCCGTCCTCGGCCCAGGCGGTGGCTTCCAGCGGCTCGGGGAGCGGCTCGGACACGGCCAGCGAGTGGTAGCGGACCGCGGTGAAGTCCTGGGGGAGTCCCTGGAACAGGTCCCGTCCGTCGTGCCGGACCGTCGACAGATGCCCGTGCCGCGGCTCCGGTGCGGCTTCCACCCGGCCGCCCTCCCCGAGCGCGATGCCCTGGTGCCCAAGGCAGACGCCCAGCACGGGGATGGACGACCCGGCCAGTACGGCGGCACTCAGGCCGAAGTCGCGCGGCTCGGCAGGATGCCCCGGTCCGGGCGACACCACGACGTTGTCGAACACCGCGAGGTATTCCCCGACATCGGGAATCGCGTCGACCGCGTCATTGAGGACCACGACCGGTTCCTCGCCGTTGACCTCGGCGAGCAGCTGGAACAGGTTGTACGTGTAAGAGTCGTAATTGTCGATGAGCAGGGTCTTCACCCGCCCACCTCCCTCGGTTCGTTCCGGACCTATGCGGTCCGTCTTTTGTGCCGTCCGCGGAGGGCCTGGAGCGGCGGATACAGCCATTTCTTGAAGAAACGCTGTAGCCGGGGCATAAGAATCCAGGTGACGAGAGCCGTCACACACAGGCACAACAGCAGCGTGCGGACAAGTGGATTGAGTCCGCCGAGATAAGGAAGAGCGATCAGATTGAACAGGAGCACCGGTGGAAAGACCGCGCTCATGTTCACGAACCAAAGCTTCCATTTCGCCGGTGGGGTGGGCGCTTTCGGCATGGCTGTCTGGGAGTCGAACCACAGCTTGGAGCCCCGCACGCTCCTGCGCTCCGTCTGCTGAGCGAAATCCACCGCCCGGCGATGCCACTGCGTCCGGGTGGCCGAATCCTCCCAGGCCCGCGCTGTTCCCTCGCTGGCGAAGCGATAGACCACATGCCACTCCGCCTCTCGGTCGACAAGGACGCCACCCCCCAGGAAGCCCGGCTGTGCCGAACTCGCGGCCAGCATGGCCCACCCCCACGAGTGGAAGTCGGCCTCACGGCCCGGCACCACGTGATAGGCCACGGTGACGGTGACGGGATTGCTGCTCACGCCACCCAGTACGCAATGTCTTCACATCACGTTCAAATATTCAACGATGGTTTTCGAGTGTCCGGATCGTGGCTCTTTATCGGACTTTCGGTCACCTTGGCGTGCTCTGTCGAGCTGTACCGGGAGTAACTTTTCCGGAATTCGGTGAGGCCATTTACGGAAAGCAATCGAAAGACCCCTGAAGCCGCGCGAAAGCCGTCCGGGATCCGCCCCTGAGCGGCCCGGGAGCCCGCCCGGAAGCCTGCCCGGAAGCCCGCCGGCTCGGCCGGACGAGTCGGTGTGAAAAGCCCCGTCACTCCGCCTCCGTCGGCGCCTCCCCGAACCTGGCCAGCGCCAGCGCCCCCGCGACGGCCACCGCGAAGCCCAGCACCGCCACCCACCCCAGCCCCTCCCGGGTACGGTCCCCGAGCCACACCACCCCCACCAGCGCGGGCCCGATCGTCTCCCCGATCACCATCCCCGCGGTCGCGGTGGTCACCGACCCCCGCTGCAGCGCCGAGGTGAGCGACAGGAACGCCGCACTTCCGCCGACGAGGAGCGCGTAGGCCGCCGGGTTGGCCAACAGGTCCGACGGGGCGAGCGAGTCGATCAGCCGTACCGTCACCTCGACCACCCCGAACCCGCACCCCGCACCCAGTCCGAGCGCCAACGCCCGCCCCCGCTCCGGGAGTCGCCCGCCCGAGAGTGCCAGCGCCAGCAGGGCCAGGGACGTACCGAGCATCACGTACCCCAGGGCCGCCGGCCCGCCCCGGTCGCCTTCGGTCCCGGACGCGATCCCCAGCAGCGCCATCCCCGCGCACACCACCCCGACCGCACCCCACTCGCTCCCGTTCAGCCGGACCCCCAGCAGCCGCGCCGAGACCACCGCGGTCACCGCGAGACTCGACGCGAGCGCCGCACCGACCGCGTAGATCGGGACCGACCGCAAGGCGGCGATCTGCAGCAGGAATCCCACCCCGTCCAGTGCCAGCCCGGCCAGATACCGCCATTGCCGCACCGCGCGCAGGAACAACGTCACCGCGAACGCCGACCCGTCGCCGCCGTCGCCCGCGTCCGCCGCCCGCGCCGCCATCGCCTGCAACACGGTGGCCGTTCCGAAGCAGACCGAGGCACCGAGAGCGCACACCATTCCAAAGAGCACAAAGGGACCTTAGGGCAGGGGAAGAGGGGTGGGCTGATCCCGGTCACGCTCTTACCGATCTCTCGGCGCCCGCCGCACGCCGACACAGCCGCTCGGACGCCGTCGCGCTCGGCGGGCCGGACCCGCCCGCCCCGACCCTCACCGCCTGCTTCCTGCGGATCCGACAAGCGCTGCGTCGACCGCGACACTCGCGGCGAGGGGTACCAGGCCCTGCGGACAAGGACCCCAACCCCGCCCGCTCCCTCAAGGGCGCCCACTGGCACGGGAGTCCGCCGGGATCTCCGAGGGGCCACCGGGCCTTTCCGGCGGAGTGGGTCCGCGAGGCCGTACCCGCGACGGCCCCTCTGGCGAGCGTGCCGAAAAACGCGTTGTCACGCCCGGCTCCACCGCGTTACCGTCCTCGCACTCTGACGCACACGCTCTCTGGAACCATCGCCGCAGAACGAGAGCAGGTCCGCGCACAGCGCGTGGCACCACGGAGGGGCGGCACCGGATCCGGCCGACCGGCGGATCCCGTACGCCCTCCGGAGGACACACCCATGAACATCGGCCTCGGCCTCCCCGTCGACGACCCCGCCCAGCTGCTCACCTGGGCCCGGCGCGCCGACGCGGGCCCCTTCAGCACCCTCGGCCTGCTCGACCGTCTCGTCTACAACAACCCCGAACCCCTCGTCACCCTCGCGGCCCTCGCCGGCGCCACGTCCCGCATCCGCGTCCAGACCGAGGTGCTCATCGCACCCCTGTACAACACCGCCCTGCTCGCCAAGCAGACCGCGACCCTCGACCGCCTCTCGGGCGGCCGCTTCACCCTCGGCATCGGCGTCGGTGGCCGCGAGGACGACTGCCTGGCGGCCGGTATCGACCTCCACCGCCGAGGCCGCCGCCTCGACGAACAGATGACCCTGCTGCGCCGCACCTGGTCCGGTGAGCCGTACGGCGAAGGCGTCGGCCCCATCGGCCCCGCCCCCACCACCCCCGGCGGCCCGGAGGTCCTGTTCGGCGGCTTCGCCCCCGCCGCCCTCGAACGGGTCGGCCGCTTCGGCGACGGCTTCCTCGGCGCCGCCCTGCCGCCCTCCTTCATGTCCAAGCTGTTCCGCGACGCCGAAACGGCCTGGCAGAAGCACGACCGCCCAGGCCGCCCACGCCTGGTCGCTCAGGCGAACGTCGCCCTCGGGCCCGAGAGCACCCTGGACCGGGCCCGCGGCAACCTCCGCGACTACTACGCCTTCAGCGACCACGTCGCGTACATGGAGAGCGGCATGCTCACCACCCCCCGGCAGATCCGCGAGGCGACCGACGCCTACGTCGGCATCGGCGCCGACGAGGTGATGCTCTACTGCTGGGCCTCGGACCCCGACCAGATCGACCGCCTCGCCGACCTGCTGTTCTGACGTAGTCCGCTGCCACGGCTTCGAGGTCCAGAACCCGGGACCGGACCTCGAAGCCGTCGCTCGGATGGTGGACGCCGCACCGGAGCCGTTCACCCCGGCCGGTAGGCTGGCCGACAGGCCGTGACTGGCGCGCTGGGATGGGACGGACCATCGGGGAGCGGCCTGTGAGTGACCAAGTGCCGTGCGCCTGGGCCGAACCGTGATCCGTGACCGCCACAAGCCACGCAGCCCGGAGGCCGCCATGTCAGAGCAGCAGCCCCTGTCCACCCAGTCCACGGCCTTCCGCGCCGCCCTCGACGTGATCCGCGCCGTCGAGCCGCGCGTCGCCGACGCCATCGGCCAGGAGGTCCAGGACCAGCGCGAGATGCTCAAGCTGATCGCCTCCGAGAACTACGCCTCCCCGGCCACCCTCCTCGCGATGGGCAACTGGTTCAGCGACAAGTACGCCGAGGGCACCATCGGCCGCCGCTTCTACGCCGGCTGCCGCAACGTCGACACCGTCGAGTCCCTGGCCGCCGAGCACGCGCGGGAACTCTTCGGCGCCCGTCACGCCTACGTCCAGCCGCACTCCGGCATCGACGCCAACCTCGTCGCCTTCTGGTCCGTCCTCGCCCAGCGCGTCGAGGTCCCCGCTCTGGAGAAGGCCGGCGTCCGCCAGGTCAACGACCTCTCCGACGCCGACTGGGCCGAGCTCCGCCAGGCCTTCGGCAACCAGCGCATGCTCGGCATGTCCCTGGACGCCGGCGGCCACCTCACCCACGGCTTCCGCCCGAACATCTCCGGCAAGATGTTCGATCAGCGCTCCTACGGCACCGACCCCGTCACCGGCCTCGTCGACTACGAGGCCCTGCGCGCCTCGGCCCGCGAGTTCAAGCCGCTGATCATCGTCGCCGGGTACTCCGCCTACCCGCGCCTGGTGAACTTCCGGATCATGCGCGAGATCGCCGACGAGGTCGGCGCCACGCTCATGGTCGACATGGCCCACTTCGCCGGTCTCGTCGCCGGCAAGGTCCTCACCGGCGACTTCGACCCGGTCCCGCACGCCCAGATCGTCACCACCACCACCCACAAGTCCCTGCGCGGCCCGCGCGGCGGCATGGTGCTGTGCGACGACTCCCTGAAGGACCAGGTCGACCGCGGCTGCCCGATGGTCCTCGGCGGCCCGCTCCCGCACGTCATGGCCGCCAAGGCCGTCGCCCTCGCAGAGGCCCGTCAGCCCTCCTTCCAGGACTACGCCCAGCGCATCGTCGACAACTCCCGTGCCCTGGCCGCGGGCCTGATGCGCCGCGGCGCCACCCTGGTCACCGGCGGCACCGACAACCACCTCAACCTGATCGACGTCGCCTCCTCCTACGGACTCACCGGCCGCCAGGCCGAGGCAGCCCTGCTGGAGTCCGGCATCGTCACCAACCGCAACGCCATCCCGGCCGACCCCAACGGCGCCTGGTACACCTCGGGCATCCGCATCGGCACCCCCGCCCTGACCACCCGTGGCCTCGGCACCGCCGAGATGGACGAGGTGGCCGGCCTCATCGACCGCGTCCTCACCACCACGGAGTCCGGCACCACCAAGTCGGGCGCGCCCTCCAAGGCCCAGCACATCCTCGACCCGAAGGTCGCGGACGAGATCTCCCACCGGGCCACCGACCTCGTGGCGGGCTTCCCGCTGTACCCCGAGGTCGACCTCGGCTGAACCCGGCTCCGGCGATGGCGGGCGGCACGTCACGCTCTTGAGTTGTCAAGGACCGATGGCTTCTAGAGATCGATGAGTTCCTGTCGCGGCCCCTCGCGCGGCGGTCCGGCTCCCGGCCGGGCCGCCGCGCGGCGTATCAGCCGCGTGCCGCCCGCCCCGGCCGCGAACCCCAGGGCCAGCCCCGGCAGCACCCACCAGGCGCCCTCCACCGGGTCCCCGGGCCCGTCGGCACCCTCGACCTCACCGCCGCCCAACAGCCCCGTCCGGTCCAGCCGGTCGAAGACCGCTCGTGGCGCCCGATGCCAGCGGATGTCGTCGTCCTGCTGCTCCGGCGCCGGATCCGTGCGGACCCAGGGTGTGCCGTCGCCGGCCAGGAACAGCTGGTCCTGCCGTTCCACGGCCACATCACCACCCGGCGCCGAGCTCGTCTGCGGCCAGCCACCGACACCCGTCAGCCCCCACACGACCGTGATCCGCACCGACGGATACCGGCCCTCCTCCCAGGCGTCCGACACCTGCTCCGTGCCGGTGGACATCGGCTGGAACAGCTGCCACAGACGAGTGAAATCAGGCTCGCCGGAACGCAGGGCCTTCGTCCGGCCCGAGCCGCCGGAGACGACCATCGCCAGGTCGGGTCTGTCGAGGCCCGCTTCCCGCATCGGCTGCGTCGCCGCGTCGGCCGTCGGCGCCCCGAACACGGTCACCGCCACCGCCACCGGGGCGAGCACCGCCAACGCCCTGCGCGGCCCGAACCGCAGCCCTGTGTCCCTCCTCGGCACTGCCATCCCCCTCGATCGACTCGGCCTGCTGTCACAAGCTCCCGGTCACCCCCCTTCGTCACACATCGCGCAGTTCCTGCCGGGGACCCGGCTCCCGGCGCGGACGGCCCCACGGCCTCCGCAGCGCGAACGACCGCACTGCCAGGGCCAGTACGGCTCCGGCAGCCAGCCCCGGAAGCGCCCACCACCACCCGGCACCGTCATCCGTCGTGGCGGAGATGCCGAGGGGAGTCGGTGTCCCCGCCGCCTCCGTTTCCACCGCCCCCGCAGGACTCCCCGACTCCTGCACGGGCGTCGGGAAGACGGCATCACCCCCGCCGTAGATCTTGCCCATCACGCCCAAGTCCTTGAGCAGGACGCGTATATGGGCCGGGTCCTTGGGCTGGTACCAGTGGCTGTTCACCGGCTCCAGCAGGGTGTCCGCGCGTATCCACACCTGGTCCGAACCGGCCAGTGGGTAGACCTGGTGCAGCCGCCACGGTGAGATGTCGTGCAGCATCCATGTGACGTTGATCTGCCGGGCGGTGGCCAGAGTCGCCTCGGGCGGCTTGGTCCGGGTGCTCGCACCCGGAGAGTCGAGCAGCTGCTGCAACTCTCCGAACTCCTGGTCGGAGAAGTAGAGCGATGCGGTCTCCCCGCTCTCCGGCGAGACCACGAGCACGCTCGTAGGTCCACCGGCCGACGCGAAGGGCGCATTCCACACCGTCAGAGCGAGCGCCGCCGCCAACGCGCCCAACTGTGCTGCCAGTTCACGGCATCGGTTCCTTCGGCCGGTCCTGATCCCCTTCATGTCAACCCCCAGCAGACGATCCCCGTGCGGCCAGTCCGCGAGCCGCGTGTCACTTCTGGTACACCGCCCGGCCCGACGGGGTTCCCACCCCACGCGCACTATTTCGAGGACTTCTCCGCGCCCGGATTCGTCTGCTTGCCGACAGACTTCGCGATTTCCAGCGCGCGGACCTTCGACGCCACGCCCTCCAGCCGCAGCGTCACATCCGGCAGGTCCAGGACATCTGACCCGTGCATCCACAGCAGCGTCGGCCCGGCGGTCCTCTCCTTGCGGGTGTGGCGGGAACCACCGGCGTCCACCAGCCAGAAGCTGAGCAGGTGGGGTCGCGGGAACCACAGAGCCGTGTCATGGGCACCGCCCGGGTCCGAGGAGTCCCCGCTCAGCGAGAGCCACTCCGGCTGCTCCCGCACGGTCTTGGCGAAGCCGATGTCCAACCGGGCCGGATACTCGTCCAGCCTGATGGTCTCCTCCTTCTCCCGCCAGCACAGGCTCACCAGGAACCGCCCCTGCGGCTCGGCCGTCACCGTCACCACGTCCGGAGTGCCGAGCGCCGCCGGCACCAGCGGCTCGAACCCCGCCCGCCGCTCGGCCTGCGTGAGCGACACCGAGCGTCCGCAGCCGGGCACCTCGGCCCCCGGCGAGGGCACCGCCGACGGGTCGTACCGCACCTCGACCCCGCCGAAGTCGAACCAGTCCAGGACCGCCGCCCGCACCGGAGGCGTGAGCGCGAGGACCGCCAGCAGCCCGCACAGCGTCACGGTCAGCGAACGCCACCGCACCCGCGTCCACCGCCGCACCGCCCGCAGCCGGTCGGCGCGCCCCGGCGCCCGGGTCACCGGGACCGGCAGCCGCTCGGCGAGTATCTGCTCCAGCACCCGCTCCACCATCGACTCGGACCCGCCCGCACCCGGCGCGTCCAGTGAACGCCCGAGCGCCCGCAGCTCCTCGGGCAGCCGGGACGCACGCGCAGGCGTGCCGTCGGCGCCCTCACCGCCGTAGGACTCACTCACGCTCATCACCCCCTTCCCGAGGCTCGAAATCCGGCAGCAGTTTCTCCAGCCTGCGCAGCGCGCGGTTCAGCCGGGACTTCACCGTCCCCCGCGGCCAGCCCAGGGCCTGAGCCGTCTCGGACTCGTCCATCTCCAGCAGATAGCGGTAGGTGACGACCAGCCGGTGCTCCTCGCTCAGCTTCTCCAGCGCCGACTCCAGCGCGGCACGGCGCTCTATCTCCACGGCCGCCACCGCAGGGTCCGCCGATTCGGGTATCAGCGGCTCGGCCTCCGCGAAGGCCGCCTCACGGCCGGCGAGCGTGCGCTGGCGCGCCGCCGTCCGCACTGTGTTCCTCGTCTCATTGGCCACGATCGACAAGAACCACGGCCTGAACGCCGAGCTCTCCTTGAAGCGGCCCAGCGCGCAGTACGCCTTGACGAACGCCTGCTGCACCACGTCCTCCGCGTCCGCACCCGCCCCGAGCGCGGCGGCCGCCCTCAGCGCGATGCCCGTATGGGCTCGCACCAGTTCCGCGTACGCCTCCGGATCTCCGGCGCGTACGCGTGCGATCACCGCGGCCTCATCGACGATGCGGCCCCCCTCCCGCGTCCTCACACGATTGGTACACCGCCCGGACCGAATCGGTTCCCACCCGTGGCGCATCTGTTTCCGGCTGGTTCCGGATCGGCCCCCGACACCTGAGAGAATGGTGAGCATGGCCTCTGACCGCCCACCTGTCGCCCACGACCGCCCTCAAGCGGGGCGCTCCGCGCCGCTGTCCGCATTCCGGGTGCTCTCCGGGATCCAGCCCACCGCAGGCTCGTTCCACCTCGGCAACTACCTCGGCGCCGTCCGCCAGTGGGTGGCTCTGCAGGAGTCCCACGACGCGTTCTACATGGTCGTCGACCTGCACGCGATCACGATTCCGCAGGACCCGAAGGAGCTCACGGCCAACACCCGCCTGGCCGCCGCCCAGCTCCTCGCCGCGGGCCTCGACCCGGAGCGCTGCACGCTCTTCGTCCAGAGCCATGTCCCCGAGCACGCCCAGCTCGCCTGGGTCATGAACTGCCTCACCGGTTTCGGCGAGGCCTCCCGCATGACCCAGTTCAAGGACAAGTCCTCCCGGCAGGGCGCCGACAGCGCGAGCGTCGGCCTGTTCACCTACCCGGTCCTCCAGGTCGCCGATATCCTGCTCTACCAGGCCAACGAGGTCCCGGTCGGCGAGGACCAGCGCCAGCACATCGAGCTGACCCGCGACCTCGCCGAGCGTTTCAACAGCCGCTTCGGCGCGACCTTCACGATCCCCAAGCCGTACATCCTCAAGGAGACGGCGAAGATCTACGACCTCCAGGACCCGACGGTCAAGATGAGCAAGTCGGCGTCCACGCCGAAGGGCCTCATCAACCTCCTGGACGAGCCCAGGGCCACCGCCAAGAAGGTCAAGAGCGCGGTCACGGACACCGACACCGTCATCCGCTACGACACCGAGAACAAGCCCGGCGTCAGCAACCTGCTCACCATCTACTCGACCCTCACCGGCGCGAGCATCCCGGAGCTGGAGCAGCAGTACGAGGGCAAGCTCTACGGTGCGCTCAAGACGGACCTCGCCGAGATCGTCGTCGACTTCGTGACGCCCTTCCGGGAGCGCACCCAGCAGTACCTGGACGACCCGGAGACGCTGGACTCGATCCTCGCCAAGGGCGCCGAGAAGGCCCGCGCGGTCGCCGCGGAAACCCTCGCCCACGCCTACGAGAGGGTCGGCTTCCTGCCCGCCAAGCACTGAGCAGGACACCGGCCGACCGCCCACCGGGCACGAGGCGCACCACCGCACACCAGCACCACCGGGCAGAGCGCTGCACATCACTACGCCTACGCCTGCCCACAGCACAGCCGTGGCCGTACAGTCGATAGCCGGACGGCTGGGAACGAACCCGACAGGACGACAGGGAAGAACAGGAGACGACGTGGGGACCGTAACGATCGGTGTCTCGATCGCGGTCCCGGAGCCTCACGGCAGCCTGCTCCAGGAGCGGCGCGCGGGCTTCGGCGACGCCGCGGCTCACGGAATCCCCACCCATGTCACCCTGCTGCCGCCCACCGTGGTCGAGGACACCGCGCTGCCCGCCATCGAGGCGCACCTCACCGAGGTCGCCACGGCGGGCCGGCCCTTCCCGATGAGGCTGTCCGGCACCGGCACCTTCCGGCCGCTGTCACCGGTCGTGTTCGTCCAGGTCGCCCAGGGCGCAGAGGCCTGCACCTGGCTGCAGAAGCAGGTGCGCGACGCCTCCGGCCCGGTGGCGCGGGAACTGCAGTTCCCGTACCACCCGCACGTCACGGTGGCGCACGGCATCGACGAGGCGGCCATGGACCGTGCCTTCGAGGAGCTCGCCTCCTTCGAGGCCGTGTGGCCGTGCACCGGATTCGCGCTCTACGAGCAGGGTCCCGACGGGGTGTGGCGCAAGCTGCGCGAGTTCCCCTTCGGCGGCCTGGTCGTTCCGTCCCAGGCGGGCCATGTCCAACGCGGTTCCCTGCCCACGGGCCAGCTGTAACCGCAGTTACAGCCGCTGTATCCGTCGTTACAGCGCCAGCCGCCGGAACAGTCCCCGCGGGACGTGCCGGACGGCCGACATCACCACCCGGAGCACCCCCGGCACCCAGACCGTCTCCGAACGCCGCCGCAGGCCCAGTTCGACGGCCGTCGCCACCGCCTCCGGAGTGGTCGCGAGGGGCCCTTCCGGCAGCCCGGCCGTCATCCTCGACCGCACGAAACCGGGGCGTACGACCATGACGTGCACGCCGGTGCCGTGGAGAGCGTCGCCGAGGCCCTGGGCGAAGGCGTCGAGGCCGGCCTTGCTGGAGCCGTAGATGAAGTTGGCGCGGCGGGCCCGCTCGCCGGCGACGGAGGACAGCACGACCAGCGAGCCGTGGCCCTGGGCCTGCAACGCGCGCGCGGAGACCAGGCCGGCCGAGACGGCGCCCGTGTAGTTGGTCTGCGCGACCCGCACCGCTGCGACCGGCTCCCGCTCGTCGTGGGCCTGGTCGCCGAGGATCCCGAAGGCCAGCAGCACCATGTCGATGTCGCCCTCCGCGAAGACCTTGCCGAGCACCGCCTCGTGGGACTCCGGGTCCAGCGCGTCGAAGGCGACGGTGCGGACCTCCGCCCCCAGGGCGCGCAGTTCCGTCGCGGCGGCCTCCAGGGCCGGGGAGGGGCGCCCCGCCAGCCACACCGCGCGGGTGCGGCGCACGACGAGGCGGCGGGCGGTGGCCAGCGCGATCTCGGACGTGCCGCCGAGGACGAGCAGGGACTGGGGGATACCGAAGGCGTCCTTCACGAAAGAGCTCCTTGAGACGGCCTGCCAGACGGCCTCGTACGGCCGGCTAGAGGGTGAGACGGCGGGACAGGTCCGAGGTGAACACCCCGCGTGGGTCGAGTTCCGCGCGCAGCGCCCGGAAGTCGTCGAGGCGCGGGTACATCGCGGCGAGCAGCTCCGGCCGCAGCCGGGAGTCCTTGGCGAGGTAGACCCGCCCGCCGGCCGCGGCCACCTCCTCGTCGAGTTCGTCGAGCAGGGTGCCGAGACCGGGCAGACCGGCGGGGATGTCCAGGGCCAGGGTCCAGCCGGGCACCGGGAAGGAGAGCCATCCCGGGTCGGCGTCCCCGAACTGCTTGAGGACGGCGAGGAAGGACGGGCAGCGGTGCGCGCACACGCGCCGCACGATCCGGTGCAGGGCCTCCTCCTGGCCGTGTCCGACGACGAACTGGTACTGCACGAAGCCGCCGCGGCCGTAGATCCGGTTCCAGTGGGGCACGCCGTCCAGGGGGTGGAAGAAGGAGGAGATCCGCTGGAGTCGGCGGGTACGCGCGCGGGGCGCCTTCCGGTACCAGAACTCGTTGAACAGCCTCACTGTCGTGCCGTTGAGGAGTCCCTCGGGCACGAAGTCGGGCGGTGCCGGGAACCGAGGGGTGCGGAAGGCCAACGGGTCTCTCCGCGCACGTGTGCCCGCGTCGGGCGTCCAGGGCCCCGGCGTCGCGCGCGTACCCGCGTCGGGCCGCCGCGGCCCCCGTGCCGCCCGTGTGCCCGACAGCCCCTGACTCTCCAGCGCCGCCAGCGGCGCGTGATCCCCTCGCGTCAGTACCGCCCGCCCTGTGGCCGCACCGCGGGCCAGCAGGTCGATCCAGGCGACCGAGTAGCGGTAGTCGTGATCGGTCGCGGTCAGACGGGCCATCAGGTCGTCGAGGTCACGCGCGCGTTCCGTGTCGACCGACATCAGGGAGGTCTCGACCGGCTGGAGTTGGACCGTCGCGGTGAGGATCATCCCGGTCAGGCCCATGCCGCCGGAGGTCGCGTCGAACAGGGGCGTGCCCCGGCGAACGGTGCGGATCCCACCGTCGGCGGTGAGGAGTTCGAAGGACAGCACATGGCGTGAGAAGGAACCGGCCACGTGGTGGTTCTTGCCGTGGATGTCCGCGCCGATCGCCCCGCCGACGGTGACATAGCGGGTGCCGGGCGTCACCGGCACGAACCAGCCGAGCGGCAGCAGCACCTCCATCAGCCGGTGCAGGGAGACGCCCGCGTCGCACAGCACGGTGCCGCCGTCGGCGTCGATCGCGTGGACGCGGTCCAGGCCGGTCATGTCGAACACCGCACCGCCGGCGTTCTGCGCCGCGTCCCCGTACGCCCGCCCCAGGCCCCGGGGGATGCCGCCGCGCGCCCCGCAGCCCCGGACGGCGGCCACGGCCTCCTCGTAGCTCCGCGGGCGGATCGGACGGGCCGCGGTGGGAGCGGTGCGGCCCCATCCCGTGACGGGAAAGGTGTCGGGGGACATGGCGGTGACCGTATCGCCGCTATGAGAGCGATCTGCTGTGAAACATTCCGACTCTCCCCGAAATGGGTGATTAATGGGATGTCGCTCAATATTGCCGGAGTTCCGGTCGTGGTGACGTGAACAGTGAGTCCCCATGGACGGCATGGACCACCACATTCTCTCGGCGCTGCGGGCGCACGGCGCCGACCCGCGCGTCGCCGGGGTAGCGCGGGCCCTGTCCCGGGCCGGCGAGCACGGGGCGCTGTGGCTCGCGGCGGGGCTCGCCGGGGCCGCCGTGGACGGCACGCGCCGGAGCGCCTGGTTGCGCGGTACGGCGCTCACCGCGGGCGCGCATCTCGTCAGCATGGGAGTGAAGAGGGTGGTACGGCGTCCGCGCCCGGCGCATGTGGAGCCCTTGGTGCGCACGGCGGGCCGGCACTCCTTCCCCAGTTCGCACGCGACCTCCGCTGCGGCCGCCGCCGTCGCCTACGGCACGCTGGGCGCGTATCCGGTCCCGCCGCTCGCCGCCGCGATGTGCGTCTCCCGCCTGGTCGTCGGCGTGCACCACCCCTCGGACGTCCTGGCGGGCGCGGCCCTGGGAGCACTCACCGCGCGCATCGGGTCGCGCTGGATGACCGGGGGCACCCTCGACAACCGGGAGCGCGCGTGACGGAAACAGCGCCCCTCGCCAACAGTGCGCGCCCTGCTGTCCTGGAACAACGCACGCCCCCGCGCCGCACCCCCTCACCCCGACCGCACACCCCCGGCGCCCTCCTCCGAGGGCTTGTGCGGACGGCCCGGCCCAAGCAGTGGGTCAAGAACGTCCTGGTGGCCGCCGCCCCCGCCGCCGCGGGCCGGCTCCTGGCCCCGCACGCCCTCACCCGGCTCGCCCTCGTCTTCGTCCTCTTCACCGTCTGCGCGGCCGCCGTCTACCTGATCAACGACGCGCGGGACGCCGATGCCGACCGCGCCCACCCCGTCAAGCGCCACCGCCCGGTCGCCGCCGGACAGGTCCCGGTCCCCGTCGCCTATGCCGTCGGCGGCATCCTGGGCGTCCTCGCGCCACTCCTCGCGGCCCGGCTGACCTCACCCGCGGTGGCGGCGCTCCTGACGGCGTACATCGGCATGCAACTGGCGTACTGCGTCAGCCTCAAGCACGTCCTCGTCGTCGACCTCGCCGTCGTCACGTCCGGCTTCCTGATGCGGGCGGCGGCGGGCGGGCTGGCGCTCGGCATCCCGCTCTCGCGCTGGTTCCTGATCACGACCGGGTTCGGCGCACTGTTCATGGTGTCGGCCAAGCGCTACTCCGAGGCCGTCCAGATGGCCGGGACAGCGGGCGCCACGCGCGCGTTGCTCACCGAGTACACGACCAGCTACCTGCGCTTCGTGTGGCAGCTCGCGGCCGGGGGCGCCGTGCTCGGCTACTGCCTGTGGGCCCTGGAGGGCGGCCACGGCCCGCACCCCGGCCTGCTGCCCTGGAGGCAGCTGTCCGTCGTCGCCTTCATCCTCGCGATCCTCAGATACGCCGTCTTCGCCGACCGCGGTACCGCTGGCGAGCCCGAGGACGTCGTCCTGCGCGACCGCGCCCTCGCCCTCATCGCGTTGACCTGGCTCGCCATGTACGGGCTGGCAGTGGCCAAGTGGTAGCGGGACACCGCGAACCCACCGGCAGGGCACACACCACCACCCGGATTTCCCGGGGTACCCGCACATCGGGCTTCCGCGCGGAGGGCAGGATCCGATCATGGACTGGCTGAAGAGACTCCCCGTCGTCGGGCCGCTCTGGGTGCGCCTGACGGCCACGCACGTGTGGCGGTCGTACGAACGGCTGGACCGGGTGAAGTGGACCCGGCTGGCCGCGGCGATGACGTTCACCAGTTTCGTCGCGCTGTTCCCGCTGCTCACCGTGGCCGCCGCAGCGGCCGCCGCCACGCTCAGCACGAAGCAGCAGAACGACCTCCAGGACAAGATCGCCGATCAGGTGCCCGGCATCTCCGAGCAGCTGAACATCGACGACCTGGTGCGGAACGCCGGGACCGTCGGTCTCATCGCCGCCGCCGCCCTGCTGTTCACCGGCATCGGCTGGGCCGGCTCGATGCGCGAGTGTCTGCGCGCGGTGTGGGAGCTGCCCGACGAGGACGAGAACGTGGTCCTGCGCAAGGGCAAGGACCTGGGCATCCTGATCGGGCTCGGCGGCGCCGTCCTGGCCACGCTCGCCATCTCCACCGTCGCCTCCGCGCTGGTTGACTGGATCGGCGGCGAACTCGGCCTCCAGGAGGGCGGCGCGGGCCGGATCCTGCTGCGCATCACCGCGTTCGCCATCGCCGTACTCGCCGACTTCCTGCTCCTGCTGTACGTCCTGACCCTGCTGCCCGGCGTCGAGCCGTCACGCCGCCGTCTGTTCGTCGCCGCGCTGACCGGCGCGATCGGCTTCGAGCTGCTGAAGCTGCTGCTGAGCGGCTACATGCAGGGCGTGGCGACGAAGAACATGTACGGCGCGTTCGGCGTCCCCGTGGCCCTGCTGCTGTGGATCAACTTCACGGCCAAGCTGGTGCTGTTCTGCGCCGCCTGGACGGCGACGGGGAGCAAGGAGCGGGAGGTCACGGACGGGACGAGCGACGACGCACCAGATCCGGCAGTGGCCAGCGGCGGTTGACCAGGAACGCGGCGCCCGCGAGCAGCACCAGCAGCCCGCCGGTGATCGCGAGGGCCGTCCCCATGCCGCGGGAGCCGCCGTCGGCCGTGGCGGAGGCGACCGGCCTGGCCGAAGCCCCGGAGTCCCCCGAGCCGCCGGAGCCGCCCCCTGCCTCGCCCGAGGCCTCCGGCTGGGCGCTGGACCGCGCGGCGCCCTTCGGCGGCACCAGCTCACCCACCGGCGCCACCTTGCCGGCCGCCTTGAAACCCCAGTCGAAGAGCTTCGCGGTCTCCTTGTAGACCTCGTTGTGCTCTTCCTTCGACGGGTTCATGACGGTGACGAGCAGCACCCTGCCGCCCCGCTCGGCGACGCCGGTGAAGGTGGCTCCGGCGTTGGTGGTGTTCCCGTTCTTCACACCTGCGATGCCCGGGTACTGCGCGATGTCGTAGTCGCCGCTCAGCAGCCGGTCGGTGTTCTGGATCTCGAAGGACTTGCGGACGGTCTTGCCCTTCTTGTCCTTCTTCGTCTCGCCAGGGAACTTCGCGGTGACCGTCGAGCAGTACTCGCGGAAGTCCTTCTTCTGCAGCCCGGAGCGGGCGAACAGGGTCAGGTCGTAGGCCGAGGAGACCTGGCCGGGGGCGTCGTAGCCGTCGGGGCTGACCACGTGCGTGTCGAGGGCCTGGAGCTCCTCGGCGTGCTCGTTCATCTCCGCGACGGTCTTGGCGACGCCCTTGTTCATCGCCGACAGGACATGGACGGCGTCGTTGCCGGAGCGAAGGAAGACGCCGAGCCACAGGTCGTGGACCGTGTACGTCTCGCCCTCCTTTATGCCGACCAGGCTGGAGCCGGCACCCATGCCCGCGAGGTCGGAGGGAACGACCTTGTGCTTCTCGGTCTTGGGGAACTTCGGCAGCACGGTGTCCGCGAAGAGCATCTTCATGGTGCTCGCCGGGGGCAGCCGCCAGTGCGCGTTGTGCGAGGCGAGCACATCGCCGGACTCGGCGTCCGTGACGATCCAGGACCGCGCGGTGATGTCCTTCGGCAGCACCGGGACCCCGCTCGCCAGATTCACCTGGGTACCGGCCTGGCCGAGCCGCGCGCCACCCACGCCCGACATCTTCGCCGGGGGAGTGGCCGAGGGGCTGGCGCTCGGTGTGGGACCGGGAGCAGCCAGGGCGACGGGCGCGGTCAGCGCGAGGGACGACAGGGCGGCGGCGGAGGTGACCAGCAGGGATCGCCCGGCGGTCTTCTTGGGAGCGGACACGCTCAGGAACGTACATGCCGCGGAGTGTGAAGTCCCACCGCCCTTCCCACCCCGGCCGCCGGACCGGACGGCGCTTGGCGATACTGGACCCATGAAGCTCAGCCGCCCCGTCTCCTGGTTCCTGCTCGTCTTCGGGGTGTGGAGCTGGATCATCTGGATCACTTTCGTCAAGAACCTCGTCGCGGACGCCAGCGGGCTCGCCTTTGATGACGCAGGCGACCCCACGGCGTACTTCTGGGTGCACCTGATGCTGGCTGTCGTCTCCTTCGTACTGGGGACGGTCGTCGGACTGATCGGGTTGCGTGGCATCCGCGCACTGCGCCGGAACTCACAGCCGACCCCGGAGAGTTAGCACTCCGTGGTCATCGTCTTCGCACTGCTCGCGCTCGCCGTCCTCGTGACGGCCAACTGGTACCTGTGGCGCCGCCTGTTCCGCGACACCACCGGCGGCCCCGGACGGGCCCGCCGGGTGGGCGCGGTGGTCATCGGCGGCGGCTGGGTGCTGGCGGTCGCCGCCCTGGCCGCGGAGCGCACCGGAGCCCCCTTCTGGCTCCAGCGTGTGCTCGCATGGCCGGGTTTCCTGTGGCTGGCGCTGTCGATCTACCTCCTCCTCGCGGTCGTGGCGGGAGAGGCCGTACGACCCCTGCTGCGCCGCTTCCTCGAACGCCGGGACAGGCGCCGCGCGCCGGCCGTGACCGCCGTGGCGCCTCCGGAGCGGGTACCGGCGGGAGCGCCGGCGCAGCCGCGGCAGGAAGCCGACGGGCACGCCGTGACCTCGCCGCAGGGGCCGACCGAGGCCGGACCGGCGCCCCAGGCGCCGCGCGAGCCCGCCGCCCCCTCCCGCCGCCTCTTCGTCTCCAGGGCCGTCGCGGGAGCCGCCGCCGCGGCCGCCGTCGGGACCGTCGGCTTCGGCACCTACGGCGTGCTGCGCGGCCCCGGGGTCAAGCGGGTCACCGTGCCGCTGGCCAAGCTCCCGCGCGCGGGACACGGCTACCGGATCGCGGTGGTCAGCGACATCCACCTGAGCCCGGTGCTCGGCCGGGGCTTCGCCCAGAAGGTCGTCGACACCATCAACTCCACCCAGCCCGACCTGATCGCGGTCGTCGGCGACCTGGTCGACGGCAGCGTGAAGGACCTGGGCCCGGCGGCGGCCCCCCTCGCCCGACTGAAGGCCCGGCACGGCTCGTACTTCGTGACCGGCAACCACGAGTACTTCTCCGGCGCCGAGCAGTGGGTCGAGGAGGTACGGCGGCTCGGTCTGCGCCCGCTGGAGAACGACCGTACGGAACTGGCCTGGTTCGACCTCGCCGGTGTCAACGACATCGCGGGCGAGAGCGAGGGCCAGGGCCCCGACTTCACCAAGGCCCTCGGCGACCGGGACACCACGCGTGCGTGCGTGCTCCTCGCCCACCAGCCCGTGCAGATCCACGACGCGGTCGACCACGGCGTCGACCTCCAGCTCTCCGGCCACACCCACGGCGGCCAGCTCTGGCCCGGCAACCTCCTAGCCGAGGCCGCCAACCCGACCGTCGCGGGCCTGGAACGCTACGGCGACACCCAGCTCTACGTGAGCCGCGGCGCCGGCGCCTGGGGCCCGCCCACGCGCGTGGGCGCCCCGTCGGACATCACGGTGATCGAACTGGCGTCGAAGCAGGCCTGAACGGCGGCCCGCGAGCCGTACGGCGGACTCTGTGGGAGTCCTGTGAAACAGGGCTGAAACTCCTTGCGGTAACGTCTTGCCCAACTCGACAAATCCCTCTTCCCCCAGGTGAAACACCTGTGCTTAGGTGACTCGCGCCACTAGGGGGTGGCATATGTGCTGGGACCCGCAGGGGTCCGGGGAGGGCTAACCGATGCGGTCGGTTCGCGTGCGGATTCTCGCGACGCTGCTTGTGCTGGGTGTCGTGGGAGTGGGCGGCTGGCAGCTGCTCCCGTCCGATCAGGGTTCGGGCAAGACGATCAAGGTGGGGACGACCGACGAGGTCACCTCGCTCGATCCGGCCGGCGCCTATGACGCCGGTTCGTGGGCGCTGTTCAACAACGTCTTCCAGTCGCTGCTGGCCTTCGTGCCGGGCAAGTCCACGCCCGTGCCCGACGCCGCCCAGAGCTGTGGCTTCGTGGGCAGCGATCTGCGCACCTACCGATGCGTGCTGCGCGAGGGGCTCACCTTCCCGAGCGGCCGTGAGATGACCGCCAAGGACGTCAAGTACTCCTTCGACCGGGTCAAGAAGATCAACTCCGATGTCGGTCCGGCCAGCCTGCTGGACACCCTCAAGTCGGTCGGCGCCAGCGGCCGTACGGTCACCTTCAAGCTGTCCTCGCCCGACGCGACGTTCCCGTTCAAGGTGGCCACGGGAGCCGGTGTCATCGTCGACAGCAACAAGTACCCGGCCAACTCCCTGCGCAAGGACGGCGGCGTCGACGGCACCGGCCCGTACGAGCTGACGACGTATACGAAGGCGAAGAAGGCGGTCCTCGCGCCCAACGGCAGCTACAAGGGCGCCAACGAGAGCGCCGGCCGCCCGGTCGAACTCGTCTACTACGGCGACTCGGCCAAGCTGAACGCGGCCTGGAAGGCCAAGCAGATCGACGTCGCCTACCGCCAGCTGCCGCCGGACGTGCTCGCCGGACTCAATGCGAGCGACCCCGGCCAGCGCGTCTCGGAGGCCGACAGTTCCGAGATCCGCAACCTCTACCTCAACACCCGCGCGGGCAGGCCGCTGCACGACACCAAGGTGCGCCAGGCCATGGCCTGGCTGATCAACCGGGAGCAGCTGGCCGCCTCGGTCTACGAGGGGACCGTCGACCCGCTCTACTCGCTGATCCCGACCGGCATCACCGGCCACACCACGTCGTTCTTCGACAGCTACCCGGAGCCGAGCGTCAAGAAGGCGCGCGCCCTGCTGGCCGAGGCCGGCGTGTCCACCCCGGTCAGCTTCACCTACGGCTACGGCCTGACCAGCGGTTCGGCCGCGGCGGAGGCCAAGCAGCTGAAGAAGCAGCTGGAGACGGGCGGCCTCTTCAAGGTGACGCTCAAGGGCTACGAGTGGACCGACTTCCAAAAGCGCTGGGCGACCGGGAAGCTGGACGCCTACGCGGTCGGCTGGGTGGCCGACTATCCCGACCCGGACACCTACGGTGCCCCGCTCGTCGGCACCGACGGCACCATGAACACCGGCTACAGCAGCAACGAGGTCGACGGTCTGATTCAGGACAGCCAGCGGTACGCCGATCGCGGCGACGCCGAGCAGGACTTCCGCCGCCTCCAGGCGGACATCGCCCGCGATGTCCCGGTCATCCCCCTGTGGCAGGCCAAGGACTACGTCGTGAGCAGCGAGGACGTCGTCGGCGGCCAGTACCTCTCGGACGGCACGGGAGTCTTCAGCCTGTGGCGCCTCGACTGGATCTGACGCCGACGCGATCGCGCCGTATCTGACGCGTTTTCATGGAACTGACATTCGCCCGAGTGACGCCGGGCAGCCACTCAACGCAGCACCATGTGACGGAGGTGTGCGTGGGGTGAGGAGCAAACGTGTTGAGACGCAACTCCTTCCGGCTGCCACGGCATCCGGCTTCCGTCGGTCTCGCCCGGCGCCGGGTCCGGGACCATCTGGCCGACTGGGGGCACGGACCGGACGATCCGGCCCTGGCCGACGCCGTGCTGCTGGTGTCGGAACTCGCCACCAACGTGGTGCGTCACGGGCCGCTCCTGGAGCGGGAGTTCGAGGTCGCGGTGACCGCACTCGCCGACGGCTCCTGCCTCATAGAGGTCTCCGACGAGGGCCGGCTCGAACCCCGGCTGCGGGTGGTCGGGGCGTGGGAGGAGACCGGCCGCGGCCTGCACCTGGTGGAGAACATCGCCACCGCGTGGGGGGTGTGGAGCCGAGGCCGGCACGGCAAGACCGTGTGGGCCCTGGTGATGACCGACTGAGCAGCCCTACGGGCGCGGTTACGGCCCCACGGCCGGCCGGGCCGGCAGGGTGACCGTCACCGCCAGTCCCTCACCCGGGGCCGTGCGGACCGCCACCTCGCCGCCGTGGGCCCGCACCACGCCCTGCACGATCGCCAGGCCCAGCCCGCTGCCCGCGCCGCCGCCGGCCCGGAAGAACCGGTCGAAGGCGCGTGCCGCGTCGTCCGCGGACAGCCCCGGCCCCTCGTCCGCGACACACAGCCGTACGACCCCGTCCTCGCGCTCCACCCCCAGCCGCACCGGCACGTCGGCGGGCGTGTGCGTGCGGACGTTGCCCACCAGGTTGCCCAGGACCTGTCTGAGGCCCGACTCGTCGGCCCGGACCAGCAAGGAGCCCTCGGCGGCGACCTCGACGGGCCGGTCGGGCTGCTGCACCCGCAGGTCATCCGCCGCGTCCCGCACCAGCCGGCTCAGGTCGACATTCCGCAGGCGCAGTTCGGGCTGCTGGTCGAGACGGGCGAGGATGAGCAGCTCGTCCACGAGCCGCCCCATGCGGTCGGTCTCCGCGAGCACCCGCCCCCAGGCCCGCCTGCGCTCCTCCTGGTCGCGCAGCATGCCCTTGTCGTACAGCTGGAGGTAGCCGCGTATCGCGGACAGCGGGGTGCGCAGTTCGTGCGAGGCGTCGGCGACGAAGCTGCGCAGCTGGGCCGCGCTGCGCTCGCGCGTGCGGTACGCCGACTCGACCTGGTGGAGCATGGAGTTGAGGGCGACCCGCAGCTGCTCGACCTCCAGGGTGGCCTCACGGCTGGAGGGGACACGCCGGGTCAGATCCCCCTCGGCGATCGCCGACGACGTCTCCACCATGTCCTCCAGCGGACGCATCCGGCGCCGGACGCTGAACATCGTCAGACAGGCCAGCAGCGCGAGCAGCAGGCTGCCGATCGCGAGGTCGAGCCGGACGGCCTTGGCGACGCCCTGGTGCAGGACGTCGGTGGGCGCCGCGATCAGTGCGTAGGTGCCGTCGCCGAGCCGGGTCGCCGTGGCGCGGTAGGCGGAGCCGTCCAGGGTGACGTCGTGCGGCTCGGAGTCGGCGGCCAGGGCGCGCGGGTCGCCGGCCGCCTGCGCGAGGTCCTGCTGGGACTCGGTCGGATCGAAGCCGAGGATCCCGATCGGCTCGCCCCGGATGTCGACGGCCGCGAACACGGTCTCCGCCGGGTGCTCACCACTCGATTCCTGCTGCGCCGGCATAAGCCGTTCGCGCACGAACCCCAGCATGCTCAGTGAGTCGATCTGCCGCAGGGTGAGCTGCGAACCGCCCAGGGAGTCCCGGGTCTTGATGAGCTGGGTGTCGATCTGGTCGAGCAGGTAGTACCGCATGCCCATCACACTCACGGCGGTCGCCGCGACGATGCCGACGGCGAGCAGCGCCACATTGGCCAGCGTCAGCTTGCCGCGCAGCGAGTGGACGCCGTGCCGGAGACGAGGCGGGCGGAGCTTCATGCGAGCCCGTATCCGACACCCCGCCGGGTCGTGATCACCGGCGGTCCCAGGGCGTCCAGCTTGCGCCGCAGATAGCTGATGTAGGTCTCGACGACGGTCGACTCGGGCGGGGTGTGCTCGTACTGCCAGACATGGCGCAGGAGTTGCTCCTTGGGCACGATCCGGCCGCCGTTGCGCACAAGGAAGCGCAGCAGGGCGTACTCGGTGGGGGTGAGCTGGACCGTGCGCCCGTCGCGGTGCACCGAGTACGTCGCCTCGTCCAGCTCCAGGTCGCCGTAGCGCAGCGGCGGGCGCTGCGGCAGGACGTCGGCCGGGCGGGTGCGGCGCAGCACCGCGGTGATCCGGGCGACGACCTCGTCGATGTTGAACGGCTTGGTGATGTAGTCGTCGCCGAAGCCGAGGGCGCCGACGATCTCGGCGGGGGAGTCCCGCGCGGTGAGGAAGACCAGGGCCAGATCGGATCTCCGGGCGCGCAGTTCGCGGCCGAGGGCGCGGCCGTCGCCGTCGGGAAGCATGACGTCGAGCAGGGCCACGTCCGGCCGGGTCCGCCCGGCGAGCGCGAGCGCCTCGCGGACGGTGCCCGCGACCATCACCTCGAACCGGTGGTAGCGCAGGGCGATGGCGAGCACGTCGGCGATGCTCTCCTCGTCCTCCACGACCAGCACGGTGCCCGGATTCGTGGTCTCTCCCCCGGCCAGGTCCTCAGCGATTCCCCCAGTCATGTCCCCAGTATCGACCGGACCACTGACAGCGGGGCCGGTCGCCGCTTTGGAGTTCCTTGAGAGTCATGGGCGTCCCATGTCCACGCGCGTGTGCCGCCGCCGATCCTGTTGCCAGGACCTGGGGGACCAACCGACCGACCTATTGAGGAGAGTTGAGCGTGGCGGCATTGGCACGCTGGTGCTACCGGCACCGGCTGGTGGTCCTGTTGCTGTGGGTGGGGGCGCTGTTCGGGCTCGGCGCGGCGGGTTCGTCCGCGGGCACGAACTACGCGGACGTCTTCTCGCTCCCCGACACGGACTCCAAGACGGCGTACGACCAGATGGAGAAGGCCTTCCCCGAGCGCGCGGGCGACACCGACACGGTGGTGTGGAAGGTCGAGCAGGGCTCGGTACGGGACGCGTCCGTACGCTCCCGGATCGAGCCCGCACTGAAGGAGATCGGCGCCATGAAGGGCGTCGGCGAGGTCACCGACCCGTACGGGGCACGGGGCGCGGCACAGATCAGCAAGGACGGGCGGATCGCGTACGCCCAGGTCACCTTCGCCGAACAGGCGAACGCCGTACCGAAGGACCTGGTGCAGGACGTCGTCGACGCGGCGGAGCACGCGCGCGGTGACGGCCTCCAGGTCGAACTGGGCGGGCAGGCCATCACGCGCGTGCAGGAGCCGCCCACCGGCACCGCCGAGATCGTCGGCATCCTCGCGGCGGCCGTCGTGCTGTTCCTGGCCTTCGGCTCGCTCTTCGCGATGCTGCTGCCGATCCTGGTCGCCCTGTTCGGCGTGGGCACCGGAATGTTCTCCACGACCCTGCTCAGCCATGTCACCAACGTGCCCGAACTCGCCTCCCTGCTCTCCACGCTGATCGGCCTGGGCGTCGGCATCGACTACGCCCTGTTCATCGTCACCCGGCACCGGCGGGGCATCGAGCGCGGCCTGGACCCCGAGGAGGCGGCGGTCGCCGCCCTGGACACCTCCGGGCGGGCCGTGCTGTTCGCGGGCGGCACGGTGTGCATCGCGCTCGCCGGCATGCTGGTGACCAACCTGCGCTTCCTGGACGGCGTCGTCATCGGCACCTCGCTGACCGTCGTCCTGAGCGTGCTCGCCGCCGTGACCCTGCTGCCCGCCCTGCTGGGCCTCCTGGGCCACCGGGTGCTCAGCCGCCGCCAGCGGCGCAAACTCGCCGCGAGCGGCGCCGAGACGGACCGTCCCAGCGGCCTCGCCGCCCGCTGGTCCGCGACCGTCGAACGCCGCCCGCGCGCGGTGGCGGTCCTCGCGGTCGCCGTGATGGCGCTGCTCGCCCTGCCGCTGCTGTCCCTGCGTCTGGGGACCGTCGACCAGGGCAACGACGAGGCCTCGTCGACCACCAGGAAGGCGTACGACCTGCTCGCCGAGGGCTTCGGCCCCGGCTTCAACGGACCCCTCCAGGTCGTCGTGACCGGCGACGCGGGCGAGTCGTTGGTCACGAGCATCCGGCAGACCCGGGGCGTGGCCCAGGTGGCCGCCGCGCCCCCTGCCAACGGCGTCACCGTCATCCAGGTCGTCCCGGCCACCTCTCCGCAGGCCAAGGAGACCGACGACCTCATCGACACCCTGCGCGACGAGGTGATCCCGGACGCGGGCGTCCAGGCCCACGTGGGCGGCGTCACGGCGGTCTCCAAGGACTTCGCGTCGGTGACGGCCGACCGGCTGCCGCTGTTCATCGCCACGATCATCGGCCTGGGCTTCCTGCTGCTCCTGATCGCGTTCCGCTCGGTGGTGGTCCCGCTGACGGCCGCCCTGATGAACCTGATCGCGGCGGCGGCCTCCTTCGGCGTCCTGGTCGCGATCTTCCAGTGGGGCTGGGGCCTGGACCTGCTCGGCCTCGGCAAGGAGGGTCCCATCGCGGCCTTCCTGCCGATCATCATGCTGTCGCTCCTGTTCGGCCTCTCCATGGACTACCAGGTGTTCCTGGTCAGCCGGATGCACGAGGAGTGGGTCCACACGAGGGACAACGCGCGCGCGGTGCGCGTCGGCCTGGCCGAGACCAGCCGCGTCATCAACAGTGCCGCCCTGATCATGGTCTGCGTCTTCCTGGCGTTCGTGCTCAGCGGCGACTACGGCGCCGCCATGGCCGGCGTGGGACTCGCCGCCGCGGTCGCCCTGGACGCCTTCATCCTGCGTACCGCCCTGGTGCCGGCCGCGATGCACCTGCTCGGTGACGCCAACTGGTGGCTGCCGCAGTGGCTGGACAGGCGGCTGCCGCACCTCGCGGTCGAGCCCAAGGAGGAGACGGCCGCGCCGACAGGGGCTTCCACGCAGACCGAGGCTCCCGCGCCGACCGGGGCTCCCGCGCCGACCGGGGCTCCCGCGCCGACCGGGGCTCCCGCGCCGACCGGGGCTCCCGCGCGGGGCGGCCCGGCATCGGCCGTCCACGGCTTCGTCCGTACGACGGAGGGGGAGCCGGTGGAGGGCGCGGCGCTGACGCTGCTGTCGGCCGGGGGCCGGCAACTGGACCGCGTGGTGTCGCTGGCCGACGGCTCGTACATCGTCTCGGTCCCGGCGCCGGGGACGTATCTGCTGGCGGCCACGGCCGCTTCGTACGCCTCCCGTGCCCGGCACGTCGTGGTGGGGCAGGGCCCCCTGGTGCACGACGTGGAGCTGGCCGACGGCGAGGTGGACGCCGTCAACTGACGTGGCTACGGCTTCCCGCCGGGGTCCGGCATCACCTTCGTCATCCCCGGCAGGAAGTCCGTGAACAGCTCGTGCACCTCCCGTACGAGCGGCCGCAGCACCCGGAACCGGGCCAGCGACACGCCCCGCGCGGTGAGCTTGGCGCCGCGCTCCGCGAGCCGGTAGCTGCGCTCGCGGCCCTCCGTGCGGTCGAAGATCCAGTACAGGACGAGCCCCATCTGGGAGAGCCACAGCAACTCGGGCAGGATGTCCCGCAGTTCCTCGGGAACCTTCGTCTTCGTCGCGCCCCGCAGTACCTCGCGGTGCACGGCGATCGCCTCCACGCGCGCGTGCTCCGACTCGGGCGAGAAGGGGCTGAGCGGGCTGTCCGGGTCGGCGGCGTTCTTGAAGAACTGCACCGCGAACTCGTGGTACGGCCGCGCGATGTCCAGCCAGACCTTCAGCACGCCGGCGAGCCGCGCCTCCAGGTCGCTCTCGCGGGCCAGGACGTCCCGGACCGCCACCCGGTGCTCGGCGGCGATCCGGTCGTAGAAGCCCTGGATCAGGTGCTCCTTGCCGGCGAAGTAGTAGTACGCGTTGCCGACGGAGACCCCGGCCTCCTGGGCGATGGCCCGCATGGTGGTCTTGTCGTACCCCCGCTCCTGGAACAGCCGCATGGCGGTCTCCAGGATCAGCGCGCGAGTCTGCTCGGACTTGCTCGTCTGCTCGGACTTGCTCGGGGTACTGCCCTCGTCGGGGCCGTCGTTGTTGGCAGGCACGGGAAGAGAGCCTAACCAGTGGCGCGACCGCCGCTGTCGCACCCCGGTGGGGTGTGGACCCAGCCACGGCCGGGATCGTAGGCCCAGCCGTCGGCGCGGCGGTACGCGGGGCCGCCCCACTGGCCGCCCTGCCACTGCGCGCCCCGCCATTTCGCGGCGGCGAGCACCGCGCCCTTCGCGAGGCGTGCCCCGGCCGGAGTGCTGAGCCGGTGGGCGAGCGGCCGGTGCTCGCGCAGCGCCCACAGGGTCACGATCCAGGCGGCGGTGTCGCGGTAGACCTGCCCCGCGTCGCCGACGACGGTGATCTCCTCCAGGGTGGCGCGGTGGTCGAGCTCGGGAAACCTGCGCCGGGCCTCCTCCGACCCCGCCGGCACCAACTCCAGCGGCACCAGCTGCGGCTGCCGTACGAGCCAGTCGCGCAGGAAGGCGCACAGCGCGCACCCGGCGTCGTACAGGACGGTGAGCCGGCGGACCGGGACGCGGTCCGCAGTGATACCCGCGGCGCCCGTGGCATCTGCCGGCCCTGCGGGGCCCGTCATGCCCGGACCCAGTCCTGCGGTGCGACCGGCGGTACCTGCTCGCGCTCCATGGCGCCCCGTCGGCGGATCCGGTTGAGCACGTACACATTGGCCAGGTGCATCACGCCGAGCACCAGCAGCACCACGCCGATCTTGGTCGACAGGGCCTCGAAGACGCCGCGCGTGTTGTCGATCGTGCCGTCGCCGCTGAGGTACAGCGCGACGAACCCGAGGTTCACGAGGTAGAAACCGACCACCAGGAGGTGGTTGACGGCCTCGGCGAGCTTCTCGTTGCCGCGCAGTACGTCGGCGAGGAAGATCCGTCCGTTCCTGCTGAGCGTGCGGGCCACCCAGATGGTCAGGGCGATGCTGACGACGAGGTAGATGACGTAGGCGACGACCGTGCGGTCCATGCGCCTCCCCCTTCTTGAACGCGTTCAAAACGCTGACGGGAGAGACTCTAGACCTGCTTTTGAACGTGTTCAACTCGCGTGCGGAGAGGCGTGCGTCACGTCTGCCGCGCCCGCGCCCCTCCGTCCGTGCCCCTCGCCCCTCGCCCCTCGCCTCAGGATCGCCGGGCGAGCTCCGGCCGCTTGGTGTAGTCGGTGAACCCGAGGACGTTGCCCCAGGGGTCGGCGACCTCGACCGTCCAGCCGGTGGCCACGGAGAAGGGCTCGTCGAGCAGTTCGATGCCGGCCGCGCGCAGCTCGCGGGCGGCCGTCCTGGCGTCCGGAACCTCCAGCCACACGCGCGTGGCGGGCCACGGCGGTGGCCGGTGTCCCAGTGCCTCCTCCTGGCGGAGCAGAATCCCGGGCGTCTCGCCGCCGACCTTCAGTACGGCGATCCCCGCCTCGTCGAGCCGGAAGCCCACCGTGAAGCCCGCGTGTTCGTAGAAGGAGACGGCCTCGCCGAGGTTCCCGACGGGCAGCAGCACATTGTCGAAACCGAGCAGTTCGTACGACTGGTCATCTGACATGTCGTCAGATTAAGCCGGGGCTGACGGAACGGGCTTCTGCGACGCGGTGTCCGTCGGGCATGATGACCGGGCTCATTGTCGTCTTTTCGCGGGTTCTCCCGCTTCGGTCCCCAGGAGCAGTCCCCTTGAGCGAGCAGCCACCGCAGCCAGGCCCTGACGGGTACGGCTATCCGCACCAGCCGTCGGACCCGCCCGGCCCACCCGGGTCGCCCGGTCCTTCCGGACCGTCGGGCCCCTACGGGAAGCAGCAGGGTCACCAGCAGCAGGGGCAGCAGCCGGGATACCCCCCGCCCGGATACCCGCCTCCCGGCGCCTACCCGCCCCCGGGCTACTACCCGCCTCCGGGCACGTACACCGGAGACCCCAACGCCCCCTACGGCTACGACCCGTACGGGCGGCCGTACTCCGACAAGTCGAAGGTCATCGCGGGCATCCTGCAGATCACCCTCGGCGGCTTCGGCGTCGGACGCTTCTACCTGGGCGACGTCGGCATCGGGCTCGCGCAGCTCTTCACCTGCGGTGGGCTCGGCGTCTGGTCGCTGATCGACGGCATCCTCCTGCTCACCGGGAACGATCACACCGATGAACACGGCCGGATCCTCCGGAGCTAGGGCGGAGGGCCCCGCGGTCTCCGAGGCCACCGCGCCCGGGCCCACGCCCTCCGAATCCCTCCCGTACGGCACGGCACCCCCCGTGCCCGTACGGCGCTCCCCGCTGCGCCACCCCGCGGCAGCACCCTCGGCGGTGCTCGCCGCGGGAGCCGCCGGTGCCGCCTACCTCTACCGCACCGACCCGCACGAACCCGGCCACGTGCTGCCGCAGTGCCCGTTCCGGATGCTCACCGGCCTGCTGTGTCCGGCCTGCGGCGGCACCCGCATGGTGTACGACCTGATGCACGGTCACTTCACCGAGGCCTGGCTGGACAACCGGGTCCTGTTGCTCGCTTCCCCCTACGCCCTGGTCCTGCTGGGCCGCTGGGCGTGGGAGGGCCTGCACGGCCGCCGCTGGCGCCCCACGCTGAGCCCCCGGGCGCAACTGGCCGTCCTAGCGGTCGCCGTGACCTGGACGGTGGTCCGCAACGTCGTCTGACGGACCGGTGGCACGGGCGGTCACCGCTCCTCGAACCCGTCCCTGACGACCTCCCGGGCCAGCGTCTTCCGTACGGCCGTCAACTCGCCGGCGATGAGCTCGGCCCGGTCGGCGTCCAGCGTCACCGAGGCGGGCACCGGCGTACGCCCCAGCAGGAGCCGGCGGCGCAGATGGGTCGGCGGATGACTCGCGTCGACGCTGTGGCCCCGCAGCGCGCCGACCCGGCGCTGCCGCTCGTACTCGGACGCCGGGATCGAGTCCATATGGGCGGCGAGCGCCTCCCAGAGATCGTCGGTGTCCTGCCCGGACGTCCGGGCCCGGCCGCGCATCCGGCGGCCGTTGATCTCGCGCTGCAGGGTGGTGACGATCGAGTCGGTCACCAGGAGGCGGTCCATCAGACCGGCCGCCCCCTCCGTGGACCCGGTGCGGGCCGAGGCCGCGTCGGCCAGGTACTCGCCGCGCTGCGAGGACCGCGCGGTCAGCAGGTCGAGCAGCGCCACCACGCCGGTGACCAGCAGGCGGAGCGGGACGCAGGCCAGGTTGGTGAGGGCCTGGATCACGTTCGGGTTCGGGGTCGGCTGAAGGTAGTACAGCCAGGTGCCCAGCGACTTGAACGCGGTGCCCACGACCATGCCGTACCGGGTGTCGCCGTTCGTGAAGTGACCGAGCTCGTGACCCACGAGCGCGATCCGCTGCTGGGGGCTCAGCACCTCCCACAGCGGCAGACCCAGCGTCAGCATCCTTCTCCGAAGCCCGAGTTGGGTGACACTCGCGTTGGCCTTGGCATCGACGACGACGGCGTCCACGCCCCGGGTGCCCAGGGCGGCGGCGATCTCGTCGATGAGCGCGTACAGTTCGGGCGCTTCGTCACGCGGCAGGACACGGTCGTCGTCGGACAGCCGGTTCAGCCGCGGCCGCAGCGACCAGGCAAGCGCCAGGAAGAACAGCCCGAACACCATGCCGATCCCGCCCCAGCCGTCGACCAGGCCCCACACGCCGACCGCGGCCAGGACGAGGGTCAGCCCGTGCACGGTGAGCGCGATCGCGTAGGCGAGCAGGCCGGACAGGGTACGCAGGCGCCCGCTCCCGCTGCCCTCCCCGCCCTCGCCCTGCAGTTCGGCGAACAGCAGCTCGCCGTAACGCTGCGCGAGCCTGCGACGCGCCCTGTCCAGCCCGCGCTTCTGCTCGCCGGGCCCCCGCGGATCGACGTTCCAGTCGCAGGCCTCACACCACGTGGTGAACCGCCGGTCCGTACGGATCTCCACCCCGCACTGCGGGCACGACGACACGATCTCCTCTTCAGCGGTACGCACCGCTGCCCCCTACCCCCGGGGCCTCTCCCCAGAGGCCGCTCAGCTCATGACCGCCGAAGTCGATCACGCCCGGTACGCCGGGCGCAATCCTCCTTTCAGCCCGCGCGTGCGCAACCGCCCACGCGCCGCGTACCGAGCGCGATGTCGTCCATGCGGATGTCGTACGACGAGGGCGTCGGGTCCGCCTGGTAGAGCTGCCAGCCCAGCTTCAGCCTGTCGAAGGCAGGGAAGACGAAGTCGTCCGCGGTGCCCCCGTGCTCCTTCGTGGACACGGTCAGGCCGGACTGCTCCACGCCGTCCAGGTACACGGTGACCCGGTTGTCGGTGGCATCGAGATGAAACTCGACGCACTGCCACGTCCCGGCGGCCGCCGGCGAGGAGGTCTTCCAGGACGTCCAGTCCCCGGTGGGCCCCAGATCGGACCCGACCCCCCAGAAGTTGCCGCCGTCGGTCGGCGCGTACTGCCCGCCCAACGGCCGCACCAGCGTCGGCGAGTCCGCCCCCGACGCCTCGGCGACGGTCCAGTGGGCCCAGTCGGGAGCGGTCGGAAACCCACCGACCCGCAACCTGACCCGCCCCCAGAAGCTGTTACCGGGCGCCTTGAGGCCATCGAATACGAGAAAGGCCCGACCGTTGCCCTCGGTACGGATCCGAAGCTCACGGCCGCGACCGGTGGAACCGGGAACGACGGTGAGTGTCCCGTCGGAGACATCTGTGGTCCAGTCCGGCCCCTGGGTGACCGCACCGAGGGGAAGCCGGTCGAAGTTCTCCCGGGCCAGGGTTCCGTGCTGAGTGGGGCTTGCGGAGGCAGTGGGGGGTATCGCGAGCATGACCGCCGCGACGGCGCACAGCGCGGCGGCGGATTTCCTCAGGAGTGCCATGGGTTCAGTCTGCGACTGGCGCCACACAAGTCACAACAGCCACAAAGGACTTGACCAGTGTCGACCACCCACGTGGCTTGATCACACCACGCACCCTCCCTCCTCCCCGCTTGACACGGCGCTTCATACTGAACAGCGCTCAGGGGCGGATGGGGAGGGCGAGCTACGTGCGACGGGTGCTGTCGGTGCACTTCGCGCCGTGCGCGCTGTTCGTCACGGGGGTGCTCGCGCTGGTGCGGGCGGGAAGTTTCTCGGGGCGGAGCGACTGGGGCGCGGTGTGGCCGGAACGGCCGATGGCAGTGCTCGGCCTGATCCTGACCATCGCCGTCTGCGCGGCGGTGCTCGGCTTGTTGCTGCAGCCGTTTCAGGTCCGCGCGGTGCGTGTCCTGGAAGGCTATTGGGACCGTTGGCCGTTCACGGCGTTGCTCGCTGCCGTCCTGGTCGAGGTCCAGCGAAGGCGGTGGAACAGGCTGAGGGAGAGAGCCGCAAGCAATGCACGGGGGGCTACGGCGCGACGCAGATCTGCCGAAGCCCAGCGCAGACTCGCGGCGTGTCCCCCCTCGGAGGTTCTGCTCCCCACAGCACTCGGAAACGCGTTGAGAGCGGGAGAACTGTCCGCAGGGGAGCGATACGGTCTCGCTACGTTGGCTTCCTGGCCGCGGCTCTACCTCCAAGTTTCCGAGCGTGGTGCGGCGTTGTTGAGCACCACTCGCGACGCGCTCGACGCAGCGGTCAACCTCTGTTGGTCGTTTCTTGCATTGACCGGGATCGGCTCTGCAGTTCTGTATGACGAGCCCTCGTGCTGGTGGTGGTGCGGCGTCGGGCTCGGTCTTGCCGCAATCGCGTACAAGGGTGCTGTCACAGCTGCGCAGTCGTACGCGGGCCTGATGCATGTTGCCTACGATCTGCACCGCTTCGACCTGTTGAGGGCCCTGCATTACAGCCTTCCGGCTGATCGTGATGCGGAGGAGGACACATTTTTTCAGGTCTCGGAGCTGTTCATGGGAGCTCGTGGCGCGGATCTGCCCTACGACCACGAGCAGACGCGACATAGAGGCTTTGGCACAGGTAGCCGATCCAGCGAGGCGCCGGACGGTTAGAGGAGGAGAACGCGTCCTTGCGGGCAGATCCTCAGCTCCCTATTCCTGTGGCTTTGAAGGAGTCCAATAGGGGCTTATCGCGTCGAGCCATTTGGTGACGTCCTCGGGATTCCGGCACTGGGCCAGCAGCCATGAGGGAAGGAGCCGGTAGGGGCACTGGTATCGCTGTCCGTTCTGCCAGGTCGACTGGTGTTGCATGCTGCCCGAGTTCAGTCGCTCCTTGAGAAGCGCGTCGTTGCCCCCGACGGCCTCCTGATAGGCGTCGGCGAGACGGACAACGTGCCTGAGGGAGTTGACCGGAGCGCCTGTGGCGTGGAACGGGAGCTCCACGCCACAGCCAGGGCATAGTTCACTTATTGGGCGTGCTCCGGGAAGTACGGCATCATGCAGCATGGTTTCTCCAGGTCATCACCGTTCAGGGAATTTCGTCGGCCCCTGCCGGAGGCTTCATCCTGAGTATCCAGATGGCGTCCGCGAGGGAGCCGACCAATACGATTCCCGCCGCGATCCAGCGACATAAGGTCTGTCTGCCGCAGTCGGGCGGAGCCAAGGAAGCAGTGACTCCCAGGCCGAGCAGCAGGGTTCCAAGGTTGTAGAAGGTCACGGCCTTGGCGTTGCGAGTGCGCCACATACGCTGTGCGAGTTTGTGCTGAGCTCGTATGTAGGGCTCCGGTGCGGATCCGTCCCCGATTCCTTTGAACCATTCTTCGAGATCGGCGAAGGTGTAGAAGTAGTACCGCGCGTTGTAGCTGAGCTGCATGCTGTAGATCAACGTCATTGCGGTGATCACCAGCAGGATGAGCGTGGGTCCTGGCCAAAGGAATTCTTCATCTGCGCCGGCGACCACGCCCGCGAGTGAGAGCGCGGCAGCAGTGAGCAACGGCGCGGCCACAAAATGGGCTTCCTTCAGGGCTGTTCCATGGCCCAGAGCCGGAGGAACGTCAGCCCCTGACGCCGGTTCAGGCGTACCTGCGGCCACAGTCCTCCCCCCTGACCTTCGACCCACACGGGCCAAGCCCTGATCGGAGTGTGACGGCGGAATACCTCCTTCAGTAGCAGCAAAAACACGCCAAAACGCACGAGGGCCCCGTTCCCGAAGTGACGGAAACAGGGCCCTGAGGTGCGGTGGGGAAGGTCAGAACCGCCGAGTGATCAGTGCCCGCTTCACTTCCTGGATCGCCTTCGTGACCTCGATGCCGCGCGGGCAGGCGTCCGTGCAGTTGAACGTGGTGCGGCAGCGCCACACGCCGTCGCGGTCGTTCAGGATCTCCAGGCGCTGCTCGCCCGCCTCGTCACGCGAGTCGAAGATGAAGCGGTGGGCGTTGACGATCGCGGCCGGGCCGAAGTACTGGCCGTCGTTCCAGAACACCGGGCACGAGGACGTGCAGGCGGCGCAGAGGATGCACTTCGTCGTGTCGTCGAACCGCTCGCGGTCCTCCGCGGTCTGGAAGCGCTCGCGCGTCGGCTCGTTCGTGTCCTTCGTGATGAGGAAGGGCATGACGTCCCGGTACGCCTGGAAGAACGGCTCCATGTCGACGACCAGGTCCTTCAGGACCGTCAGGCCCTTGATGGGCTCGACCGTGATCGGCTTCTCGGGGTTGATGTCCTTGATCAGCGTCTTGCAGGCAAGGCGGTTCTTGCCGTTGATCCGCATGGCGTCCGAGCCGCAGATGCCGTGGGCGCAGGAGCGGCGGAACGTCAGCGAGCCGTCGATGTCCCACTTGACCTTGTGGAGGGCGTCGAGGACACGCTCCTTCGGGTCGATCTCGAACTGGAAGTCCTCCCAGACCGCTTCCGCCGAGACCTCGGAGTTGAAGCGGCGCACGCGGAGGGTGACCGTGATGTAGGGGGAGTCGGCGAAGCCGGGCTCGGGCTCGCCGGCCGCGTCCGCCTTGTCCAGAACAGGAGTTGCCATCAGTACTTACGCTCCATCGGCTGGTAGCGGGTCTGGACGACCGGCTTGTAGTCGAGACGGATGGACTCGGCGCCGTCGTCGCCCACCTCGCGGTACGCCATGGTGTGGCGCATGAAGTTGACGTCGTCGCGGTTCGGGTAGTCCTCGCGGTAGTGACCGCCGCGGGACTCCTTGCGGGCCAGCGCGGAGACCGCCATGACCTCGGCGAGGTCGAGGAGGTTGCCGAGCTCGATCGCCTCCAGCAGGTCCGTGTTGAAGCGACGGCCCTTGTCCTGGATCGACACGTTCTTGTAGCGCTCGCGCAGCTCCGCGATCTTCTCGACCGCCGTCTTGATCGTCTGCTCGGTGCGGAACACCATGACGTTCGCGTCCATGGTCTCCTGGAGCTCGCGGCGCAGGACCGCCACCCGCTCCGTGCCCGTGGACGAGCGCAGCGCCTCCACCTGGCCGACGACCAGTTCCGCGGGGTTCTCCGGCAGCTCGACGTACTCCGCCTTCTGGCTGTACTCGGCGGCCGCGATGCCGGCCCGGCGGCCGAACACGTTGATGTCGAGCAGCGAGTTCGTGCCGAGACGGTTCGCGCCGTGGACCGACACACACGCGACCTCGCCGGCCGCGTACAGGCCGGGCACCACGGTGGTGTTGTCGCGGAGCACCTCACCCTCGACGTTCGTCGGGATGCCGCCCATGGCGTAGTGCGCGGTGGGCTGGATCGGGATCGGGTCCGTGTACGGCTCGATACCGAGGTAGGTCCGCGCGAACTCCGTGATGTCGGGCAGCTTGGCGTCGAGCTGCTCCGGCGGGAGGTGCGTGAGGTCGAGGTAGACGTGGTCGCCCTCGGGACCGCAGCCGCGGCCCTCGCGGATCTCCGTGTAGATGGAGCGCGAGACGACGTCACGGGACGCGAGGTCCTTCATGACCGGCGCGTACTTCTCCATGAAGCGCTCGCCGTCCTTGTTGCGGAGGATGCCACCCTCACCGCGGGCGCCCTCCGTCAGCAGGATGCCCATGCGCCAGATGCCGGTCGGGTGGAACTGGAAGAACTCCATGTCCTCCAGCGGCAGCCCGCGACGGTAGACCGCAGCCTGGCCGTCACCGGTCAGGGTGTGCGCGTTCGACGTCACCTTGAAGAACTTGCCGCAGCCGCCGGACGCGTAGATCACGGCCTTCGCCTGGAAGACGTGGATCTCGCCGGTCGCCAGTTCGTAGGCGACGACGCCCGCGGACCGCTTCACCCCGTCGATCTCGACGATCAGCTGGTCGAGGACGTAGAACTCGTTGAAGAACTCCACGCCCTCCTTGACGCAGTTCTGGTACAGCGTCTGGAGGATCATGTGGCCGGTGCGGTCGGCCGCGTAGCAGGAGCGCCGGACGGGCGCCTCACCGTGGTTGCGGCTGTGCCCGCCGAAGCGGCGCTGGTCGATCGTGCCGTCCGGGGTGCGGTTGAACGGCAGGCCCATCTTCTCCAGGTCGAGGACCGAGTCGATGGCCTCCTTCGCCAGGATCTCGGCGGCGTCCTGGTCGACCAGGTAGTCACCGCCCTTGACCGTGTCGAAGGTGTGCCACTCCCAGTTGTCCTCCTCCACGTTGGCCAGCGCGGCGGCCATGCCGCCCTGCGCGGCACCCGTGTGGGAGCGGGTGGGGTAGAGCTTCGTGAGCACGGCGGTACGGCTGCGCTTCGTCGACTCGATCGCGGCGCGCATGCCGGCGCCGCCCGCGCCGACGATGACGGTGTCGTACTTGTGGATCTTCATCAGGAATTCCTCAGCCCCGTGCCTAGCGGATGTTCGGGTCGAAGGTGAAGATCACCAGCGTGCCCAGCAGAATGGTGAACACCGTGGCCGTGTAGAGCAGGCCCTTGAGCCACAGCCGGGTGTTCGCGCGCTCCGCGTAGTCGTTGATGATCGTGCGCAGGCCGTTGGCGCCGTGGAGCATCGCGAGCCACAGCATCAGCAGGTCCCAGACCTGCCAGAACGGGGACGCCCAGCGGCCCGCGACGAACGCGAAGCCGATCTTCGACACGCCGCCGTCGAGCACGAGCTGGATCAGCAGGTGCCCGATGACCAGCACGACCAGCACGATGCCGGACAGCCGCATGAAGAGCCAGCCGTACATCTCGAAGTTGCCGCGTGTGGACTTCGGGCTCTTCTTGGTGCGCTTGCGCGGGGCCTCGATGAGGGGCGCCGGGTTGGTGACGCCGTAGCCGGAGTCACCCTCGACGGGGCCGATGCCGGAAGCGGTGGATTCAGTGGTCGCCATCGGTATCAGCTCCCGAACAGTTCACGAGCGGCGTGGCCGAGGACGGGGTAGATCGCCCCGATCATGAGTACGACCCACAGGCCCACGACGGACCAGAGCATCTGCTTCTGGTAGCGCGGGCCCTTCGACCAGAAGTCGACGGCGATGACGCGCAGGCCGTTGAGGGCGTGGAAGAGGATGGCGGCGACGAGGCCGTACTCCAGGCACGCGACGAGGGGGGTCTTGTACGTGGACACGACCTTGTCGTAGTCCTCGGGGGAGACACGGACGAGAGCGGTGTCCAGCACGTGAACGAACAGGAAGAAGAAGATGAGGACGCCGGTGACTCGGTGAGCCACCCAGGACCACATTCCTTCCCGGCCGCGGTACAGCGTTCCAGCCGGCACGGAAGTCCCTCCGGGAGCGGGGTATTTGGGGCCGCGCCGGCTTGTGCTTTGTCGGACGGGCCCGGCTGGGTACGGTCCACCAGCCCTCAGCATCGTAGCGACGTGTTGTCGGGATGCTTACGCCGGGCCTATCTGTGTGATCAAAGTGGCACGCGGATGGGGGAACTCGACGCGCTAATGGGGCGGTGTGGACCGTTATGTACCGGGTGTGGCGCCGCTGGGGCTTGTCGTGCAGTTCCCCGCGCCCCTGTGGAAACGGGACAACCGTTCCCTTGCGAGGCGGCGGAGCTCCTCCGCGGCCACCACCCGTTCCTCCTCCGGATCGTTCGTCAAACGTGACCGGATGCCTTCCAGTGCGTGGTCCAGGGCCTCCGAAGGCGCCAGTCCGTCCAGACAGATGACGAACGCGTGTCCGAAGCGGGCCTCGTAGGCCGCGTGGGCCGCGTCCATGGCCATGTGGGCCGCCGAGTGGGCGCCGTCCGGCAGCACCGGCAGGGTCTCGCCCGCCAGGGCCTCGGAGAGATCCATGGGGGTGAGGTCGTACGCCGCCTCGTCCGACGCGGCCAGCAGCGCGTCCAGGGTCGGATACGGGCGATGTGCCGTGATCCGCTCGGCCCAGCGGAGGCTGCGCAGACAGCCCAGGAGAAGGGACCGGGCCTCGTCGGCGGGCGCGATGTTGAAGGCGCCCAGGACGGAGGGCAGGGGCGGTATGGCCACTCGGCCAGGAGAGTGTGTGGGCGTCACGTGTGTTTCGGCAGTGGAAGCTGTGAGAGGTGTGATGTCACGTTATCGAGTGTGGACCAGACCTGTCCGACGGATGCCCGAATTTCACCCGCACGGGAGAGTTTCGGAACGCGTGGTGGACATGATCACCTTGCGCCAGGCCCTAGGTTGACGATGTGAGTCAGCACAGGAAGCGATCGGAGAAGCAGGCACGCGGGTTGATCGCGGGGGCGGTCGCCGTCACCGTCGCGGCCGGGGTGGGTCTCGGGCTGTGGGCGGGGAACGACGGCCGCCCGGCCGGGTCGGCCCAGTCGCAGGCCCAGTCACCCGCGGGCAGATCGGAAGGCTCGGCGGCCTCCTCCGGGACACCGGGCCCGACTCCCGGCCCCACCCGCTCCTACCCCCTGTCCACCCCACCGCGCACCATCCCGGCCGTCCGCGCCCACACCCCGGCGCGCGGCCCCGGCTGGCGTCCCGCCGCCGGCCTGCGCGTGGTGGTGAACGACGCCGACCTCGCCGACGAGGGCCGCCTCCTCGCCGGTGAGCTGGGGCTGACGTACGCCGGGCAGAAGGACGACGTGCGCGCCGGTGACGTACGGCTGACGCTGAACGACGACGAGGGCGCGGACCCCGAGTCGTACGGCATGACCGTGCGCGGCGGGCGGGTCGTCATCAGCGGGGCCGACGACGCGGGCGTGTTCTACGGCACCCGCACCCTCAAGCAGGAGGTGCACGGCGGCGGTACGGCGCCGGAGGGCGTCGTGCGCGACGAGCCGGCCGAGCCGGTGCGCGGGTTCTTCCTGGACATCGCGCGCAAGCCCTTCACGGCCGGCTGGATCGAGGACCGGGTCCGGGAGCTGGGCGACCTCAAGTTCAACCGGCTCCAGCTGCACTTCTCCGACGACCAGGGCTTCCGGATCGCGTCCGACTCGCACCCGGAGATCGTGTCCAGGACCCACCTGACCAAGGCGCAGGTGCGCCGGATCGTCGCCCTCGCGGCCCAGCGGCACATCGCCGTCGTACCGGAGATCGACTCCCCCGGGCATCTGGGCGCGGTCATCGCCGCCCACCCCGAACTGCAGTTGCGCAGTGCGGCGGGGAGTGCGCCGCAGGGTGCCGTCGACATCTCCAAGCCCGCCTCCGCCAAGATCGTCGACGATCTGCTGAAGGAGTACGCCCCGCTGTTCCCCGGCGCCGACTGGCACCTCGGCGGCGACGAGTACCGCGCGCTGACGGTGTCCAGCCCGGCGACGACCTACCCGCAGCTCGCCACCGCCGCCAGGAAGGCCTACGGTCCCGGCGCCACCGTCGCGGACCTGACGACGGGATGGCTCAACGACCGCGCCGAGACCGTCCGCGCCCACGGCAAGACCCCGCAGGCGTGGAACGACGGCTTCTTCCGCGACACGTCCGTCCGGGCCGCCGCCGACATCCGGGTCGCCTACTGGACGGGCAAGGAGATCGGCGCGCGGCAGCCCGTGGCGTATCTGAGCGCGGGGCGCAAGGTCGTCAACTACAACGACGAGTTCCTGTACTACGTGCTCGGTGAGCCGCAGACGTTCGTCTATCCGACGGGGCGGCGCATCTACGAGCAGTGGACGCCGAGAGTCCTGCGCGGCACGACGGCCGTCTCCTCGAAGTACGACGGCCAGATCCTCGGCGGGGCCTTCGCGGTGTGGTGCGACTACCCGAACGCGCAGACGCAGGACCAGGTCGCTGCCGGGATCCGGATGCCGCTGCGGGCGACGGTCCAGAAGCTGTGGGACCCGCGGAAGCCGGCCCTGACCTGGACGCAGTTCAAGGCGCTCGGAGACCGGCTGGGCTGAGGACCTCGGGATTCCCGGTGGACGGACGGGACCGGCGAACCGTATGTTCCGCATGCCGCGCGTGAGGCTCTGGGGAGAACCTGTGCGGTCGGTCGGCCGCGGATCATCCGCCGCTCGCCGCTCGTCCGCACACCGGGGGACCCGCCATGCTCTGCACGCGCTGCCATCACTTCGAAGCGGACCCCGACGGCGTCCTGTGCACGGGCTGTGCCACCCCGGCCGGGTTCCAGGCCCCGCCGGCCGGTACGCCCAAAGTCTGGCTGCGCTCCCCGGTCGGGCTCGGCCGGGCCGTCGTGGCGATGCTCGGGCTGGTCGCGGCCGTCGACGTGTTCGCCCTCGGCGCGGACTTCTTCCGGTACGACGTCACGGGCGACCTCGTCGGCGGCGACCACGGAGCCGACGTCTGGGACCGGGCCGACCTGGCGGACACCCTGTCCTGGGCGGCAGGCTCCGTGCAGGTCGCCGTACTGGTGGCCTGTGCCGTCGTCTACGTCATCTGGTTCTGGCGGGTGCGGGTCAACGCCGAGGTGTTCGCCCCGCAGGGACACAGCAAGGCGCGCGGCTGGGTGATCGCGGGCTGGTTCGTGCCGTTCGTGAGCATCTGGTACCCGCGCCGGGTCATGCTCGACGTCTGGGACGCGAGCAGCCCCGGGAACAGGCCCGAGGGGCACGCGCTGGTCAACGCCTGGTGGACGCTGTGGCTCCTGTCGAATTTCGCCGGGCGGTTCGTGGCCAGTAAGGCGGCGGACGCGCACACCGTCCGGGAGATCCACGACGCGATGGTCCACATGTTCTTCGCGGACGGCGTCGACCTCGTCGCCGCCGTGTTCGCCGCCGCCGTCGTGCTGCGGTTGACCCGGATGCAGAACGAGAAGGCCGAGCGGGGTCCCGGGGTGCCCGCCACCGTGTGACGGATTTCGTCCGTCCTGCTGCGAACTGCCGTACGAATGTGGTGTATTCGGCCCGAGCCGTACCGAGCCGTACCGAGTCGCCAGGGGGAACCGGGGATGGGTTACTGGGGTTACTTCGTCGTGGGCCGTGACGAACGGCCCCTCGCGGAGCTGGACGCGCTGGCCGGCGCGGAGGGCATGGTCCTGCGCGAGTCGGCGCCCGGCGGATGGCAGGTCTGGGAGTACGCGAACGCCGAGGGCGACGTCGGGAACATGAACACCCTCGCCCTGGAGACCGGTTCGCCCGCGCTCTTCGGATACGTCATGGACAGCGCCTCGGTCGTCCTGGAGGCGGCGGGGCCGCAGAGCGGGGCCTGGACGACCTGTCTGGCCCGTGCCGCCATGGCCGCGTACATCGAGGGCGGCGAGACGGGGATGACCCTGGAGGACTACTTCCTCGACCCCGGGGACGCGGCCGCGCGAGCCGTCGCCTGGGCGGCGGAGGCGGGGCACGAGGTGGCCGAGGAGCCACTGCTCGACGTACTGGGCGCCGAACCCGAACCGTTGGCCGAAAACCTCTTCTTCCGTATGCTCGACCGACTCGGTGTGGTGCCCCTGTGACACTCCCGGGCCGTCGCACGCAGTAAGGGGAAGTGCGTGTTCCGTAGGGGGAACACCGCTCGGCGAGGGAGGCGCGGATGAGTCTGGTGGAGCTGATCGGCCAGGCCGACGAACGCGGCCTGGCCGTCGGGGGGTTGGCTTGTTTGGACCGCTGCGTACCGCTGCTGGACGGCGACGACGAGATCCTCCGCCCCCTGTGGGCCGCGCTCGCGGACGACGCCGCGGCCGGGGAGTGGGGCGAACGGCTGGAGCAGGTGCGGGGAAAACTGGGCGGGGACACGGAGTTCGGAGCGGGGGAGGACTCCGACGGCTCCGGTGAGAGCGAGGCCGTGTCGCTGGCCCGTCGGATGCTCGCCGCCGCGCCCGCCGAACGGTCCGCCGCCGAGCTGCGGGTGTGGGCCGACGTCTGCTCGGTCGCCGCGTTGCGGATCCACCGCCTGCTCGACCCCCTGAAGGACGGCGCCGACTCGGTCGAGGCCCGTCGCGAGGGCCGTACGGTGAACATGTCCCCCCTCGTCGCGGCCGAACTGCGCCGCCAGACCACCGTCCTGGAACTCCTCGCAGGCAACGGCCCGGCAGGCCTGCGCCCCGCTCTGGCGGTGTCGACGGAGGGCCGTCGGGTCCTGCGCGCGGTGGTGTCCCGCAGGAGCAGACGGCGCCGGTGAGGCGCGCGTCGACGAGAGGGTTCTGTGGCCGTCCGGAGAGGGATGCGGTGAAGGTGCGGCAATTCTGTACCGGTCCCGGTGAAAGCCCCTGATCCGCGTTACGCATCACCCCGCCGGGACGCTTTCCCTCATGTGACGACTGATGCGACGACTCATGTGACCACTCATGCGACGACCCGCCAGGGGCCCCTGACCACGCCCGGCTCCGCGCCCAGGCCGTCCGCCGCGACCAAGCCCGTGCGGTGGGCGGCGGACGCCGTGTCGACCTTGCGCGAGGGTGCCCGGGTGCGGCTCGACTACTCGGCGCAGAGCCTGTGGCGGCTCGACCGGCTGATCGAGGAGATACGGCGGGAGGGGGCGCCGTACGCCGCCGTGGAGACCGTGCTGCGCGGGTTCGGCGCCTACGCGGGCGAGGTCGTCGTCGGCCAGACCGGTGCCGAGTGGTGGGCGACCGGCGGCGAGCACTGGGTCCGGACACCCGACGGCCGCCTGTGGGACCCGGTGGACGAGGCCCGCCGCTGCTTCGCCGGGGACGGTTCGCTGCGGCTGCTGTGCCGGGACGCGACGGGTGCCGAGGGGCGGTGACCGAGGGGGCGAAGACACGCGGGCGTCCGCTCCCCCCAGGGTGCGGGGGAGCGGACGCCCGAGCCGTCAGGCCCTACTTGATGTAGACCAGGCCGTCCGTCGTGATCGTCGGGCGGCCGCTGGTGCCGACGACCACGATCTTGACGGTGTGCTTGGCGCTGCCGGACCAGGACTTGGTCCAGATCGCCTGGCGGTACGTCGTGGTCGCGGACTTCAGGTCCACGGTCGCGACCTTCGTGCCGTCCACATAGACGTACGCCTGCCCCGAGGTGGACGCCCGCGAGACCACCCAGGAGGCGGACCGGCCGGTGAACGTCCAGGTCAGGCTCGCGTTCTTGGTGCCGCTGGAGTACGACTTGCCGCCGAGGTAGCTGGTCGACGAACGGGCCGTCCAGGTACCGGACTTCGCGGCCGAGGTCTCCTGGAGGATCATCGGCGTGAACGACGGGGACGACGTACGCGTGTTGCCCGCGACGTCGGACGCCTTCATCGACCAGGTGCTCGCGGAACCGGACTTGACGGTACGGCTGGAGCTGGTGGTGGTCGGGCCGAAGGTGGCCGTCGTCGGGGACAGCAGGTCCACCTGCTTCAGGGCCTGGGAGTCCGCGGCCTTCCAGGCGAGCGTGACCGGGACGGCGGTGGTGGTGACCGTGCCGGTGCGCAGGGTGATCTTCGGGGCGGTGGAGAAGGTCGGCGCCGTGGTGTCGGTGACGACGGTCAGCGCGGTGGTCGCCGCCGAGGTCTTGCCGGACTGGTGCACGGCCCGTACGGCGACCTTGTGGCTGCCCGCGGTCAGGGTGGCGGCGGCCGAGGTGGCCGTACCGGCGACGGAGGCGGTGACCTTGCCGTCGACCAGCAGCTCGAACTTCGATATCAGCGAAGCGGGCGTGGTCGTCGACCACTTCGCGGTGATCGCGCCCTTGGTGTAGTACGTCGAACCGGACAGGGTCGCGCCGGTCAGCGAGGTGAGCTTCAGGCCCTGCACCGGGCCGGACGCCCAGGCGCGGATGGTCGGCAGCTGGGCGTAGAGGGAGGTGCCGGGGCACTCGGTGGCGTACCCGTCGCGGTGGCCGGAGATCCGGTCGAAGGTGTAGAGGGAGCCGGAGGTGAAGCTGGTGCCGGCGAGGTTCTTCTGGGTCGCGCCCGCCGTCAGCTGGACCGTCGAGTCCGGGTCGACGCCGTACTGGCCGAGCTTCCAGGCGGCGATCCGGGCGACCGAGGTGAGGGCGGCGTTCGAGGCGCCCGCGTCGGTGTACTCGCCGAGGACCGCGATGCCGGTGGACTCACGGTTCCAGCCGTAGGTGTGCGCGCCGAGGACCGGCAGGTCCACGCCGCCCTTGCGGCCCTCGAAGATCGTGCCGCACTTGTCGACGAGGAAGTTGTATCCGATGTCGTTCCAGCCGTTGCCGCTGGGGGCCGGGGCGGTGTGGTACGCGTAGATGGCCCGCACGATCGACGCCGATTCGGCGCAGGTGTAGTCGTTCGACCCGGCCGTGTGATGGACGAAGACGGCCTTGACGTCGGCGTTGTACTCCGACGGGTCGGGGCTGAGCTTTTCGTCGGCGCCCCAGTCGGCGCGCGAGACGATCGGCGGCTCGGGGACCGTGGACGCCGGGGCGGTCGGCGTGGTGGGCGTGGCCGTGGGGCTCGGGGTCACGTCCTCCGTGTAGGCCGCGGGCTCGGTCGCGGCGTCGGCCGCTTCGGCGGCGGTCACGCCCGGGTCGACCAGGTTGACCTTGAGGCCCGAGGGCAGTCCGGCGCTGGTGGTGCCGTCCTCGTGGACGACCTGTACCTCGACACCGTCCGAGGGGCCAACCCACAGCGGCTCGGACGCGCCGCGTGCCCCGGCCCGCTCGTCGGCGTCCTCCACCGGGTCCGCGTCCGTCTCCAGGTCCCGCCAGGACGTCCACGCGCCGGTGTCGAGGCTCCTGGTGCGTACCTGCGCCTTGCCGTCGAGCCGCTTGGTCGCCCCCGTCCAGGAGATACCGAGCAGCGAGAACTGCTCGGTCTCGGTACGCGGCAGCTCGCGCTCGCCGGTCTCGGGAGCCTTCAGTGCGAGGTCGTAGACCTTCACCGGCCGCTTCTCGATCGGGTCCGCCGAGTTGTCGGCCTGGCTCGCCGAGGCGTAGGTCGCCACCCCGCCCCCGCCGAGGACCACCGCGCCGAGCGTCAGCCACGCCCTCCGCTTCATGCTGAGCGGTCTGTACGCACGGCTATTACGACGACTCACTGCCCCACCCCTGTTTTTGGTCACAGAAACACCACCTGTCACACAGGTGGCACTCATACAGCGTCAAAGACCCACCCGGTGTCACAGTTGACGGTCCGTGAGATGCCCGGGACGCCCGGCACGCTGTGACACTTCTGCGCAGTCAGGCGCTGTTGACCGTGGGGGACATGGGCAAGGGTGACCGCGCCGGCCGGCACGGAATCGCCATGAACCGGTACGGACGGGAAAGTTCTTGGGTCAGGGAGGGCAACCCCGCCGCGTGCAGGCGTACGACGGGGAACTGGGCGCGGCCGTCGCGCGGGCCCAGGACGGCGACGAGGCCGCCTTCGCGGTCGCCTACCGGCTGGTGCAGCCAGGACTGCTCGGGTATCTGCGCGGGCTGGTCGGCGACGACGCCGAGGACGTGGCCTCCGACGCCTGGCTGGAGATCGCCCGGGACCTGGGCCGGTTCAGGGGGGACGGGGCCGGCTTTCGCGGCTGGAGCGCGACCATCGCCCGGCACCGGGCCCTGGACCATCTGCGTCGGCAGAAGGTACGGCCCCGCCCGACGGCTCTGGAACAGGACATGCTGGACCTGCCCGGCCCGCACAGCACCCCCGACCAGGCGCTGGAGTCCCTCTCCACCGAGTACGCCCTGGACCTGGTCCGGGGCCTCCCGCGCGACCAGGCCGAGGCGGTCCTGCTGCGGGTCGTCGTCGGTCTCGACGGCCCCGCCGCCGCCCGCGTCCTCGGCAAACGCCCCGGCGCGGTGCGAACCGCCGCCTACCGGGGCCTGAAGCGGCTGGCGCACCAGCTCGGCGCCGAGAGTGTGACGGATGAGGGCCCCAGGACGCTGGGGGAGTCGACATGACAGGTGAGGACACCACGCCGGACAGGGACGGACACGCCATGGGTGACGAGCGGAACGGCGGGTTCCCCGACCGCCGCCGAGCCCGCCCGGAGGCGACCGCGCGGGGCCGGGAGCGGTCGTACGGCGACCACACCGCCCCCGAGTCCGAGCCGGCCCACGACGACAGCCCCCTCGGAGCGCTGCTCGCCGCGGCCATCCGCGGTGACAAGGCCGACGACGAGGCCGAACTGCGGGCCGTGGCCGCCTTCCGGGCCGCCCGGGACGCGGGTGCGCACCGGGCGCGGACCCGGCGACGGGACGACTGGCGGCCCCGCGGACAGCGGCGGACCGTACGGTCGCTGCGGACGACCCTCTCCGTGCTGCTCGCGAGTCTCACCCTCGGCGGTGTCGCCTACGCGGCGATCGGCTCGGCGGGCACCAGCACCGGCACCGGGCGGGGCGAGGTGCACGTACGCCCACGCGTCACCGCGAGCACTCCGGCCGAGACGCACCACAGTTCCCGGCCCGCCACATCCGCCGCCCCCGCCGATCGCCCACCCACCGCGCAGGACACCGCGGCCCACTGCCGTGCCTACGAGAAGCTCGGGGGCCGCGGGAAGGCGCTGGACTCCACGGCGTACCGGCGGCTCGTCACGGCGGCCGGCGGGGAGACGGACGTGAGCGCGTACTGCGCCGCGCTGACGGCCGGTACGGGGACGGCCGACGCGAGCGGCGCGGACGGCGTGAAACCGGGGAAGCAGAAGGCGAAGGCGAACGCCGGGAACAAGGCGGCCAAGAACACGTCCGGGAAGCGTTGACCGGCGAACCGTGAGCCGACATCTGCGACGGGTCCGGGCTCAGCGGAGTATCGACCCAGGTCAAACCCGGTGGACCGCGGAGACGGCCGGGGCCGCCACCCCCCACAGGAGAGGCCCCGGCCGTCGCGCGGCACGGGCCGCGCGGCGGCCCGTACTTCTGTCAGCGTCAAGAGTGCGGTTTCTGTCACACCGTGCCGGGCCCCGCTCCAGGATCACGAGGTAGTTGCATTTTGTACGGACATGGACGAGCAATGGTTTGAGGTCGTAACGTGCCTTTCGCGCCGGGCGCGGAAGGTGACTGATCACACTCACTGTCGAACGATCACCACAACCCCTCGACGGCTCGAAGCGGCGACCATCGATCGCGACCACGTATTGAGGATTCACGGGTGCTGGGGGACGACGCGGAGCTGACCGCCGCGGTGCTTGGGGCACAGGACGGGGACGAGACCGCGTTCCGGACTGTGTACCGCACCGTGCACCCGCGGCTGCTCGGATACGTCCGCACACTGGTCGGCGACCCGGACGCGGAGGACGTGGCCTCCGAGGCCTGGCTCCAGATAGCCCGTGACCTGGACCGCTTCGAGGGCGACGCGGACCGTTTCCGCGGCTGGACGGCCCGGATAGCGCGCAACCGGGCCCTGGACCACATCCGGATGCGGGGCCGCCGCCCGGCGATCGGCGGCGACGAGACCGAGTTGACCGCGAAGCCCGCCGAGTCGGACACCGCGGGCGAGGCCATCGAGGCGCTCGCCACCGGCACCACTCTCTCGCTCATCGCCCGGCTGCCCCAGGACCAGGCCGAAGCCGTGGTGCTGCGCGTCGTCGTGGGCCTGGACGCCAAGACCGCGGCGGAGACCCTGGGCAAGCGTCCCGGCGCGGTACGGACGGCGGCGCACCGGGGTCTGAAGCGCCTCGCCGAGCTCCTCGGTGAGGATCCGGAATCGGCCGGCGCGCTCGATGCCCTGCCGCCCCAGCGAGAACCGCAGGACCGTGCGGTGACGTCCGCGAGTGTGACGCATACGCGTCCGCGGACGCAGAAGGACATGTGATGGCCGACGATCGCTGTGTCCATCCGGAGGACGCCGAGTCCGCCGGCGGTTCCGTCGCGGGCCGGGATCCCGGCCGGTGGCTGGACCCGGAGACGGCCGAGCGGTTGCTGCGCGGCGAGTCCCCGGAGACCGTCGACGCGGCCTCCCGCGACCAGGCCGAACGGCTCGCGAAGACCCTGGCGGCGCTGACCGCGGAACCGACGTCGGCCGCGGCCGGACTGCCCGGACTGCCCGGCGAGGAGGCCGCGCTGGCCGCGTTCCGCAAGGTGCGCGCGGAGCGTACGGACGACTGGGTGAGCCGGCCCGAGCGGGGCCGGCACCGGGTCGGGGACGGCGGCCCCGCCGATGCCGGTCTCGTGCGGATCGGCGCCCCCGTCCCGGGGGCCGCGCGTCCTCGCCGGCGCCGTCCCGTGCACTTCGGACTCGCCGCCGTACTGGCCGCCGGTGTGGTGGGCGGGGCCGCGGTCGTGGCCGCAACCGGAATGCCGGCACCGTCCGGCGACGACGAGCCGGATCCCGGTACCTCGGTGTCGGCGACGGTCACCCCGGACCGCCCGTTCCTCTCTCCCTCGCCCTTCGCCCCGGCGCTCACCCCGTCCCCCGACGCCTCCCCTTCGGCAGGGGCCGGCTCGCGGGACACGGCACGCGGCGACACCGGGGCGGGTTCCGAGAGCCTGGGTGTCCGTCCCGGCGGTGACTGGAAGGGAGCCGCCTCGGCCTGCCGTGACATCCGCGACGGCAAGCACCTCTCCCCTTCCCGCAAGCGCTCCTTGGAGGACGCGGCCGGGGGTTCGCCGCGCGTGTGGACGTACTGCAAGGGCGTCCTGTCCGAACGCGGCACCAAGGCAGGCCCCGACGGCCGCAAGGGCACCGGCAGGGGCGGGTACGAAGACCACAACGAGAACGCGGGCAACGACGGCAACGAGGGCAACGAGGGCAACGAGGGCAATGACAAGAGCGGCCGGGGTGACGGGGACGGCCGCGGGGACGGCCAAAGCGGCGGCGGTCAGGTCACGGCCCCCCACAGCCTCCGGAACCCGAACGGAGGCTCCAGCGGTGGCACCAGCGGTGGCACCGCTTCCGGCGCCCCGATCGCCTCGCCCCGGGCAACGATGTCACCGAGCCCGGACCCGAGCCCGACATACAGCGCGCTCTGACCTTTACAAACCCCGCTGACCTGCACGTGCCGTGTCCGTCGCGGGTTCGGCGCGGTCGGTGTGACGTTTTCGGCCGCTGTGGCGCAGTAGTGAGTGAGCCGACTGGTCATCGGCCGTCGCACAGAGCCGGGGTTCCCCCCGTACCTACGGCTCGTGCACCCGGCGCGGGCGGGACACGTTCCCCCGGTCCCGTCCGCGCCCCTTAACCCCCCTCGCGGCACTCACCAGTGGACGACGACCTTGTCGCCGTTCCGCACCTGGCTGAACAGGTCCGCGATCGCCGCCTCGTCCCGGACGTTGACGCAGCCGTGCGAGGCGCCCGCGTACCCGTGGGCCGCGAAGTCGGCGGAGTAGTGCACTGCCTGGCCGCCGCTGAAGAACATCGCGTACGGCATCGGGGAGTCGTAGAGCGTCGACACATGGTGGCGCGACTTCCAGTAGACGCTGAACACACCTTCCCGGGTCGGCGTGCCCACCGAGCCGAAGCGGACCGACACGGTCCGCACCGTCCGCCCGTCGATCATCCAGCGCAGTGTCCGGCTCGTCTTGCTGATGCACAGCACCCGCCCGGTCAGACAGCGCGGGTCCGGCGCGTCGGCCGGCTGCCCGCCCATCAGATACAGCTCCCACTTGCCCGGCTCGTGCGTCATCCGCAGCAGACGCTGCCAGGTGACCGTGTCGGTCTTCCCCGTCCTCGGCAGCCCGCGCTTGCCCTGGAACCCCTCGACCGCCCGCTCGGTGAGGTCGTCGTACGCCCCCGTCGGCCCGTCGTGGAGCCAGGCGACCTGACGCAGCCGGGCCTGGAGCTCCCGCACGTTCCGCCCGGAGTCGCCGCGCGACCACAGCACGGCGGGCGCGGCAGAACCGCTCGGCGGTGTCGCGCTGGACGTCGGGCTCGGCTTCGCGTCGTCGTCCGCGGGCGGCGTACTGCGCTCGGGGACCTCGATCCGCACCGGCAGATGCCGCTTGCCGTCCCCGTCGGCGGACCGCACGGTGCACCCGCCGGCCACCGCCAGGACCAGCAGCGCGGCGGCCCCTCTCCCCATGGCTGTCCTCATAGCCGTACTCATGACCGTACTACGCATCGGGACCCCCTGCCGTCTCACCCGCATCCCCTGAGATGTCTCCCCGCGCCCGCCCGGTCTCGAACGACCCGGCGGCGTTCTGCGCGGGACCGCAATACGGTGGTGGGCATGACGCGTGAGTCGGAGTCCGGACTGCCCATCGAACCCGTCTACGGTCCCGAGGCCCTCCGGGGCTGGAGCCCCGAGGAGAAGCTCGGCGAGCCGGGAGCGTACCCCTTCACGCGGGGCGTGTACCCGTCGATGTACACCGGACGCCCCTGGACCATGCGCCAGTACGCCGGTTTCGGCACGGCCGTGGAGTCCAACGCCCGCTACCGGCAGCTGATCGCCCACGGCACGACCGGCCTGTCCGTCGCCTTCGACCTGCCCACCCAGATGGGCCACGACTCCGACGCCCCCCTCGCGCACGGCGAGGTGGGCAAGGTGGGCGTGGCGATCGACTCGATCGACGACATGCGGGTGCTGTTCGACGGGATCCCGCTGGACCAGGTCTCCACGTCGATGACGATCAACGCCCCGGCGGCCCTGCTGCTGCTCCTGTACCAACTGGTCGCCGAGGAGCAGGGGGTGTCGGCGGACAGGCTCACCGGCACGATCCAGAACGACGTGCTGAAGGAGTACATCGCGCGAGGCACGTACATCTTCCCGCCGAAGCCCTCCCTGCGGCTCACCGCCGACATCTTCAAGTACTGCAGGACCGAGATCCCGAAGTGGAACACCATCTCGATCTCCGGCTACCACATGGCGGAGGCGGGTGCCACGCCCGCGCAGGAGATCGCGTTCACGCTGGCGGACGGCATCGAGTACGTCCGCACGGCGGTCGCGGCCGGCATGGACGTCGACGACTTCGCGCCCCGTCTCTCCTTCTTCTTCGTCGCCCGTACGATGCTTCTGGAGGAGGTCGCCAAGTTCCGTGCGGCCAGGCGGATCTGGGCGAGGGTGATGCGGGACGACTTCGGCGCGCGCAACCCCAAGTCCCTGATGCTGCGCTTCCACACGCAGACCGCGGGCGTCCAGCTGACGGCCCAGCAGCCGGAGGTCAACCTGGTCCGGGTCGCCGTCCAGGGTCTCGCCGCGGTCCTCGGCGGCACCCAGTCCCTGCACACCAACTCCTTCGACGAGGCGATCGCCCTGCCGACGGACAAGTCGGCCCGCCTGGCCCTGCGCACCCAGCAGGTGCTCGCCCACGAGACCGACGTGACGGCGACGGTGGACCCGTTCGCGGGCTCGTACGTCGTCGAGAGCATGACGGACGACGTCGAGGGCGCCGCCCTTGAGCTGATGCGGAAGATCGAGGACCTGGGGGGCGCGGTCGCCGCCATCGAGCACGGTTTCCAGAAGGACGAGATCGAGCGCTCCGCCTACCGCGTCGCTCTGGAGACCGACTCCGGCGAGCGGGTGGTCGTGGGCGTCAACCGTTTCCGGCTCGACGAGGAGGAGCCGTACGAACCGTTGCGGGTCGACCCGGCGATCGGGGCCCAGCAGGCCGAACGCCTCACGAAGCTCCGCGCGGAGCGTGACCGGGCGGCGGTGAACTCGGCCCTCGCCGCCCTGAAGAAGGCCGCGGAGGGCGAGGACAACGTCCTGTACCCGATGAAGGACGCGCTGAAGGCCCGGGCGACGGTGGGCGAGGTGTGCAACGCCCTGCGCGAGGTGTGGGGGACGTACGTCCCGGCGGACGCGTTCTGACCTCGACAGCACGCATCACGCACGTCGCACCACGACACCACGCACCTCGACACCTCGTCCGCTGGGACGCGTCTAGGAGACGAAGCGGCCCACGTAGCCCGACAAGGCCTCGGCGTCCCCGCCCGCCCACCCCACATAGCCGTCCGGACGCACCAGGAACAGTCCCTTCCCGTACGACGGTTGCTCGTCACCGGTGACCACCCGCACCGGCTCCGGCAGCTCCGGTGCCTCGGCTCCGACCGCCACCAGCGTCCAGTGCGGGCCCCGGAAGGCGTCGAAGAGGCGGACGCCGGCCAGCTTGCCGTCGGGGGCGCGGTCGCCCGCGCGGAGTCCGTCCGGAGCCGTACGGGTCTCCTCCGTCAGGGACGACTCCCGGTAGCCCAGGCCCAGTTGGCGGGTCGCCTCACCCCGGCGGACCTCTCCCCGGTGCACGCCCGTCGAGATGCCGAGCATCTGCGCGGCGATGGGACGGCGCTCCTCCTCGTAGGTGTCCAGGAGGGCGGCCGGGGCGCCGCCCCGCAGCACCGCGCCCAGCTTCCAGCCCAGGTTGTAGGCGTCCTGGACGCTGGTGTTCAGGCCCTGGCCGCCCGCCGGGGAGTGGACGTGGGCCGCGTCACCGGCGAGGAAGACCCGGCCGGAACGGAAGCGGTCCGCGAGGGCCGCGCGGGGCCGGAAGTCGGAGGCCCAGCGGATCTCGGTCACCGACTCGGGGGTGAGGTGGGAGCGGGCCGCGACGACGGCGCGGATGCCGTCGAGGGACAGGTCCACCGGGGTGCCCTCCGGGAACTGGGCCACGACCTGGAAGTCCTCCGTGCCGGCGAGCGGGCAGATCGCGAGGTAGCCGTCGCCCTCGCCGCGCGGCGGGAAGACGTGCCAGTTGTCCCGGTCCAGGCCGGTGACGCGGGCGTCGGCGACGAGGACCGGGTTCGGGTCGACGGTCTCCCCGGTCATGCCGATGCCGAGACCGCGGCGGACGGCGGAGCGCCCGCCGTCGGCGGCGACCACGTACCGGGCGCGGACGTCCGCGCCCGACGCGAAGCGCACGGTCACCCCGTCGGCGTCCCGGCCGGCCTGCTCGATCCCCACGGCCTCCCGGCCGAAGGACACCCGCCCGCCCAGCTCCTCAAGCCGCGCGTACAGCACCTCCTGGGTGCGCCACTGCGGCACCATCCACGGGGTGGAGTACGGCGAGTCGTCCGTCACCCCGGCCGCGTCGAACATCCGGTGTTCGCCCACCCGCTCACCGTCCTGCCAGATCATCCCGACCGGGTACTCGCCGCCGACCGCGAGGATCGCGTCGAGCACGCCCAGGTCGTCGAAGACCTCCATCGTGCGCGGCTGGAGCCCCTTGCCGCGTGAGCCCGGGAACAGCCGGTCCGCCTTCTCCACGACCAGCGCGTCCACACCTCGCCGGGCGAGGTCGATGCCGAGGGCGAGGCCGGTGGGGCCCGCGCCGACGATCAGTACGTCCGTGTCCATGCCCTGTCTCCTTAACGCTGTTAAGTGCCGTCTGCTCCGAGAGTGCCCTTAACGCTGTTAAGCTGTCAAGCGTGAGTACGGAGAAACGCCCGCCCCTCGACCGCGCCCGGGTCGCCGCCACCGCCCTGAAGCTCCTGAACGAGGTGGGCCTCGACGGCCTCACCCTGCGGGCCATCGCGAAGGAACTCGACGTCAAGGCCCCTGCCCTGTACTGGCACTTCAAGGACAAACAGGCACTGCTCGACGAGATGGCGACGGAGATGTTCCGGCGCATGATCGCCGGGGCCGAACTCGACCCCTCCGACACCTGGCGCGAACGCCTGCTCAAGTCCAACCGCGGACTGCGCAGCGCCCTGCTCGGCTACCGCGACGGCGCCAAGGTCTACAGCGGCTCACGCTTCACGGGCCTGGTCCACGTCGAGCAGATGGAGGAGACCCTGAGCCTCTTCACGGCCGCCGGTCTCACCCTCGCCCAGGCAGTCCGGGCCACGTCGACGTCGTTCTTCTACACCCTGGGCTTCGTCACCGAGGAACAGGGTGTGGAGCCCCTGCCGGGCGAGCGCCGTGAGGGGTTCGACGTGGCGGAACGCGCGCAGATGATGGCCGACTTCCCGTTGTCGGCGGCGGCGGGTGCGGAGATCTTCCAGGACTTCGACCGGCACTACGAGGAAGGCCTGGCATTGGTGCTGGCGGGAATCGAGCAGCGGTACGGCGTGTGATCGCGGGAAGTCCGGGAGGGTACGGCTCAAATCGAGTCGCGGACCGGGTACGGAAATCCCTGACGGAATTCAGCCAGGCGTCATGAGCCCGGCCGGATTCGAGTCGGCAAGGTCTCCGCTATTCCGAGCGAAGAGAGCCGTCGACCCGGCCGGGAAAGCGCAGGAAGAGACGCCGGTCAACGCTGCAGTGCGCCGCGCAGTCGTGGGGTCAGCGGCTTCTCGACGAGTCGGTTCATGAGCCAGGCCAGCGCCAGCATCGAGGCGATCGTCAGGGCGAAGGTCACCGACGACGGGAGCCCCAGACCGCGGTGCAGGGCGCGGACGACCACCCAGCCCAGGTGTTCGTGCACCAGGTAGAAGGGGTACGTAAGCGCCCCGGCCACCGTCAGCCAGCGCCAGTTCGCCCAGCCCAGCCAGCCCAGCGCGATCGCCGCGACCGCGACGAAGCCGAAGGCGACCACCAGCACGATGCCCAGCGAGGTGCGGTGCGCGAAGGCGTTGGGGTCGGACACGTTCCACAGCGATGCGACCGCGTAGTGCTGCCCGATCAGGAAGCTGACCGCCACGATGCCCCACGCGTACACGTCCCGGCGGTCGCGGTGCACGAGGTAGAGGCCGACACCGCCGATGAAGAAGGAGGCGTACTCGGGCATGAACACCATGTCGAGCAGCGGCTGGTGCGCGGTCTGGGTGATCGCCGCCGCCAGCGTCCAGCCCGCGCAGAACATGACGACCCGGCGCCTGGAGGCCCCGGGCAGGACCACGCACAGCGCGAACAGGGCGTAGAAGCGGACCTCCGCCCACAGCGTCCAGCAGACACCGAGCACCCGGTCGACGCCCAGCGGCATCTGAAGCATCGTCATGTTCACCATGACGTCGCTCGGCGACAGCGCCTCGTAGGCGACCGCGGGCAGCGCGAACACCGCCGTGACCAGCAGGACGGCCGCCCAGTAGGCGGGAAACAGCCGGGAGACACGGGAGGCGAAGAACGACTGCAGGGACCGGCCCCAGCCGCTCATGCAGATCACGAATCCGCTGATCACGAAGAAGACCTGGACGCCGAGGCAGCCGTAGGAGAAATAGGTGTGCAGCGTCGGGAACTGGTGTTGCGCCGAACTTCCCCAGGCTCGGGTGATGTCGCCGCCGCGGCCGCCGTAGTGATAAGCGGCCACCATCAGCGCGGCCACCAGACGCAGTCCGTCCAGGGCCCGCAGCCGGGTCTCCCGGGTGCGCGGCGCGGGCAGTGGCCCTTCCGGCCGCCGGGGCAGGCCGGGTGCCGGCCGGACGGTCATGCTGGTCACGGATATCCCCTTCGCAAGCTCTGAGGAGCCTAAGTCACTGCTGTGGACGCGCCTCAGCACGTTAGTCCGAATCACGTCGATGTCTTACGCGTCGGACCAACGATTGGCCTTCTGGCCCCGGTGAGTTCACCTGAATGTCGTTTTGGCTTCCTAAGTTCGCTCAGAATCCCCCCACGTCGCAGTAAACCCATGAACTTGTCTTCGCTTTGGCAAGAAAACAACAGGAGTGCCATGACGACGGTCCAGAAGAGGCGTGCACGCGCGCGCGGCGGGGAGCTGGACGAATGCCTGCGCGCCTGCGCGGCACACAGCGGCAAGGTCGTCGGCAGCGTCGACCGCCGTCGCGTCGAACTCGGCGAACAGCTGCGCAAGCTGCTCGTCGTGTGGGGGACGACCGCCACGGCCGCCCCGGCGGCGCCCGCCCCGTCCGGTGCCACCGCCCTGCTGAAGCGGGCCGTCAAGGGGACGTCGAGCCCCTCCGCGAGCATTCCGGCCGAGCTGCTGGACGTCCTGCTGGCCGTCGCCAACAAGGCACTTGAGTGCGGCTACGACGACGAGCTGAACCTCGCCCTGATCATCAGCGACACCGTCCTCGCCCAGCGCAGGAACTCCCGCGCCGGCTGGCGGTTGCGCGCCCGTCTCCTGGAGGCGCTCGGCGAGGACGCCGAAGCCCTGGAGGCGTACGAGAAGTACCTGAGCCTCACCGACGACGACGGCTTCGGCGTCCGCGCCCGCATCGCGGGCCTGCGCATCGCGGGGGAGAAGGAGCGCGAGCTGCTGGACCTGCTCACGCGCCAGGTCCCCGGCGCCCGCGGGTTCGCGGCCCGCCCCGCCACCGACGTGTGGGCCGAGGGCCTGGCCGCGCACGCCGTCGGCGACTGGACCGAGGCCGAGCCCCGCCTGGTGGGAGCGCTCCTGTCGCTGGCCGGCGAAAGCGCCCCCGTGCAGGAGCGCCAGGAACTGCTCAGCCAGTACCTCGACCTGCGCTCCGCCGAGGACACCGACGCCGCCGCACTCACCCAGGCCGTCGCGCTCTACGCCGAACAGCGCCGCAACCGCATGCGCGGCCCGGTCGACGACCCCACCGTCGGCGGCGTGCAGTGGATCACCCTGGGTGAGTTCCGCAACCAGATCGCCGGCAAGTCGATCTGCCTGATCGCCAACTCCGGGCGCGTCGGCGCGAGTTCGATGGGCGCGGAGATCGACGCGTACGACCTCGTCGTCCGCTTCAACTCGTACCGGATCGACCCGAAGCACACCGGCAGCAGGACGGACATCCACGCCACGATCCACAAGCACGGCTTCAACTGGGACCAACAGGTCACCACCCGGCTCGTCTTCGGCGGCGTCTCCGGCGACTGGAAGTACTCGCTGCGCAACCGCCTGGTGCCCGGCGCCCAGACCTACCTGGGCGACGAGTCGCTGCGCTGGCCCGTGCGCAACATCGGCAAGGTCGGAACCGACGTCTGGTCGGGCATCCCGACCTCCGGCTTCAACATGCTGTGGCTGCTCGACTTCCTCGACGTGAGCCCGACGCTCGACCTGATCGGCTTCGACTTCTACGAGAGCGGCGCCTACCGCCTCCAGGAGGCGATGAAGCTCGCCATCACGTCCGTGCACGAATACACCAGCGAGAAGGCGTGGGTCATGGAGCGGGCCCAGAACGTGACCGACATGAGGATATCCCTGCGATGACCAGCAACTCCCTGATCGGGACCGCCGCCCCCCTGGCCCCGGTGACCGACGCGCACGCGCTCACCGGCAAGCGGAAGACAGCCTTCGCCAGCTTCGTCGACGAGAACTACCTGCCCGGCTTCCTCGCCCTGCTGCGCAGCCTCGCCCTGTCCAACCCGGGCGTGTGCGAGGACTTCGTCGTCCTCTACGACGACCTGCGCCCCGGCTCGATCGCCCGCATCCGCGCACTGCACCCGCGGATCGTCCTCAAGCGGGTCGACGCCGACCACTACGACTCGTACAAGAAGGGCGACCAGGACAACTACCTGGTCCGCAAGGCGTACTTCATCCTGGACGTCTTCAAGCTGCGCGAGTACGACACCGTCATCACGCTCGACACCGACATGATCGTCCTCGGCGACCTCGGTGAACTCCTGCGGCTGCGCGAGGGGTTGGCGGCCGTCCCGCAGTTCTTCTACGGGCAGCACAAGCTCAACTCCGGTCTGCTGGTCATCCAGCGCGAGTACCTGAGCGACGCGTTCTGCGCACGGCTCGACAAGTGCGGCCGCTCCGGCGACTACGAGCTCGACAAGCACGACCAGGGCATCCTCAACGCCGTCCTGGCCGGGGACTTCGTACGCCTCGACGCCCGCTACAACTTCGTCAAGCGGCGGCTGTCCGGCGACCTGCCCGTCCCCGACGACACCGCGATCCTGCACTTCACCGGCCGCCACAAGCCGTGGCAGGGCGGCGAGAGCGGCTACAGCCGGGCCGAGGAGCGCTGGCGCGAGTTCGAGCTGTCCGACGCCGAGTTCCAGGCCGCGTACATGGAGTCCTCCGGCGGACTCCACCACGACCTGGTCGTGCACTACGGCACCCCGCACGTGGCGCGTACCGGGGACGTCGAGGTGGCCCGCAAGGTGGCCGCGGCGCACATCGCGTCCGGCGACTACCAGGACGCCGTCGACATCCTGAGCAGCGTCCGCATCCCGCTCGACGAGGCCTGGCCGCACGAGGTCCTCGGCCACGCCCTGATGAGCGTCTCCCGCTACGACGAGGCGAAGACCCAGCTCCTGCTGGCCGCCGCCGCCCCCAACCGGGCCGCCACCGCCTACGCCCGCCTCGCCCAGATGGCCTGGGTGCGCGGCGACAACGCCGAGGCCCTGCGGCATGCCACGGCCGGCATGGCCGTCGACCCGACCCACCGCTCCAGCCGACTGTGGGCGCAGCGCGCCGCCGCCGTACCGGCGCAGGAACTGGGCGCCCCCGAGGACCAGTTGGCGCACGTCGCCTTCTACATGGACCGGCAGGGCAACGCGGGCGACAAGCTCCTCCCGGAGAGCGTCCGCTCCGCCTTCGGCCCGGACACCACCTCCCGCCGCTGGCACCCGGTGCACGCCCACCGCCTCTTCGACGAGGCCGCACTCCAGCGGGTCAACCGCCGCCGGGGCATGGTCATCGGCGGCGGCGGCCTGTTCATCCCGGACACCATGCCCAACGGCAACAGCGCCTGGCAGTGGAACGTCCCCGACGAGCTCCTGAAGCGCATCGACGTCCCGATCGCGGTCTTCGCGGTGGGCTTCAACGCCTTCGACGGCCAGTCCTACCGGGCGAACCGCTTCCGCGACTCGCTCAGGCTCCTCGTCGAGCAGTCCTCCTTCTTCGGCCTGCGCAACCACGGCTCGATCGAGAAGGTCCGGGCCATGGTCCCGGCCCATCTGCACGACAAGATCCGCTTCCAGCCCTGCCCGACGACGGTCACCCGCCAACTGGTCCCCGGCTGGCAGGACCCGGCCAAACGCGACGACACGATCCTGATCAACGCCGCCTACGACCGCGCGGGTCTGCGCTTCGGCCACGACTACGACTACTTCCTGGCGCAGATGGCCAAGGCCGTCCGGGACCTGGGCGAGCTGGCCGAGGTCCAGTGCGTGGCGCACTCACTGGACGACGAGAAGATCGTCTTCGACCTGCGGCGCGAGCACGGCATCTCGATGCCCGTCATCCCGATGTACGACTTCGCGAACAAGGAGATCCTCGACCTCTACGCCCGCACCAAGCTGGTCATCGGCATGCGCGGCCACGCGGGCATGATCCCCTTCGGCTGCGGCACCCCGATCATCAGCCTGATCTCGCACCCGAAGATGGCGTACTTCCTGCGGGACATCGAGCGGCCCGAGTGGGGCGTCTCGGTCCACGACCGCCACCTCGCCGCCCGTCTGGTGGAGCGCTCGAAGGAGCTGCTCGCCGACCACGACAGGACGGTCGCCGACGTCCACGGCCGCCAGCAGGAGCTGTGGAAGGTCACCGAGGCCAACGCAGCCGACCTGCGGGTCCTCCTGGGCGGCTGAGCACATCATGACGACGACACTGGCCGACGACACCTCCGTACGGTCCACCGCGCCCGGCGGCCGCCGCTCACCCCTCAGGTGGGCGGCGGGGGGGGGGGGGGGGGGGGGGGGGAGGGGGGGGGGAGGGGGGGGAGGGGGGGGGAGGAGGGGGGGGGGGGGAGAGGCATAGGCGGCGGGCG
>NZ_JBVIHJ010000002.1:0-58421 GCF_055570355.1 Streptomyces sp. NPDC031225 | reverse complement strand
CCCCCCCCCCCCCCCCCCCCCCCCCCCCCCCCCCCCCCCCCCCCCCCCCCCCCCATCCCCCCCCCCCCCCCCCCCCTTCCCGTCCGCGGCCGCCGTGGTGTACACGGTGCTCACCCGCGGTCTCACCGGCGACCTCCACTACGTCCTGGCCGCCCTGCGCACCGGCCGCGCGGGCGGCTACTCCCCCTCCGAGGTCTTCACCCACCGCCCGTTCTTCTACCGGTGGTTCGTCGCACTCCTCGACCGCCTCGCCTTCTTCGGGGGTACGGCGGTGCGCGAGGCGGTGATGAACGCGGCGGGAGTCCTGCTCGCCGCCGCCGCGGCCTACGCCCTGTACGTCGCACTGCTGCGCCGGGTCACGGTGCGCGAGGCGGCGGTGACGGCCGGCGCCACCGGGCTTGCCCTGGCCCTCGCTCCCCGCAACGACTTCCTCCAGCCGGAGTGGGCGGCCGTCGTCCTCACGGTGTTCGCCGTCGCCGCCGCCCTCGGCCCCAGACGCCCCTGGCCCGCGGCCCTGCTCGCCGCGCTCCCGCTCGGCCTCGCGGTGATGATGAAGTACTCCACCGCCGCGACCGCCGCGATCGGGGTGCTCCTCGTCTACGCGGTCGACCGGGGCCGGGCCGTACGCATCACCGCGGTCGGCATCCCTGCCGCACTGGCCCTGTTCGGGCTGAGCGCCCTCGCGGGCACCCACGAGTGGCAGTGGACCGAGGACATGCCGCAGATCAACCAGTCCGCGATCGGCCGGACCGGCATCCACCCGCACTTCATCCTCGAACGCACGGTGGACTTCCTCACAGACCGCGCGGTCACCAGCCCGGTACTGCTGCTCCTGCCGGGCGCACTGCTGCTCGTCCTGACCCGGGTGCGGGGCCGGCTGCGCCGCGCCGAACTCCTCGCGATAGCGCTGCTCATCGGCCTCGCCGCGCAGGCGGTCGTGGTCGTACAGGGCAACTGGTTCCTCTACCACGGCGCGCAGATGCCGGTGGTGGCGGCGGTCGTCTGGGGTGTCGCGGTGAGCGGCGCCCGCAAGTCCCCACCGTGGTTCTTCGGAGCCGTGTCCCTGCTGTACGGCGTGCTGCCCGTCGTCTACGCGCAGCTGCCCGGCAGGTTCCAGCAGCCGTGGGAGGTCTGGGTGGCCGGACTGGTCGCACTGCTCGCGGCCGCCGTGGACGTCCTGGCCGAGAAGCGGCTGAAGAACCGGTCGGCCGTCCTGGTCGCCCTGTCCGGACTCGTACTGCTGGCCGCGAGCATCTGGCCCGGCTCCCCGCACCTCGTGCTGCACGGCAAGGTCACCGTCACCGGCTCCGGATACCTGGCGGAGCAGCGGCGCACGGCGGACCAGGTCGACAAAATCGCCTCCCAACTGCCCCCCGGCGTCCCGGTGCTGTACCTGGCCTTCGGCGAGACGGCGTACGACCTCGACCACCCGGCCCGGTGCCGCTACCCGATCTCCACGTTCCTCCAGCGCACCCGCTACCTGCCGGACGTGGCCGAGCTGAAGTCGTTCAAGGAGAACGCCGACTGCGTCGACCACGACCCGGCCCCGTACGCCGTGCTGGAGCGGCCCTGGTTCCAGCCGGGCCACGTCGACCCGGAACTGTGGCGCCGGATCACCGCGGTCTACGACTGCCCGCCCGGGAACACGGGGGAGCGGCTCGTGCTGTGCGTCAGGCGTTGAGCCCGAGCGAGGCGACGACCTCGCGGGCCATCGCCACCGAGTAGCTCTGCCCCCGGTCCTGCGGGTAGATCTGCGCCATCGTGGCCAGCGTGACCCGGCTCATGGGCGTCTCATGGGCCGGGATCAGCGCACGGTACTCGGGCGTCACCACCGGCTGGGCGAACCCGGCCTTCGAGAAGTGCCAGGTCTGGATCCAGGACCTCTCGAAGGCCGGGTTGATCCGCTGCAGATACGGCACGAACGCGTCGAGCAGCTCGCCCGGGTCCGTGGTGAACCGCCAGTCCTCGCGCTCCACGTAGTTGCCGACGTAGAGGATGTGCCGGCCGCCGTACACGGACGGGTCGATCATCTTCGTGTGCTCGACCACCGCGAGGAACGGGAAGTCCGGCTCGTTGATGTTGAGCCAGTAGTACGGGATCGCACTGCGGTCCAGCTCCAGGACGAAGCAGGTGGCGCCCAGGTACTGGTTCTTCCACACCGCGCTGTCGTCGGGCAGCCCGGCCGCCTTGGCGAAGGCGGGCTGCGGGGTGGTCACGATCAGCCGGTCGAAGGCGTACGTCGATCCGTCCGCGCAGGTCACGACGGCCTCGTCGGCGCCGTCCTGCCGGATCGACTCCACCGCCTTGCCGAACTCGACCTTGCCGCCGTGCTCCTCGATCCCGTCCCTGAGCGCCGCGTACACTCGCTCGAACCCGCCGTCCACATAGCCGAGTTCGAAAGTCCGGCAGTGGATCCGCGCCCACAGCCAAGCCATCGACACCTGTTCGGCACGCTCCCCGAACTTGCCGCGCAGCAGCGGCTCCCAGATCGAGGCGGTGGCCTTCCTGCCGGCCCACCTGCGCAGCCAGGACAGCGCGGTGAGGTCGTTGAAGCGGTCGCCCTTGCGGACCGCCTTCAGCACCGCCGACGAACCGGCGAAGCGCACGGCGTCCACCGGGCCGAACTCCGGGTAGCGCAGCATGTCGAACGGCGTGGTGAAGTCGATCAGCTTCCCGCCCCGGTAGATACCGGTGGTCGGCTTGTGGAAGCGCAGGGCGTCACCCAGCCCCAGCTCCTCGATGAGCGCGATCATCGCCTTGTCGCTGCGGAAGATGTGGTGGTAGTAGCGCTCCAGCGGAACCCCGCCCACGTCCAACGACGCGGCCAGCCCACCGAGTTCGTCGGCCGCCTCCAGGACGGTGACCTGATGGCCTGCGCGTACGGCGTCCCAGGCGGCCGTGAGGCCGGTGGCCCCCGCGCCGATGATGCCGAGGTTCATGCGAAGCTCCACTTTCTGTTGAGCACGAACTGGAGCGCCAGGACCAGCGGCAGCGAACCCGCCTTGATCAGGTTGGCGTCGATCCCCAGACCGTCGGTGAACGCGAGGAAGAGCAGGTTGGTGAAGACGATGCCGGTGAGGCCGACGGCGTAGAACCGCAGGAAGCGCACGACGAGGCGGTCGCGGCGCTCGAAGGTGAACCGCGCGTTCAGCACGAAGTTGTTGGCGATGCCGAGGGTGGTGCTGATCGCGTTGGCGAACTGCTCGTCCATCCCGGCCAGGTTGTGCAGCAGCAGGAAGACACCGAGATCGAGGGCGACCCCGCTGCCGCCGATCAGGGTGTAGCTGAGCAGTTGCCGGGAGAGCCGTCGCCGGGCGGGAGCAGCGGTGGCCTCGGCCGCCGTGGTGTCAGCGCTCACCTTCGCCGCCGATCACGTCCCGCACCAGATACAGCGGACGGCCCTGTGCCTCGCTGTAGATGCGCCCTATGTACGCGCCGATGACACCCAGCGACAGCATCTGCGTGCCGCCCAGGAACAGCACGACGCACATCATCATCGTCCAGCCGGAGACGGTGATGTCGGGGCGGAAGAACTTCATCGCGAGCGCGTAGAGGATGCCGAGCAGCGACAGCGCGAGCACCACGAAACCGAGCCGGGTGATCATCTTGAGCGGAGCGGTGGAGAAGCTGGTCATGCCGTCGATCGCGAGGCGGGCCATCTTGCGCAGCGGGTACTTCGTCTCGCCCGCGAACCGTTCGTCGCGGTCGAAGGCCACCTCGGTCTGCCGGTAGCCCATCGAGGCGACGATGCCGCGCACGAACCGGCTGCGCTCCCGGTACTTGCGCAGCTCGTTGGCGACCCGCCGGTCCAGGAGCCGGAAGTCCCCGGTGTCCAGCGGGATGTCCACGTCGGTGGAGGAGCGCAGGACCCGGTAGTAGAGGTGGGCGGTGGCCCGCTTGAACGCGGTGTCCTGCCTGGACCGCCGGCGCGCGTGCACGATCTCGGCACCCGCCCGCCAGGCGTCGACCAGCTCCAGGCTGACCCGTGGCGGGTCCTGGAGGTCGGTGTCCATCACGATCACCGCGTCGCCCTGCGCGAGGTCGAGACCGGCGGTGATGGCGATCTGGTGCCCGAAGTTGCGGGCGAAGTCGACGACCCGGACCCGTTCGTCGCTCTTGGCGATGTCCCTGAGGATCGCCAGCGAGCCGTCGCCGGAGCCGTCGTTGACGTACAGCAACTCGTAGTCGAACTCGGGGCGTTCGGCGAGGGCCGCGGCCAGCTCGGTGTGGAACGCGGTGATGCCGTCTTCCTCGTCGTAGACCGGGAGGACGTACGACACGAGGGATCGGCGGACGGGCTGCCGTTCCGGCGGTGCCGGCTGCGCCGGGACGACATCGGGTATGCGGGGTCGAACGTCCTGCTGGGGCATTGGGAGAAGCTATGGAAGGTCTGTGAACGTCCGCCGAACTGGCCGTGGCCGGGAGCCGTCCGCCCCCTTTCGCTTCCCTTCCGCCCCCCGGCGGGCGTGTCAGTCGTGCGGTGTGAACAGCAGGTTCCGCGTCTTGGGCGGCCGGGGCGCGTACCAGGGGACGAGTGTGCCGTCGTGCTCGGTGATCCAGTGGCAGTCGTACCCGAGGGGGTCGAACTCGGCGAGGAGGATCTGCATGTCCGCGTCCCGCAGCGCTTCGAGCAGCACGGTCGGCCGGTCGCGCTTGAGGACCTGGCGGGCGCCCTTGAGGACCGACATCTCATGGCCCTCGACGTCGATCTTCATGAGGTCCAGCCTGGTCTCGGCGAACACCTCGTCGAGGCACACCAGCCGGATCCGCTTCTGTTCGGCGTCGGCCGCGCCGCCCTCCAGGGTCGAGCCCGTGGACAGGAGGTTGCCCGCGAAGCGGACGCTGATCTCGGCCCAGCCCGCCTCGCCGGACACGCCCGCCTGGTGGAGCCTGACGTTCTGGGCGCCGTTGGACCGGACGTTCACCGACAGCCGGGCGTGGATCTGGTCCACGGGCTCGAAGGAGTGCACCTTCGCCTTCGGGTTGGCCAGGGCGGCGATCATCGAGAAGTAGCCGACGTGCGCCCCGACGTCCGCGATCGTCGCGCTCTTCGCCGCGAGCCGGGACCAGGTGGCGAGGCTGCCGGGCTCGTAGCCGAACCGGCCGTTCCACAGCGTGTCCAGACCGACCGCGTCGTCATTCACGCAGAACATCACGAAAGGCGGGCAATAAGGGGAGTCGATTTCCACATAGCCGCGATAAGGGAACTTCTTCCGGTGTATTCGGATGATGTCGCCGGTGGCGACCGGCCGGACCGATGGTGCGTGCGCCAGCATGCGGGCGTTGGCGTCTTCGAGCTGGGGGATACGCATTCCGCGATCGTAGGGGCGCCGTGTGGGCTTGTCACAGGGTCCGTGAACACCGAAAGGGCCAGGTCATACGCTCATGACCTGGCCCTTTCTCGAAGGGTCGCGCGCGGTTCTCCCGCGGTTCACCCAACGTTTCGCTCAGCGCTTCACGGCCTTTTTCAGAGCCCGCGCCCTGCGCACCATCCGGCGCGCGGTGGCATTGCGCGGCAGGAAGCCCAGCCGCTGAGGGATACCGCCGGGCAGACCGAGCGAGGTCAGGCGCTTCTTCCTGAAGTAACGCCGGGTGCGCGGGCCGAAGTGCTGGGAGAGATAGCGTTCCGCGGCCGGGCGCAGCGACGGGTGGATCTGCGGCTGGAGCGTGAAACTCAACGCCGCGACCAGGGCGTTGAGCGTGTCCGCGGGCACCGCCTCCTCGCCGGCCCGGCCCTCCAGGTCCGGCAGTACCGCATCGGCCAGCACGACCGGGACCCGGTTGCTGTTCTGGTAGGGCGTCAGCCGCTGCAGCAGCAGGTCGGTGCCGATGCGGGCGGCCGGCAGGTCGTAGAGCGCGGAGGCCGTGAACAGCGCGGTGGAGAAGCAGCCCACGACCAGGGCGGGCCGGGCCTTCTCGAACAGCACCTCGGCGAGCACGGGCGTGTCCAGGACCGTGAGGTCCACGCCGAGCGTCTCCGCCTCGGACTCCAGGGCGCGGCTGAAGCGGGCCGGTGCGCTGGGATGCGGCTTGAAGACGACCGAACGGTGCCCCTTGGCCACCGCACCCTTCAGCATCCGTACATGCAGGTCCTCCTCCTCATCCGGGGAGAGGATGTCCAGCGCGGAGAGGTACTGGCCGAGCAGCAGCGCCGCGTTGTCCGGAAGTTGCGGCAACTCCTCGACGGCCGCGGTGAGTTCACCCATCGCCTTCAGGAAGGCGGACGTCGGCACCACGACCGGCGGCACGTCGAACTCGGTCAGCAGCAGCGGGGTGAGGCCCGCGATCAGGTCCAGGTGGAGCAGTCGCCGCACTCGCGTGCCGACCAGCGGGTCGAGCTTGTTGCGGGTGGGGCCGTAACTCATCAGGCCGTCGGCGTATACGTCGATGGGGGCGCCGGTGAAGATCTGGGCGACGGTGAGGGCGGGGGCGACCTGGATGGACTCCATGACCAGTTCGATCCGGTCCTCGCCGAGGCCCCACAGCAGGCGCAGATAGCGCTCGAAGAGGGGGACGTCGTCCGGGCGGGGCGCCCAGGAGCCCGGGTGGAAGGGGCGGATGGCCTCGTTCCAGGACAGCACCTCGTCGAAGTGGTCGCGCAGCGGCCCGAAGCCCGGCATCGCGTCCAGGGGCACCGAAGTCTCAGGCGTCGCGGTGTTGTTGAACACCAGCAGCACCCGGCGCTCGGCCTCCTCGAAGAGGTCCGAGTCGATCGCGGCGGCCAGCGTGACCGCGCCGTACAGCGTGGAGGCGCAGAAGATCTGCGTGGTGTGGGGGGTACGGGGGGACATCACGCGGCCGCCTTAGCAGAGGTGGCCCGCCGCCGCAGCCGCCGCAGTGCGGCGGAGCGGCGCAGGTCCATGGTGTCGAGTACGTCCCCGAGCGCGTCCTGCGGCATCCGCCTGATGGCCGCCGCGCTCATCGCCCGCAGCTGCCTGGCCACGGACGGCTCCCACTTGGACTCGTCGGAGAGATGGTGGGCCATGATCGCGCAGTAGGTGCGGACCGCCTTGGGCAGCAGCCGGTCCGCGTCCGGGTCCGCGGCCGTCTCCTCGATGACCTGGTCGAAGGCGCGGATGAAGTCGAGCTGGCGGGCGTCGCCGATCTGGGTGAGGGAGGAGGCCACCCCGCGCCGGTAGAACACGCCCAGCAGACTCACCACGGCGAACGACTCGGCCTCGCGGTGCAGCTTCCAGATCCACGGCCGGTCCTCGGCCGTGCGCAGCCCGTCGGTGAAGTGCAGCAGGCCCCTGTCGAGGAGCCGGCGGTGGTAGGCGCCGGCCCACGCGTACGCGTAGTCCACGGAGGTGGTGCGGTCGGCGGGCAGGATCGCCTCCCGCGGGTTCAGCACCTCGTTCCGCCGCCCGATCGGCACCCGGTGCACGGTGCGGGCGCGCGCGACGGTCTGCACATGGTCGGTGCGCACGAAGTCACACCCCAACCCCTCGATGGCGGCGACCAGTTCCGTCAGGTAGCCCGGCGCGAGCCAGTCGTCGCCGTCCAGGAACGTCAGGTACTCGCCCCGCGCCGCGTCCAGGCCGGTGTTGCGCGCGGTGGCGAGCCCCCCGTTCGTCTCGTGGTGGATGACCCGCACCTGGGCGACGTCCGAGAGCTCCTCGGCCGCACGGTCGAGAATGGCCGGAGTTTCGTCCCTGGATTTGTCGTTCACCAGCACGAACTCGAAATCTCGCCGCGCATTCAGGCGAAGACTTCGGAGGGTGTCCGGGGCGTATTGCTGCACGTTGTAGAACGGCACGATGACGGAGAGCTTAGGCACCTGCGAAACGCTAGAAGGCGGTCCGGCAGCGAAACTTTCCGGCAAGGGGACTGCGGGTGAACTCGATGTGTCGGAACGGTGCATCCCGTGTACTTCCCGGTTCTCGACGGGCCAGTTCGGCTCTCGGTGGTGTGTTGTTAACTTTTCGTTGATTCGCGGTTGGGCCGCACCTAGAAATTGCTTCCTAGCGTCTTCTCCGTGCCGCCAAGTACACCGAAGTCCCTCCGAATCGCCGTCCTCGCGGACTCCGACACCCGCTGGAAATGGGGTGCGCTGACCGCCGACCGCATCGCTCCGGGTCCGTCCATGGAAACCGGACCGCGAGGCGGGGCGCAAGTCGGCCTCGCGCTGGACGGATTCCTGCTGCGCGGCCGGGCCACGCCCACCGCACGCCAGCTCGAAGAGGTCGGGGTGCGCGCGGACTCACTGCGGGAGGTCACCGCCGTCGAGTTCCTGCGCGCCATGGCCGAGGCGTCGTACGACATCGTCGTCCTGGCCCTGGTCGGCGGCGGTGTCCAGGCCATGCTGCACGGGCTGGCGCGCGTCTGGAAGGACCTCGAAAAGCGCCCCGTCGTCGTCACCGGCTACGTCGGCGTCGTCTACGAGAAGCTCGCCGACGGTCTGCTCCTGCGGCACGGAGCCGACCTGGTCCTCGCCAACTCCCGCCAGGACGCCGAGCGTTTCCGCGCGGTGTACGAGGGGGTGGGCGCGGACGCCTCGGCCGTGACCGAGGTGGCACTGCCCTTCCTCGGCGGAGCGGCCTACGAAGGCGAACACGACCCGTACACCGTGGTGTTCGCGGTGCAGCCCTCGGTGCCGGACAACCGCAGGGACCGGGTGTACCTGCTGGAGCGGCTCGTCCGGCACGCCCGGCTGCACCCCGGGCGCGAGGTGCTGCTGAAGCTGCGCTCCAGGCCCGGCGAACACACCACCCACATCGAGGAGTTGCCGTACCAGAAGCTGATCCAGCGGCTCGACCCGCCGGCCAACTTCCGCCTGGTGTACGGCAACATGGGCGACGTCCTCGACCGCACCGACCTGCTGGTCACGATCAGCTCGACGGCCGCGCTGGAGTCGCTGCACCGCCGGATCCCGACGGTCGTCCTGACCGACCTGGGTGTGCGCGAAGTCCTGGGCAACCACCACTTCGTGGGCTCCGGCTGCCTCGCCTCCTGGGACCAGCTCGACGAGGGGCACATTCCCGTGCCCGACGAGGAGTGGGTGGCCCGGCAGGGCGTCGCCGTCGACGGCTCGTACGGGCGGGCCTTCGACGCGGCGCGGGAGCGGATCGCGAAGCTGCTGGAACGCCCCGACGGCCTACCGGAGTTGGCCCCCTACTACACCCCTGAGACGGCCCCCGGCTATCTGCCGGGCATCCTCGCCCGCCACCACCTCGGCCTCGACGGCACCCCGCTGCCCGGCGCCCCCGCCCACGAAAGGGAGCCGGGCCCGGTACGGCAGATCGTCCGCCGCGCGGCCCGGGGGGCGTACCGCCACGGCGTGCAGCGGGTGGCCCCGGTGATCCGCCGGATGGGCGAGCTGTGAACCCACGGTCCCGAAAGCCCACCTAGGGGCGCGGGGAACGGCGCGACCAGCCCCCCACGCCGCCGCACCCGACGAACGACCCAATCCTCCGCAACTCTTCGCAAGCAGCCCAAGGAGTGCAGCTCATGCCCCACCCGCAAGCCGACCAACGCGCCACCGTGCGCCGGGTGCTCGCGGTGATTCCCGCGCGCGGCGGCTCCAAGGGCGTGCCCGCGAAGAACCTCGCCCCCGTCGGGGGAGTGCCGCTGGTGGCGAGGGCGGTGCGCGAGTGCCTGGCCTCCCGGCTGGTCACGGACGTCGTGGTCTCCACCGACGACCAGGCGATCGCCGCCGTCGCCCGTGAGGCCGGCGCCGAGGTCGTGCTGCGGCCCGCCGCCATCGCCGGCGACACGGCCACCTCGGAGGCCGCCGTCCTGCACGCCATGGACGCCCACGAGGCCCTGCACGGCGCCTCCGTCGACGTGGTGGTGTTCGTGCAGTGCACGAGCCCGTTCATCGTCCGCGAGGACATCGACGGGGTCGCCGCCGCGATCGCCGAGAACGGCGCCGACACTGCCGTGACGGTGGCCCCCTTCCACGGCTTCGTCTGGCGGGACACCGAGTCCCCCCAGGAGGCGGCCGACGCGGCCACCGGCGGCGGCTACGGCGTCAACCACGACGAGTCCTACCGCCCCCGCCGCCAGGACCGCCCCCAGGACTTCCTGGAGACCGGCGCCGCCTACGCGATGGACGCACCGGGCTTCCGCAGGCACCAGCACCGCTTCTTCGGCCGCACCGAACTCGTGCGCACCGACCCCGCGCGCGTGCTGGAGATCGACGACCCGCACGACCTGGCCCGCGCCCGCGCGCTGGCCCCCCTCTTCGACGCGGACCGCGCCGACGCCCTGCCGTCCCTGGGCGACGTGGACGCGGTCGTACTGGACTTCGACGGCACCCAGACCGACGACCGGGTGCTGATCGACGCCGATGGAAAGGAGTTCGTCTCCGTGCACCGCGGAGACGGCCTCGGCATCGCGGCCCTGCGCAAGAGCGGCCTGAAGATGCTGACCCTCTCCACGGAGCAGAACCCGGTCGTCGCCGCCCGGGCCCGGAAACTCAAGATCCCGGTCCTGCACGGCATCGACCGGAAGGACCTCGCACTGAAGCAGTGGTGCGAGGAGCAGGGCATCGCGCCCGAGCGCGTGCTCTACGTCGGCAACGACGTCAACGACCTCCCGTGCTTCGCCCTCGTGGGCTGGCCCGTGGCGGTCGCGAGCGCCCACGACGTGGTACGCGGCGCCGCCCGTGCGGTCACCACCGTCCCCGGTGGCGACGGCGCGATCCGAGAGATCGCCAGCTGGATCCTCGGCCCCTCTCTCGACTCCCTCAACAAGTAAGGAACGGTCCCGCCATGTCTGTTAACTCCCGCCTGCGCACCTTCGGCACCGAGCGCATCGCCGGTCCCGGCCAGCCCGTCTACATCTGCGGCGAGATCGGCATCAACCACAACGGCGAGCTGGAGAACGCCTTCAAGCTCATCGACGTGGCCGCCGAGGCCGGCTGCGACGCCGTCAAGTTCCAGAAGCGCACCCCGGAGATCTGCACCCCGCGCGACCAGTGGGACATCGAGCGCGACACCCCCTGGGGCCGGATGACGTACATCGACTACCGCCACCGCGTGGAGTTCGGCGAGGACGAGTACCGCCAGATCGACGAGTACTGCAAGAGCAGGAACATCGCCTGGTTCGCCTCCCCGTGGGACACCGAGGCCGTCGCCTTCCTGGAGAAGTTCGACGTCCCCGCCCACAAGGTGGCCTCCGCCTCCCTCACCGACGACGAGCTCCTGCGCGCCCTGCGCGAGACGGGCCGCACGATCATCCTGTCCTCCGGCATGTCGACCCCGAAGCAGATCCGCCACGCGGTCGAGGTCCTCGGCTCGGAGAACATCCTGCTCTGCCACGCCACGTCGACCTACCCGGCCAAGGCCGAGGAGCTCAACCTGCGCGTCATCAACACCCTCCAGGACGAGTACCCGAACGTCCCGATCGGCTACTCCGGCCACGAGACGGGCCTGCAGACCACCCTCGCCGCGGTCGCCCTCGGCGCCACCTTCGTCGAGCGCCACATCACCCTGGACCGCGCCATGTGGGGCTCCGACCAGGCCGCCTCGGTGGAGCCCCAGGGCCTCACGCGCCTCGTCCGCGACATCCGCACCATCGAGGCCTCCCTCGGCGACGGCGTCAAGAAGGTCTACGACTCCGAGCTCGGCCCCATGAAGAAGCTGCGCCGCGTCTCGGGCGTCGTCGCCGAGGCGGAGATCGCCGCCGCCGCGGGCGAGCCGGTCTCGGTCTGAGTCACCAGGTACCGGGTCCCTGGCCGCTGTCGGTCCGGGGACCCGGTGTTCGTCACCCGCGCCGCATGAGCGCCTTACGACGGGACGGTCGTACGTCGATGAGCCCCCGAGCCGGGAACACCGGCCACCGCACTCTCGCCTTCGTCGAGAGCCCGGTCCAGCTGCTGAACGTGCTGGAGTGGGCGCACGCCCACGCGCCCGGCGCGGAGCTCACCCTCGTCGTGCTGTCCCCGACCGACCCCATGACCCGCGGCCAGCTGCGCCGGATGGCGGAACTCGCCCGCGAGGAGGGCCACGAGGTCCGCTGGGAAGAGGCCAGAGGCGGCCCCTCGGCCCCCTTCCAGACCATCGGGGGCCTCGCGGCCAGACTCCGCAAGGCCGACCGGATCGTCCTGGGCGACCCCTTCTCCCGCTACGTACAACTGCTGCTCACCATCACCAGGGCACCCGACCTCGTCGTCGTCGACGACGGCACGGCCACCATGGAGTTCGTGGCCCAACTCGCCCGCGGGGAACGCCTTGTGCGCTGGCACCGCAAGGGCGGCCGCCCCAGCCCCCGGGACCTGGCCTTCGCCCCGGTCTCGGCGGCGGCCCGCAAGCGCCTCACCCCGGGTGAGGGGCGCGCGGTGCAGATCTTCTCCTCCATGCCGATGGAGGAGACACCCGCCGGGGTGACGGTCTCGTCCAACACCTTCGCCTGGACCCGCTCCCGCTTCGGCCCGCCCCGCATCACCAAGGGCGCCGACATGGTGGGCACTTCGCTGGTGGAGACGGGCGTGGTGGACGGCGAACGCTACCTGGAGGCGGTGACCGGCCTCGCCAAGACCCACGGCACGACCCGCTACTTCGCCCACCGTCGCGAGGCCACGGACAAACTCCACCGGCTCGCCGTGGAGACGGGCCTGGAGATCGTCCGCCCCGACCTCCCCCTGGAACTGATCGCCCGCCGGGGCCCCATCGGCCGTACGATCCTCAGCTTCCCGTCGACGGTCGTCCACACCCTGCCCCTCGCCCTGGCCGGCACGGAGGTCCGCGTCTCCGTCTGCGACATCGACCCGGACTGGCTGACGGAGACGGCGTCGCCGCGCGCGCAGGGATTCCTTTCGGGGGTCACGGGGACGGCCCGGGGAGTGCACCGGTTGTCGGCGGTGACGACAGGCTGAGTGCTCAGCCTCATCGTCTAGCATCGTCGTTCACTTGTGCGACGTTCGATGATGGCTACGACGGGGGCGGCTGACGTGAGTGCCGAGGCGTTGCGGGACCGACTGACGGATCTGGCGGCTTCAGACCAGGGTGATCTACGGGCGCTGGTGGGGGAGTTCCGGCGCGGCGAGGTGCTGGTTCCGGTGGTGGACGGTTCCTTGCTGTCGGCGGAGTCGGGCGGTATCCGCTGGTTGTTCGCGTTCACGGAACTCGCGGCGCTGGAACGGTTCGCTGCCGCTCGGGGTGAGGCCGTCCCCGGGTGGGCGCCGGTGTTCGGCGCGCGACTGCTGGACCAGGTGATCCCGGCGATCGACGGCCCGGTGGGCATCGCGGTGGACGCGGGCAGCCCAACTGGCTTCGTCCTGCCGCCGGTTGCGGGGATCGTGCCGGACGCGGCGGCTCTGGACTCCGAGGGGGCCGGGGCGTGAGCGACGGCTACCAGGTCGATCCGGAGGCGATGGGGCGGATCACCCGCGGGATCAACCAGGCGATGGCGGAACTGAAGGAGTTCGGTTTCGACATCGAGGCGAACCTGGGCCGCGGCTTCGATGATTTGGCGATGACGGGTCTTGAGGCGGGAGATGACGCCCTCCAGCAGGTCTTCGCGGACTTCTGTGACCGCTGGGGCTGGGGTGTGCGCTCGCTGATGGGGGACGCGAACGAGTTCGCGGGCCGCTTGGGGCTGTCGGCGGGGATCTACCACGAGCAGGAGCAGTACGTCTCGAACACCCTGAAGTCGGTGTGGACGACAGGCACCGGCAACCCCTACCTCACTCCGGACGAGGTGAAGAACCGTTCCTGGTCGGAGACGTTGAAGGACAACCCGGTCTCGCAGGTGGCGAACGCGGATTACAGCGCGGAGTCCTTCACGTCGGGCCAGGACGAGGTGAAGGCGGCCTGGTCGCAGGCAGCGCGGGATGTGGAGACGTCGACGGTGACGCCGGACGCCTTCCTCGACCCGGACACGGAGTGGCAGTGGAGCGGTCCGCCCGCCGCCGACGGGCAGGGTGAGGGCTGATGGGCTTCGGGGACCTGGTCGACGACTTCGGCGACGGCCTGGAGAGCGCCTCCGACAGCCTGAACAAGGGCGTCGGCGAGGTGGTCAACTGGGGCACCGACAAGACGGCGGGACTGCTGTCGGACGTGGGCGCGGACGGTGCGGCCGAGAAGGTCCGCGACCTCGGCGAGAGCGTGAACAACCGCCTGGGCGGCACGGTTTCCGAGCGCGCGCTGGGCGAGACCGAGGACCCCAAGGAGCTGATCCACGGCAGCGAGGGGGCGCTGCGCGAACGGGCCGGTCATCTGCGGAAGTTCGCGGCCGCGTTCGAGAACGTCGGCCAGGGCATGCGCTCGCTGGACCCGGGCGAGTGGCGGGGCCAGGCTGCGGACGCGTTCCGCGCGAAGTTCGACGTACAGCCCAAGCAGTGGCTGACCGCGGCGGACGCCTGCACGGCGGCGGCCAGCGCGTTGGACGCGTACGCGGACATGGTCCGCTGGGCGCAGCAGCAGGCGCAGTTGGCGATCGACACCTACCGCAGCGCGCAGGACGCCTCCCGGAGGGCGGCGGAGGCCTACGACGCGAAGGCGACGGCGTACAACCAGGCGGCCGAGCGGTACAACGCGACCGCCGAGGCGGGCGGCGATCCAGGTGTGAAGCCGACGAAGCCCGGCGATTTCGTCGACCCGGGCACGGCGGGCCGCGAGGATGCGCAGGACATCCTCACGCATGCCCGCCGCCAGCGCACGGACGCGGCGGAGGATGCCCGCCGCACGATAGCCACCGCACTGGCGTCCGCCCCACCGAAGCCGGAGTTCACCGACCGCATGGGCGCCGACGCGACGGACCTGTTCGTCGGCACCCAGCTCAACTCGGTCCACGTCCTGGGCGGCCTGCTGCGCGGCGGCACGGACATGCTGAAACTGGCCCGCACGGTCAACCCACTCGACCCCTACAACCTCACCCACCCCGGCGACTGGTCGAAGAACTCCCAACTCCTGCTGGCGGGCCTGGTCGGCACGGCGGCCCACCCCGAGCGGCTGCCGATGTCGCTGCTGGGGACGGGGTGGTCGAGTGACCCGGGCGACTCGGCGGGCTATCTGTTCTCGAACCTGATCGGGGGGAAGGGCGCGGGCGGGCTGGGCCGGGCCGCCGCCCGGGATGCGCTGCGCGGGACGGTCGCGAAGGACGTGGCCAAAGGCGTGGCCCGCGACGGAGTGCGCCAAGGAGGGCTGGGGGCCACGGCCCGAAAGCTGTGGTGCAAGATCTTCGGCAGTGACCCGATCGACATGGCTACTGGCCGCATGTCGCTGCCGCAGACGGATATGTCGTTGCCCGCCCGCCTCCCCCTGCTGTTCTCCCGCCAGTTCGAGTCGTCGTACAGGGCAGGCCGCTGGTTCGGTCCGCGCTGGACGTCAACGGCCGACCAGCGTCTGGAGATCGACGCCGAGGGAGTCGTTTTCGTCCGCGAGGACGGCTCGTTGCTGGCCTACCCCCACCCGGCCCCAGGCGTCCCGACCCTGCCTCTGGCGGGCGAGGGCCACCCTCTGACGGTCGACGAGTACGGTGACTACACGGTCACCGACCCTGCGGCCGGTCGTGTATGGGACTTCGCGGGCCCCGGCGGCGACGGCAACGGCATCGCCCTGCTCTCCCAGATCATCGACCGCTCCGGCCAGTGGCTGACGTTCGAGTACGACGCTGAGGGCGCCCCGATCGGGATCGTGCACTCGGCCGGCTACGACTTGCGCATCACGACGGAGGCCGGCCGCATCACGGCCCTCCACTTGGCCGACGGCATCGAGTTGGTCCGCTTCGGCTACGACGACCCGGGCCACCTGTCGACGGTGACGAAGTCCTCGGGCCTGCCGACCCGCTTCACCAACGACTCCGTCGGCCGGATCACGGCCTGGACGGACACGAACGACTCCTCGTACCACTACGCCTACGACGACGAGGACCGCTGCACCTCCCAGGGCGGCGAGGCGGGCCACCTGGCCTACACCTACCTCTACGGCGCCCCCGACCCGACCACCGGCCACCGCATCGTCACTGCGGTCGACTCCCTGGGCCACAGCACGCTGTATGAGATCAACCGCGACGTGCAGGTGGTGGCGGTGACCACCCCGGACGGTGCCACGACCCACACCACCTACGACCGCGCCCACCGCCCCCTCACGATCACCGACCCGCTGGGCCGCACGGTGAGTTACGCCTATGACGCGGCGGGCCGCACGGTGCTGGCAGTCCGCCCGGACGGCCACTACACGAGCGTTGCGTACAACGACCAGGGCCTGCCGGTGGCCATATCCGGCCCTGACGGCTCCCGCGTCACCCAGCGGTTCGACGGGTTCGGCAACTGCACGGCCGTCACCGACACCGCCGGGACCACGACCCGTTTCTCCTACGACGACCTCGGCCACCTGGCAGCCGTCACCGACTCCCTCGGACACACCATCCGGGTCCGCTGCAACCCGGCGGGCCTGCCGGTGGAGGTCACCGATCCGCTGGGCGCGGTCACCCGCTACGAACGGGACGCCTTCGGCCAGCCTGTCACCATCACGGATCCGCTCGGCGCGATCACCCACCTGGAATGGACCGTCGAGGGCCGCCTGTCCCGTCGTACAGCGGCGGACGGCACGTGGGAAGCGTGGACGTACGACGGCGAGGGCAACTGCACGACCCACACGGACGCGACGGGCGCGGTCTCCCATTACGAGTACACCCATTTCGACCTGCTGGCCGCCCGTACCGGTCCCGACGGTGTCCGCTACGAGTTCGACCACGACACGGAACTCCGTCTGACGCAGGTCACCAACCCGCAGGGTTTGACGTGGAGTTACGCCTACGATCCGGCTGGACGCCTGATCGCGGAGGCGGACTTCGACGACCGCACGGTGTCCTATACGCACGACGCGGCGGGCCAACTGACAGCGAAGACCACCGCCTTGGGACAGGGCATCCGCTTCGAGCGGGACGTGCTGGGCCGGGTGGTGCGCAAGGACGCAGCGGGCCGGGTGACGAGATACGTGTACGACGAGAGGGGCGGTCTGGCCGAAGCGGTCAGCCCCGACGCGGTCCTGAACCTGCGGCGGGACGAAGGGGGCCGGGTGCTGTCCGAGACGGTCAACGGCCGCGAGATGGCTTACGCCTACGACGCCCTGGGCCGCCGCAGTGGCCGCACCACGCCGACCGGCGCTACCAGTACGTGGACATACGACGCGGCAGGCCGCCGTACCGGCATGGTGGCATCGGGCCGCACCTTCGACTTCACGTACGACGCGGCGGGCCGTGAACTGACCCGCCAGATAGGTGAGTCGGTGACTCTCGCTCACGCCTTCGACCCCCTGGGCCGCCTGACGAAACAGGAGCTCACTGGCCCGGCCGGCAGGCGCCTCCAGCACCGCACCTACACCTACCGGGCGGACGGCAACCTGACCGCCGTGGACGACCACCTCAACGGCACCTGCCGTTTCGACCTGGACACGGCGGGCCGGGTGACCGATGTCCACGCGGCAGACTGGACGGAGACATACGCCTACGACGAGGCGGGCAACCAGACGCGTGCGAACTGGCCGACCGGTCACCCGAGCCAGGAGGCGACCGGCGACCGCTCGTACACCGGCACCCGTATCAACCGCGCGGGCGACGTCCGCTACGAACACGACGAAGCCGGGCGCATCACCCTGCGCCAGAAGACCCGCCTGTCTCGCAAGCCTGACACCTGGCACTACGCATGGGACGCCGAGGACCGACTCACTGCGGTAACGACTCCAGACGGCACCCGCTGGCGCTACCAGTACGACCCCCTGGGCCGCCGCATCGCCAAACAACGCCTGGCCGGAGACGGGGAATCGGTCCTGGAACAGGTGGACTTCACCTGGGACGGCACCACCCTCTGCGAACAGACCACCACGTCCACAGGCGTGCCCCACCCGGTCACCCTGACCTGGGATCACCGGGGTTTGCACCCGATCGCCCAGACGGAGCGCATCACGTCCTCGGACGCTCCGCAGGACGAGATCGACTCCCGCTTCTTCGCCATCCTCACCGACCTCGTCGGCACCCCGACCGAACTCATCGACGAACACGGCGACATCGCCTGGCGCACCCGGAGCACCCTGTGGGGCACCACAGCCTGGGCGGCCAACAGCACCGCCTATACGCCGCTCCGCTTCCCAGGCCAGTACTTCGACCCAGAAACGGGCCTTCACTACAACTACTTCCGCCACTACGACCCCGAGACGGCGCGGTACCTCACGCAAGACCCCCTTGGGCTCACGCCCGCGCCCAACCCCGTCACCTACGTCCACAACCCGCAGACACGCTCCGATTCACTTGGACTTGCGCCAGGTTGTACTCCCAGCGAGGATGCCCGAGGGATCTTCGACTTCAGAGATGCAAATCCTGATTTCCTTCCTGACGGCGAGGCGATCGATGCCATGCGGTCAGCGCCAATCGGCGGGAATATCGACTGTTCAGAGATCGCCGAGTACATCCTCCGCGAAGCCGGAGGGCAGGGAAAAATTGTGAACTTCACCCTGAAGAATGATCCCGTTATAAATATTCCAGAGGATGCGGGTCGAACAGTGACGGAATATCGCTATCACGATGTCTATACAGACGGACGATATGTGTACGACCCGGCGATGAGATCAGATCCAATCCCTTACGGCGATTACGAGAGAGCAATTCGTCTACTCAATCCAGGAAAGAAACTTGTGGTCCAAAATGGCGGATATTCCGGTCCCTTGTGGTGACGCGCGAAGGGATTCATGAATGTCGACTCGCAGCATGAAGGCCATGCAGTCTCTCAGCAGGTTTGGAGAGCTTGCATGGTTCTCATTGCCCGCAGAAATTCACCCCGTATACGGCTACTTGCAGGTTCCGTACATCGGTTGGCGTTACAAGGCGCCCAGCGAAGAGATCTCGCAGTTCATCGAAGATTCCGTTAATAGATTGACGACTCAGGTTGAGTGGAAACTCGACACTACGAGGAGGAACTGGCTTCTGCTACCTTCCCGAATTCTGCATGAAGCGGGCGGGCTTGAGAATCCAGCTTTCGCAGAAGTTGTCCACTTCATCAACACCCGGGATCAGGAATTCTGTCGCATTGCCCTGTCGGACCTTGATTTGATCATCGATCATATGCAAGAAGTCCCCGCGTCGGACAACTGAAACAATGCGTCTCACATGTAAACACGAAAGACCAGCACGTCCCTGTCCCTCCCCGACCTGGTCACGTTGACGGGAAACCATCAGGGTCTGCACCCGCTCGCCCAGACGGAACGCATCACCGCGGCCAACGCCCCGCAGGACGAGATCGATTCCCGCTACTTCGCCATAGTCGCCAACCTCGTCGGCACCCCGGCCGAACTCATCGACGAAGCCGGCGACATAGCCTGGCGCACCCGCACCACCCTGTAGGGCACAACAGCCTGGTCAGCAGGCAGCACCACGTACACCCCCCTCCGCTTCCCGGGCCAGTACTACGACCCCGAAACCAGCCTGCATTACAACTACTTCCGCCACTACGACCCCGAGACCCTTGACCCTCTCGGTCTCGCACCCGCCCCCAACCCTGCGACCTACGTCCACAATCCCTACACCTGGACTGATCCACTTGGGCTGGTGCCCTGTCCGCGTCGCATTGAGGGCGGCGGCTGGGACCTGAGGGACCGCAATCCTCTCGATGTCGTTCCTTCTGATGCCCAGATGCGTGATCTCACGCCGGATCCCAATGGTGGCGCACAAAAAGGGGTTGAATATAAATGGACAGACTCGGAGACGGAAAATACAGTTCGTCTTCGGGTACATGATAAGGACGGAACTGCTCCGGCGGGGTCGAACGCGGCAAACGGCGATGTTTACCGTATCTCGATCGGCGGCAAGTATCAGGACGAGGCGGGAAACCTCTATCATCGCAAAGTGCACAACCCGAGGAGTCCGAGCTATAACTCCAACGCGGCAAATAATACGCACATTCCCTGGCCGAGTCAGTACCCGCTCCCGTATTAACTGAATGGGGTCATGCGCATGCAATCCCGCGAGTTCGTCAGTATGGTTCGTGAGATTCTTGATTCTGAAGCTGCTGTGCGAGAACGCGCGGCGGATGCGGTCGCGGATCAGCTGAACTCTTATTCGCCTGCCCAGGTCTCGACATTGGGCACGCTATTGTCTTCGATTGCTTCCCTTGAGGCGGATCACTCCACCCTGGAGGCTGAACTGCACGCGATCATTGATTTGACTTCTACAGGTCACGTCACGCTCGATCATGTCGAGCAACTTCGGGAGATTCAACTGGAGAAACTCTCACCTCAGCTGCAGGAATATGTCATCGATTTGCTTGACGGCTGAGGGGAATGAATTGGTTCGCTGTGCCGGCTTGCATCGCACGTCAAAATTTCGGCTGGTAGCCGCACGGCGAAACGGTGACGGCTCGGCTACGAAAACGCCGGCGACGGCTTCCGCCACCCACACAAGAGGCACGCCGGAGGCGACCTGACCGAGGCCCAGCAGGCCTACAACAAGGTCATCCGCGGCATCCACGGCGTCTGTGAGCGCGCCAATTCCCTGCTCAAGACGACCTTCAAGGCCCTGCGCAAGGTCAGCCTCGACCCCAGCCGCATCACGAGGATCGCCGCCGCAGCCCTCGTCCCTCTCCAACTCGAGTACGACCGCACCATCTGATCAATCACGCAACGTCGTAATTGATTACGGGTAAGGGGTCAATGGGTCGGAGACACCCAACGACGACGAGCGGGAGCCGTACGGCATGGCCACCAAGTCGCGGTGAGTCGAGGAGAGCGTCAACCAGTAACTGAAGACCGCCAGGAGGTAAGGCTCACCGGCTTCCGCCTACCAGAAGTTCCTCACGATTGCCACGATGCCCGCGCTGATCACGTCGACGAGGACCCTTCCTACGGCGGACTTCGCCCTTTCCCACAGACCTGTGCGGACCTTCCCCGACTGGGTCGCCACCTGGCTGGCCGCGGCGGCCTCGCCGACCAGTGCCGCCTTCTGGCGTGCGATGTCCGCCAGTTCCGCCTGGCCCGCCGCCACCACCTTGCGGGACTCCGCCAGCCGCTGACCGGCGGCCGCTGCGGGGGCAGGCGAGGGTCGCTGATCGGTGTCGGGGGCCGCGGGGGGCTTCGGTTTGGTTCCAGTCGCCTTCTTCTTGCGCCCGGAGCGATTTCCTGGACGCACGGCGGCGAGCTGCGCCCGGTCCATCCGGATGCGGATCTCCTGCTCCCGCCGCTCCAGTGCCTCTCTGCGATCGCGGATCCGTCGGCCGACCAGCTCGTTGAAGTCGGCCATCGACGCGTCTATGAGGGCGTCCATCTCGACGATCAGGGAATGCGGCAGGGAGTTCACCAGTTCCCAGAGGATCTCGAAGACGTTCCAACCGGACTTGGCGTCGTAGGGAATGAACTGTTCCAAGTGGAACTGGCGCGCCCGGGAACCATGGCGTCGCCCGCCCATGGTGCGGACGTCCTCGAAGAATTGCCGGCGCCCCTTCTCGATGACGTCCTTCTCTGCCTGGGTCTGTGGCCCCTGGAGGCCGGCAATCCGGACGGGCTCGCCGTCGCCGTCCTCCGTGTTGAGCATGGACAGCCGGTTGTAGCCGAAGACGATCTGGCTGGGTTCGGCGCCGAAGTCCAGCAACGTCCGCACCGTCTTCTGCGTGGGTCCGGATCCGGGACGCGGCGGTGTCGCCACGACGATGAAGCCGTTCGCCCGTGGGACGTGCTTGCGGTACATCTCCCGGTATGCCTGGTCGTTCGCGGCCGTGTCCCCGAAGCCGGGGAGGTCGATGACGTGGACGTGCTCGCCACCGGCTTCCCAGACGTAGGGCTCGTCCTTCGTCGTGCCCCGCGTGAACTGGCCAACCGCTCCAACCCGTTGCCCGAACAGGTAGTTGATCGTGGTGGTCTTTCCCGCGCCTGTCTGCCCGCAGACGAGGAACACCGGCTGCTGTTGCGCGTGGCCCGATTTCTCCAGTTTGCGCTTGGCCGCCGCCCGTGCCTCGTCCCAGGATTCAGCCCCACCCATGGCTTTTCGACCTCTCCCCCGACACCCGCACATCGGCCGGGGGTGCCACGGGTGTACGCCGAACCCCCTGTACCTCAGGTTAGCGGGATACAAAGTGTCAGAGCAGGAAAACGGGTGAGCGGTGAGCCCTGGGCAGGGGCAGCGATCCCTTCCTGATAATGGATCTTGACGTTGCGTGATCGTTCAGACGGTTCGGTCGTACTCGAGTTGGAGAAGTACGAGGGCACAACACGGCGATCACCGAGGGCGACGACCGGTTTCCGGGAAAGGCTCAATGTGCGTATGGAACGGCGTCACGGGCGCTTATCGAGCGGCGGTGAAGTCAGCTCAGGCCGGTCGCCCATGCCGTCAGCGCGGCGAAGTCATCGATGGCGAGGCCGTGTCGGGGGTCGATCCGGCGCAGTAGGGCGGGTCCGGCGTGGTGTTCCTTCACCCAGGCACAATCGGCCCCTGTGATCTCGTCGTCGATCCAGGCGAACGCCCGGCCTTTCGCCCACGCGACGATCTCAGGCGTCTTCCAGAACACACCGTCGCCGGGCTGAGCCCGCGGCGAGGGCCAGGGAATGAAGGGCAGCTCAGGCAGTCCCAGGACTGGCGCGATGAAAGCGTTGGCTTCTTCCTCCCAAGTGGTCGCCCACACCAGGTCGAAGGGAAGGGCATCAAGCGCCGGGCCGTGATTCGGGTTGAGCCAGACCCGTAGCGGCTTCACGGGCTTGTTCGGCAGCCCCCACTCGGCCAGTCGGCGCCGCTCGGCGGTCTCCCAACGAGGCGTCAGGAGGCGGTGCGTCCGATAGCCCTCGGGCCGGCGGTGCGGCTTCGCGGCATACGGATTGAGCGGTCCGTCGACATCCACCAACAGCACTGGGCGCACCAGCTCATCACCCCCTAGTTCTGCGTCGCACGGTATCGGCTGATGACGAGACCGCCCAGTGAAATTCCGGCGAAGGGATCTCCGTAAGTTCGGGCTCCGGGATGGTGGGACGATCTTGATGTGGCTGCAGTGATCACGGCGTCGGAGCCGTCTTGGATAGCCCCGTTCACCGTGCTGGACCCGCGCGCTTTCCGCAAGCGGATCACGATGCTGCGCCGCGAGGGAGCTGAAGTGCTGCGGCCGGACGTCCATGGTCGCTACCGCTGGAAGACCGGGTATTGCTCGTCACCGCTTACTGGCGCACCAACCTGACGCTGCGGCAGCTCACCTTACTGTTCAGTATCTCGAAGTCCGCACTACAGGCGTCTGGGCGACTTCCTTAGGACTGGCTCTCGAGCCGACTGACCCGACGAAGTGCACCTGCCGGGCACCGGCTCGCAGGTCTGCGCCGATGAGGTTGGTCGGTCATGGTCTGTACATCGGCCAGGTTCAGCAGTTGGACGTCATCTTCGCAGTCCGGTCGAAGAACAGCCGCCCGTACGACTGCAACGCCGCCATCACCGACACATCGCTGCCGACGAGCAGGAGAGACACCGGCTTGGAAGACAGATGACGGCCCCAGACGGTCTGGAGTGCCCCTCGAACTCCTGATCCTGCCCGACCGGCCAGGGCAGCTTGCCGATCACCGCGATGCTGGGTGAGCCATCGGCGACCGCGAGACTCAGCGAGCGCAGGGCCTGGTTCCAGTCTTGCCTCTGGAACTCCACGCAACGACTTCCGGCGACAAAGGTAGATCCATTCTTACGTAGATTGAATCTTACTTAGGTCCCCGCTACCTATCAGGTCGAGCGGCGACGGGCAGGGCGACGCTCTCCTACGCCGGTTTCCTCACCACGAGGTAGGCGCGGGGCAGCTTCTCCTCGTCCAGCGGCTCCCGCAGTACCCGGACGATCACATCGAGGCCCGCCTCAGCCAGGCGCTCGGCCACCTCGTCCGGGGTGCGCCAGTGGTAGTCGAGGGAGATCTTGTGGCCGAAGCGTTCATCGAGGTGCATGTGGCCGCCGCCGGGCTCGTACTGGAAGCCGATCAAGGCGTGGGCGCCCGGCTTCAGGACGCGGTGGAACTCGGCGAACGCCTTCGGGAGGTGCTCGTCGGGGACGTGGATGATCGAGTAGAGGGCCGTGATCCCGTTCAGGGTCTCGGCCGGCAGGTCCAGCGACGTCATCGAACCCACGTGGAAGCGCAGGGCGGGATGGGCCCGGCGGGCCAGTTCCACCATCCTCGGTGAGACGTCCACGCCGAAGACCTGGAGCCCGAGCGCGGCAAGCTGGGCGGTGACATGGCCGGGGCCGCTGCCCACGTCGGCGACCGGGCCGGTTCCCTGTTCCTTCACCAGCTCCGCGAAGCCGTTGATCTGGACTCTGTCCAGCAGCGGAATGCCGGACCAGTCCGAGAACTGCTCGGTGTAGGCGTCGGCGATCGTGTCGTACGAGGTTCGGGTGGCCTGTATGAAGTCGGCGTTCACGCGCTGCACCCTAGCCGGGCCGCTGGGCTCACCGTGCGGAACGGGTCAGTGCGCCTCCTGGAGTTTCCTCGGAGGCCACTGGCCCGTCTACCGACGGGAGTTGGCGACGTTCGAGTGCGGTGCCTTCAGGGCTTCCAGGAAGGCGGTGAAGGCCCCGGGCGGGAAGGTGAGGGCGGCCCTGGTGGGGACCTTGGAGTCGCGTACGGCTATGTGGGAATGCAGCTCCGCTATCTCCACGCAGTCGTTGCCCTCACCTCCACCCGAGAAGGACGACTTCTTCCAACGGGTAGGGGAGGTCATGGCGGTCCTCACAGTTCCTTGGCCAACTGGCGGATGAGGTCACGCGACTGTTCCGGAGGGAGTGACCCCTCCTTCACCCTACGGAAGAGCTCCCGGAAGTGCTGCAGTTGGGCCTCGGAGTGCTGGAAGGCCGTTCCGTTCGGAGCGTCGCGGACCACGGTGTCCAGCCGGGGGACCGCTCCTCCCAGGTGCACCAGTGTGCTTCCGGCTCCAGCGAAATCGTCCAGGGCGAAGGGGATGACCCGGACCGTCACGTGGTCGGCCTCGGACATTTCGAGGACGCGGGTCAACTGGGCTCGCATCGTGGGGCGTCCGGCCACCTTGATACGTAGGGCCGCTTCGTGGATCACCGTCTCGTACGGGATGGGAGTGGGGCCTTCGATAACGACCTTTCGCCGCATTCGGTGAGCCACACGCAGTTCCACCTCGTCGTCCGGGAACTCGGGGTTCATGTAGGCGAAGAGGGCCCGGGCGTAGTCCTCCGTCTGGAAGAGCCCCGGCACGTGCATGACGGCCACGTCATGGCGGAAGGTCGCGTGGTGGTCCAGCTCGGCGAGATCCAGATAGGCGGCGGGAAGGCTGCCCCGGTACTCCTCCCACCAGCCCTGGGTCCGGTCGGTAGCCATGGTCACCAAGGCCTCGATCAACTCGTTGTCCGCACAGGTGTAGTTGGCGGCGATTCGGCGCAAGCGCTTCTCGCTCAGCCCTGTGAGACCTGCCTCGATCTGGCTGATCTGCGCGGAGCTCACTCCCAGCAGCTCCGCGGCCTGGCGGGTCGTTAGTCCGGCCGCTTCGCGGAGCCTGCGTACCTCAACCGCAAGACGTAGTTGACGTGCCGTTGCCTCGCGCCGCAAGACCATCCCGTGCTCCTCCCAACGCGCCTGCGGGCGCGACTCGTTCGGAGTCAGATTACGGGATCGACTTGCAAAACCTAAACGGTAATCCGTACCGTCAGTGATGCGACGCACACCCTGCGGAATCACCGGCCCCCCGGAAGCGCACCGCCCCGCCCTGCCATGGCGGCCGCGACACTGCCACCGCCCGCCGCGCACCCCCCACCACTGCAACGGAGTTGCCCCATGCCCGAAACTGCCCCGTGGGAGTACACCCTCCACATCCCCAACGACCCCCGAGCCGTCACCGTCTGCCGCCGCACCCTTCGGCTGATCCTGACGATGCACGGCCTGATCACCCTGGTCGACACCGCCGAGCTCCTCGCGGCTGAGCTGGTCTCCAATGCTGTACGGCACACCAAGGGGCCGGCCGCCCTCAGGGTGCGTTACGCGGCAGGCGTGTTGCGGATCGGGGCGTGGGATGCGGATCCCGAACCTCCCGGACCGCCGGGGGAGTTCGAGTCGTGCTCCGAGGAGGGCAGGGGGCTGGCGCTGGTGCGGGCCTGTGCCGATCTGTGGGGGTGGCAGCCCTTGTCCAGGCACGGCAACCGGGGAAAGTACGTGTGGTGCGAGCTGGCCGCAGCCTAGGAACGTTCATCCGTCCAGGTGAACCCCTCCAGAGGGCTCCCCGAGGATTCGTCGGCCGGAGACGGCGCGTGGCGCCGCCGGACCACCCAGACCAGGGCCGACAGCAGCCAGCCCGCCGCGATCATGATGATCAGTGTTCCCAGGATCAGTGCCGCCGAGCCCAGGAAGCCGAATTTCGTCAGCATCCAGGGAATCTGGTCCTCGCCACATCCGCATGCGTTCATGCGGGGGAGGATTCCCAGCTCGCGGCGGTCGATCGCGCTGCGTGGCGCAATCGTCGCGCGGTGGTGATGATTCCGGGACTCCGGCCCCGTTCCGCTGCCGTTCCGCCTTCGGGGAGTTCCGAAAGGTGAACAGATCGGCATGTGGGGGCAGAGGCATGGTATGCGTGGAGAAACGGGGTTCCTACCCATCTCCATCCACCCCCATGCGTCGAGCGGCCAGAATTTCTTCCTCTGAGGGGTTGAACTTTTGTTGATCGAGGGTCGGTCGGCCACTCCCGCGTCCTACGCTTAAGAGGGTGAAGCAACTGATGTCACCAGAGTCCGAGGTCGATCTTCCCGGGGAAGCCGCGCTTCCCGGTGTGCTGAGCGAGGAACTGCACGCCGAACTCGTGCTGTTCCGGCGTGACCTGCACATGCACCCGGAGCTCGGCAACCAGGAGTTCCGTACCACCGCGGCGATCAAGGAGCGGCTGGAGAAGGCCGGGCTGAAGCCCCGCGTGCTCGCCGTGGGAACCGGCCTCGTCTGTGACATCGGGGAGTGGGACGGCGAGCGGCCCATGCTCGCCCTGCGCGCCGACATCGACGGCCTGCCCATCCCGGACATGAAGACCGAGTGCTCGTACCGGTCGACCGTGCCCGACCGGGCGCACGCCTGCGGGCACGACGTCCACACGACCGTGGTGCTGGGCGCGGGGCTCGTCCTCGCCGACCTGGAGAAGAGGGGACTGCTGCCGCGGCCCGTGCGGCTGGTGTTCCAGCCCGCCGAGGAGGTGCTGCCCGGCGGTGCCGCCGACGCCATCGAGTGCGGGGTGCTGGAAGGCGTGGGCAAGATCCTCGCCGTGCACTGCGACCCGAGGGTCGACGCCGGGAGGATCGGGCTCAAGGCCGGTGCGATCACCTCTGCCTGCGACCGGCTGGAGATCTCCCTCGACGGACCTGGCGGGCACACCGCCCGGCCCCATCTGACGACCGACCTCGTCACCGCCGCCGCCCGCGTCGTCACCGACGTGCCCGCGGTCGTCGGCCGGCGGATCGACACCCGCGCCGGGCTCGCCGTGACCTGGGGACGGATCGAGTCGGGGCACGCCCCCAACGTCATCCCGCAGCACGCCGAGCTCTCCGGGACCGTGCGCTGCCTGGACCTCGACACCTGGCGGCAGGCCCCGGACATCGTCGTCGCCGCGATCGACGAGGTCGCCAATCTGTACGGGGCCAAGTCCGAGATCAACTACGTCCGCGGTGTCCCGCCCGTCGTCAACGACAAGGACGTCACCGGGCTGATCCTCGAGGCCATGACCGCCCGGCGCGGTGCCGACTCGGTGGAGAGCACCGAGCAGAGCCTCGGCGGCGAGGACTTCTCCTGGTACCTGGAGCACGTGCCCGGCGCCATGGCACGGCTCGGAGTGCGCACTCCGGGGGAGCGGACCGTGCGCGACCTTCACCAGGGCGACTTCGACGCCGACGAGTCCGCGATCACCGTAGGTGTGGAGCTGTTCACGGCCGCGGCCCTGCTGGACGCCGCACAGTGATCCGAGCGTGACGGACGGCCCCCACGGGGGCCGTTCCGCCGACCGGCGCAACATGCTCGTAAGCCAATCGTGCGCACATCGAAATCCCGGTGTGCGAGGTCTGTAGAGCCTCAGTTCAGACGGTGTTTGCCTCGAATCGATAACGGCTTCGGAAGAGGTCTGTTTCCGACATCTACGCGCGTTACGATGCCGCGAAGCCGACGCCGCAGGGGCGTCCAGGCCCGGGCACTGGCATGGTGCTCACATGAAGCGCCGACAAGGCGCTCAGGTCAGGTGAAGGAGCCTCCCGTGCGCCGGGTAGCCAAGCTTTCCGCTGCGTGTATCGCAACCGCAGCTCTCGCACTGACTGCCACAGCCTGTGGCAGCACGTCCTCCGAAGACGACAGCTCGTCGTCCGCCTCCGCGAGCAGCGGCAAGGGCGGCATCAAGATCGGCCTCGCCTACGACGTCGGCGGCCGCGGCGACCGCTCCTTCAACGACTCCGCCGCGCGCGGTGCCGACAAGGCCGAGAAGGAGTTCGGCGGCTCCATCAAGGAGCTGACCGCCAAGAGCTCCGACACCGAGGCCGACCGTGAGCAGCGCCTGACCGACCTGGCGGACGCCGGCTACAACCCGATCGTCGCCGTCGGCTTCTCCTACGCCACCTCGGTCGACAAGGTCGCCGCCAAGTACCCGAAGGTCAACTTCGGCCTCATCGACGCGGTCGCGACCGCCAAGAACGTCGACAGCATCACCTTCACCGAGGAGCAGGGTTCCTACCTGGCCGGTGTCGCCGCGGCGCTGAAGACCAAGAAGAACCACGTCGGCTTCATCGGTGGTGTCGACACCCCGCTGATCAAGAAGTTCGAGGCGGGCTACGCCCAGGGCGTCAAGGACACCAAGCCCGCGGTCAAGGTCGACGTCCAGTACCTGACCCACGGCTCGGACTTCTCCGGTTTCGCCAGCCCCGACAAGGGCAAGGAGGCCGCGTCCGGCATGCTCGACGGCGGCGCCGACGTGATCTACTCCGCGGCCGGCTCCTCCGGCAACGGCGCGATCGAGGCCATCTCCGGCGTCAAGGGCGCCTGGGCCATCGGCGTGGACTCGGACCAGTACAACATCGCGGGTCTGAGCAAGTACAAGAACTCGATCCTCACCTCGATGGTCAAGAACGTCGACGTCGGCGTCTACGACTTCATCAAGTCGGTCAAGGACGGCAAGCCGCTGACCGGCAACCAGATCTACTCGCTCGCCAAGGGCGGTGTCGGCCTGGCCACCAGCGGTGGCTTCATCGACGACATCCAGACGCAGCTGGACGCCGCGAAGAAGAAGATCGTGGACGGCACCATCAAGGTCAAGACCACCACGTGACCTGACGGTTCCCGCGGGAACCCCGGCTCGGCGAGATGGTGTACCTCAGCCCTCTCGCCGAGCCATAACAATGTGTCAACTCTACGCGTGTAGCACGGAGTTGCCGCGCTAGCGTCGCCGACGCCTGCCCTCCCCTATGCAGCCCCTTTCCCCCGAGGAGAGTGCGCCATCAACGCGTCCAGCCCTCCCGCTGCCGTCGAACTGCGCGGCATCACCAAGCGATTCCCCGGCGTCGTCGCCAACAAGGACATCGACATCACCGTCCGCACGGGCACCGTCCACGCCCTGTGCGGTGAGAACGGCGCCGGCAAGTCCACCCTGATGAAGATCCTCTACGGCATGCAGCAGCCGGACGAGGGCACCATCACGGTGAACGGCGAGACGGTCACCTTCCACAACCCCGCCGACGCCATCGCCCGCGGCATCGGCATGGTGCACCAGCACTTCATGCTCGCCGACAACCTCACCGTCCTCGAGAACGTCGTCCTCGGCGCGGAGAAGCTGTACGGCATCGGCGGCAAGGCCCGCGCGAAGATCAAGGAGGTCTCCGACGCGTACGGCCTGAACGTCCGCCCGGACGTCCTGCTGGAGGAGCTCGGCGTCGCCGACCGCCAGCGGGTGGAGATCCTCAAGGTCCTCTACCGCGGCGCCAAGACCCTCATCCTCGACGAGCCCACCGCCGTCCTCGTGCCGCAGGAGGTCGACGCCCTCTTCGACAACCTGCGCGGGATGAAGGCCGAGGGCCTCACGGTCATCTTCATCTCCCACAAGCTGGGCGAAGTCCTGTCCGTGGCCGACGAGATCACCGTCATCCGCCGCGGCACCACCGTCGGCACGGTCGAGCCGGCCGGCACCACCACCAAGCAGCTCGCCGAACTGATGGTCGGCAGTGAACTGCCCACGCCGGAGACCGAGGAGTCCACGGTCACGGACGTCCCGCTGCTGAAGCTGGACGGACTGCGCCTGGCCCAGACCGACCTCGACGGCGTCGAGCGCATCATCCTCGACGACATCTCCTTCACCATCCACAAGGGCGAGGTCCTCGGCATCGCGGGCGTGGAGGGCAACGGCCAGTCCGAACTGGTCGAGGCGATCATGGGCATCCGCGACCCGGACGCCGGCGTCATCACGCTCGGCGACACCGACCTCTCCCACGCCCCAACCCGCCGCCGCCGCGAGGCCGGCGTCGGCTACATCCCCGAGGACCGTCACCGCCACGGCCTGCTCCTCGAGGCCCCGCTGTGGGAGAACCGCATCCTCGGCCACGTCACCGAGAAGCCCAACTCCCGCGGCCAGCTCCTCGACATCAAGGCGGCCCGCAGCGACACCGAGCGCATCATCGAGGCGTACGACGTCCGCACCCCCGGCATCGACGTCACCGCCGCCTCCCTGTCCGGCGGCAACCAGCAGAAGCTGATCGTCGGCCGCGAGATGAGCCACGCGCCCAAGCTGCTCATCGCCGCCCACCCCACCCGCGGTGTGGACGTCGGCGCGCAGGCCGCGATCTGGGACCACATCCGCGAGGCCCGCCGCGAGGGCCTGGCCGTGCTGCTGATCTCCGCCGACCTGGACGAGCTCATCGGCCTCTCCGACACCCTGCGGGTGATGTACCGCGGCCGCCTGGTCGCCGACGCCGACCCCGCCACCATCACCCCCGAGGAGCTGGGCTCCGCCATGACGGGTGCGGCCACCGGCCACCTGGAGCACGCAGAGGACGACGCCCGATGAACAAGCTGACCCAACGCATCGACAAGGAGCGGCTGCTCCTCGGCATCGCGGCGCCGCTGCTCGCGATCGTCGCCGCGCTCGTCGTCACCACCCTGGTGATCCTCGCCACCGGCAAGAACCCGGGCGCCGCGTTCAGCGACATGCTGACCTACGGCACCGCCAGCGACAGCCAGGTCTACATCCTCAACAAGGCGACGACGTACTACCTGGCGGGCGTCGCGGTGGCCGTCGGCTTCCGCATGAACCTGTTCAACATCGGCGTCGACGGCCAGTACCGGATCGCCGCGTTCTTCGCCGCCGTCCTCGGCGGCGCACTGACCACGCCCGGCTGGATCTCCATCCCGCTGATCATCCTGTGCGCCATGGGCACCGGCGCCGTGTGGGCGGCCATCGCGGGCATCCTCAAGGTCACCCGCGGGGTCAGCGAGGTCATCTCGACGATCATGCTCAACTCGATCGCCACCGCGATCATCGCCTACCTGCTCCAGCCCGGAAAGCTCGCCGAACTCCAGGCCGGCGGCACGGTCGTCTCCACCAAGCCGCTGCCCTCGTCCTCGTACTTCTTCCAGATCGACACCGGCGCGGCGGGCGAGCTGTGGGGCTTCATCGTCATCGCCGTGCTCGTCGGGGTGGCGTACTGGTTCGTGCTGGGCCGCACCCGGTTCGGCTTCGACCTGCGCACCGTCGGCCAGTCCGAGTCGGCCGCCGCCGCGAGCGGTGTCTCCGTGAAGAAGATGATCGCCACCAGCATGGTCATCTCGGGTGCGGTGGCCGGTCTCATCGGCATGCCGACCCTGCTCAACGACAGCCACCAGTTCAGCAACGACTTCCCCGTGGGCATCGGCTTCACCGGCATCGCCATCGCGCTGCTCGGCCGCAACAACCCGGTGGGCATCGCGCTGGGCGCGCTGCTGTGGGGCTTCCTGGAGCGCACCACCAACCACCTCGAGTTCGAGGGCTACGACAAGGAAATCCTCGGCGTCATCCAGGGCGTCATCGTCCTGTGCGTCGTCATCGCCTACGAGGTCGTACGCCGCTACGGCCTGAAGCGACAGCAGCAGCGGGTCGGCGCCGAGCTCGCCGCCCAGGCCGCCGCCCCGACCCAGAAGCAGGAGGTGGCGTGATGACTGCCACGATGACCGACACACCGCCGCCCGCGGCACCCAAGGCGGACAACGCGCCTTCCCGTTCGGGCCGTTCGGTCGGCCAGATCCTGATGATCGTCGCCGGCGCGCTGCTGCTCGTCGCCGCGGTCAGGGTCATCTCCGGCTCCGACCAGCTCACCTCCGAGGGCCAGGTCTCCGCCGCGCTCAGCCTTGCCGTGCCGATCGGCCTCGCCGGTCTGGCCGGTCTGTGGTCCGAGCGCTCCGGTGTCGTCAACATCGGCCTCGAAGGCATGATGATCCTCGGCACCTTCGGCGCCGGCTGGATCGGCTGGCAGTCCAACCCCTGGCTCGGCCTGCTGTGCGGCATCGCCTTCGGTGTCCTCGGCGGCCTGGTGCACGCGGTCGCGACCGTCACCTTCGGCGTCGACCACATCGTCTCCGGTGTGGCGATCAACCTGCTCGCGGTGGGCGCCACCCAGTACCTCGCCAAGCTCTTCTTCACCGAGGGCAAGGCGGCCGAGGCGGGCTCCAACCCCAAGCAGTCCCCGCCCGTGGACTCGCTGCCCAACTTCGACGTACCGGGCCTGTCGAGCGGACTGCACTCCATCGAGAACCACCACTGGTTCCTGATCTCCGACATCGCGGGCATCCTCGGCGGCCTGTTCACCGACCTGTCCGTGGTGACCATCCTCGCGTTCGCGCTGTTCGTGGGCAGCTGGTGGCTGCTGTGGCGCACCCCGTTCGGTCTGCGCCTGCGCTCCTGCGGTGAGAACCCGATCGCCGCGGAGTCCCTCGGTGTCAACGTCTACCGCTACAAGTACGCGGCCGTGGCCGTCTCCGGCGGCCTCGCCGGTCTCGGCGGCGCCTTCCTGGCGCTGGTCACCTCGCACACCTACCTGGAGGGCCAGACCGGCGGACGCGGCTACATCGGTCTCGCCGCCATGATCTTCGGCAACTGGCGGCCCGGCGGCCTCGCCATGGGCGCCGGCCTGTTCGGCTACTCCGACGCGCTGCAGCTGCGCAACGGCGGCGAGACCGTCCACGCGCTGCTCCTGCTGCTGTTCGTGCTGCTCCTCGCGATGGCCGGCTGGAAGCTGTACAAGAAGGCCCTGGTCCAGGGTGTGATCAGCGCGGTCGTGGCCGCGGCGGTCCTGGTCTGGTACCTGACCACCGACGAGGTCCCCAGCGACTTCGTGGGCGCCACCCCGTACGTCGTCACGCTGCTGGTGCTGTCGCTGTCCGCGCAGCGCCTTCGGATGCCCAAGGCCGATGGCATGCGCTACCGGAAGGGGCAGGGCAAGTGACGGACGTCGACTGGGAGGCACTGCGGGCGGCGGCCCGAGCCGCCATGTCCCGGGCGTACGCCCCGTACTCCGGCTACCCGGTCGGCGTGGCGGCCCTCGTCGACGACGGCCGTACGATCACCGGCTGCAACGTCGAGAACGCCTCCTACGGCGTCGGCCTGTGCGCCGAGTGCGGTCTCGTCTCGGAGCTGCAGAACACGGGGGGCGGCCGTCTCACCCACTTCACGTGCGTGGACGGCCGGGGCGAGGTCCTCGTCCCCTGCGGCCGCTGCCGCCAGCTGCTGTACGAGTTCGGTGGACCCGACCTGGTAATGGAGACCCCGGCGGGCATCCTGCCGCTCTCGGAGATGCTCCCGCAGGCCTTCGGGCCGGGGCATCTCACCAAGTAACTCCCGCGCGGCCCCTCCGAGTCGGCCATCCCCTACGGCTCGGAGGGGCCGTCGCTTTGAACGTTCTGGAAGGAAAGCCATGGCGCTGTTGTCGATGGATGTCATCTCCGTGATCCGTACCAAGCGGGACCGCGGTGAACTCAGCGACGAGCAGATCGACTGGGTCATCGACGCGTACACCCGCGGGGAGGTCGCCGACGAGCAGATGTCCGCGCTCGCGATGGCGATCCTGCTCAACGGCATGAACCGCCGTGAGATCGCCCGCTGGACGGCCGCGATGATCGCCTCCGGCGAGCGCATGGACTTCTCGTCCCTGGCCCGCCCGACCGCCGACAAGCACTCCACGGGCGGCGTCGGCGACAAGATCACGCTGCCGCTGGCCCCCCTGGTGGCGGCCTGCGGCGCGGCCGTGCCCCAGCTCTCGGGCCGGGGCCTCGGCCACACCGGCGGCACCCTGGACAAGCTGGAGTCGATCCCCGGCTGGCGCGCGCTGCTGTCCAACGAGGAGATGCTGCACGTCCTCGACACCACCGGCGCGGTGATCTGCGCGGCGGGCGACGGCCTGGCCCCCGCCGACAAGAAGCTGTACGCCCTCCGTGACGTCACCGGCACGGTCGAGGCGATCCCCCTGATCGCCTCCTCCATCATGTCGAAGAAGATCGCGGAGGGGACCGGGTCCCTGGTCCTGGACGTGAAGGTCGGCACCGGCGCCTTCATGAAGACCATCGAGGACGCCCGCGAGCTGGCCTCGACGATGGTGGGCCTGGGCACCGACCACGGCGTGAAGACGGTCGCGCTCCTGACGGACATGAGCACCCCTCTCGGCCTGACGGCGGGCAACGCCCTGGAGATCCGCGAGTCGGTGGAGGTCCTGGCGGGCGGCGGCCCCGCGGACGTCGTGGAACTGACCCTCGCGCTGGCCCACGAGATGCTGGCGGCGGCGGGCATCCGCGACGCCGACCCGGCGAAGGCCCTGGCCGACGGCTCGGCGATGGACGTGTGGCGGCGGATGATCGCGGCCCAGGGCGGCGACCCGGACGCGGCGCTGCCGGTGGCCCGCGAGCAGCACGTCGTCAAGGCCCCCTCCTCGGGCGTCCTGACCCGCCTCGACGCCTACGGCGTCGGCGTCGCCGCCTGGCGCCTCGGCGCGGGCCGGGCCCGCAAGGAGGACCCGGTGCAGGCGGGCGCGGGCGTGGAGATGCACGCCAAGCCCGGCGACACGGTCACCGAGGGCCAGCCCCTGCTGACCCTGCACACCGACACCCCGGAACGCTTCGAGTACGCCCTGAAGTCGATCGAGGGCTCCTACGACATCGCGGCGACGGGTACGTCCTTCACGGCGTCGCCGGTGGTGCTGGAGCGCATCGCCTGACGAGGCCGAGCGCTGACGTGAGGGGCCGGGCCTTCGGGCGCCGGCCCCTTCGTCCGCCCGGGCCGTGTCTCAGCCCAGCAGCGTGGCCACGACCACCAGCACCGGCACCGACAACACCGTCGACACCAGGATCGAGTCCCGGGCCAGGCGCTCTCCCACGCCGTAGGCCGACGCGTACGTGTACAGGTTCTGCGCGGCCGGCAGGGCCGACGTCACCACCACGTCGAGGAGCTGGGCTCCGTGGAGGCCGAAGACACCGGCCGCCAGCGCCCAGGCCGCCGCGGGCTGCCCCACCGACTTCAGCGCGACCGAGAGCAGGACGAGCTGCCGGTCCGGGCCCCGGCCGGGCATCGTGCTGCCGCACAGGGAGATGCCGAAGGCCAGCAGAACGGCCGGGACCGACATGCCGCCGATGAGGGTGACGGGGTCCATCACCGCGGCCGGGATGTGAACTCCCGTCGCCGAGACCGCGACCCCGGCCAGCGAGCCGACCGCGATCGGGTTGCGCAGCGGAGTCAGCAGCCGCCGCCACAGGGGCCCCTTCTCGCCCTCGCCCGACGCCAGGTCAAGAACCGTCAGCGCGACCGGTGTCACCCCGACCAGCTGGAACAGCAGCACCGGCGCCACCAGCGACGCGTCGCCCAGGACGTACACGGCGATCGGGATGCCGAGATTGCCCGAGTTGACGTAGGACGAGCACAGCGCGCCGATCGTCGTACGGCCGACTCCCCAGCCGCGAACGACACCCACCGCGACGAAGACCCCTGCCGCCGCTGCCGTGCTGAGCGCGGTCACCAGGAGACGGCTGGAGAAGATCACCGACAGGTCGGCCCGGGCGAGCGTGGTGAACAGCAGGGCCGGGGACGCCACATGGAAGGCCAGCTTGGCCAGCACCTCCCGGCCCTGGTCGCCGAGGTAGCCGCGCAGACCGATGAGATAGCCCACCCCGATGACGACCGCGATCACCGCGAAGCCGGTCAGCACCCCCTGCACGGAACCTCCCCGGGGGCGAAGAGGGCGTGGCGTATCCAGGGAGGTGCTGATGGGTGGCGCATACAGGCAACCCTCGGGGGCAGACGGCACCCAGGTCAACGTGATCCTGCCCGCCCGGAGGCGTCGGCCGATGAGTTACGCCCGCCCGCCCGGTCTACCGCTTGTGAACGCCATGACACCCGCCGTACTCATGCTGGCCGGCCCCGTCACCCGGGACGAGGTGGCGGGGCTGAGCGACGAGGTACGGGCACTGCTGCGGACGACCGGCACCGGGGTCGTGGTGTGCGATGTCGCCGGGCTCGGGCCGCCGGGGCTCGGGACCGTCGACCTGCTCGCCCGGCTCCAGCTCGCGGCCCGGCGCGCCGGGGGCCGGATCAGGCTGCGCGACCCCGACCCCGGGCTACACGCCCTCCTTGATCTCGTCGGCCTCCGCTTCGAGGTGGAGGGGCAGGTCGAACAGGGGGAACCAGCGCTGGGTGTCGAGGAAGAAGTGGAACCCGGTGAGCCGGCCGTCTGAGATCTCCAGCACCTGGACCGACCAGGGGGTGTAGCCGCCCTTCTCCGGGTCCGGCTTGTACTGGGCGAACCCCGGCAGGCCGTTGACCTGCACCGGCAGCAGACGCGAGCCCTCGCAGGCCGCGCCCAGGGTGGTCATGAAGCCCACGATGTCCTCGTGGCCCGTCAGCCACAGGTCGAACGGCGGCATCGACATGATCGCGTCCTCGTGGAGGAGCGCCGTCAGCGCCGTCATGTCGTACCCCTCGAACGCCTTCACATAGCGGTCCAGGAGCTTTTGCTGCTCCTCGTCCAGCGGGTCGGACACGGCCGCGTCGGCGCCGTGCTCCTCCCGCTCGGCGAGGGTGGCGCGAGCCCGCTGCAGGGCGCTGTTGACCGAGGCGACGGAGGTGTCGAGCAGCTCGGCGACCTCGCTCGCCTTCCAGGCCAGCACCTCACGCAGGATCAGCACCGCGCGCTGCTTGGGCGGCAGTTGCTGAAGGGCGGCCATGAACGCGAGCCGCACGGTCTCCTTCGCGACCGCCGCGTCCGCCGGGTCCTCGACCGTCGGCAGGATGCGGTTGTCCGGCATCGGCTCCAGCCAGGTGTGGTCAGGGCGGGGGGAGAGGGCGGCCTGGGCGAGGGGCGTCGACTCCGAGAGGTCCATCGGGCGGGCGCGCTTGTTGCCCGCCGTCAGCATGTCCAGGCAGACGTTCGTCGCGATCCGGTACAGCCACGAGCGGAGGCTGGAGCGGCCCTCGAACTTCTCGTAGCTCCGCCAGGCCCGCACCATCGTGTCCTGCACGGCGTCCTCGGCCTCGAAGGAGGAGCCGAGCATGCGGTAGCAGTACCCCGTCAGCTCGGTGCGGTGCTTTTCGAGCCTGACGTCGAGGTCAGTCGTCGTCGCCGTACCGTCCATCGTCCACCCACCCCTGTGGCCGTGCCTTGTCGCGCCGTTGCGCCCAGTACTTGGAAGCTACCGCAGGGGTCTGACAATGGCGTGCGGAGTAGATAAACGCGCAGGTCGGATGGCTCTCGCCCCCGCCGCCCCTACCCGTCCCGTCCTCCAGGGGCTCCGCCCCCGGGCCCCCGCTCCTCAAACGCCGGAGGGGCTGATTTCAGCCCGTCCGGCGTTTGAGGACGAGGCCCTTCGGGCCGACAGGGGGGTCTGGGGGCGCAGCCCCCAGGGACGGGACGGGAAAGGGCGGCGGGGGCGAAAAAACATCCCCTGACCGGCCGACCCCGGCCAGGGGAAGCAGAAGGCTCGGTTCAGGCCGTTGCGAGCCGCCGTTCGACCCTCGCCGCACGCGTACCGAGGACGGTGATCGACACCACGCCGAGCACCGCCAGCAGTCCGACCCCGACGGTCCCGCCCCAGCCACCCGCGTGGAACGCGACCGCACCGACCGTGCTGCCCGCACTGGAGCCGATGTAGTACGAGGACTGGTAGAGCGCCGAGGCCTGGGCGCGCCCGTGTGTGGCCGTCTTGCTGACGGCCGAGGACGCCACCGCGTGCCCCGCGAAGAACCCGCCGGTGATCAGGACCAGGCCCAGCAGGACCAGCCACAGGGAGCCGGACAGCGACAGGAGCAGCCCCGTCGCCGTCGTGCCGCCCGCCGCGTACAGCGCGCCCCGGCGGCCCAGGCGCCCGACCAGGCGCCCCGCCGTCGACGCGGACACCGTGCCCACCAGGTAGACGAGGAAGACCGAGCCGATGATGCCCTGGGGGAGCGAGAAGGGCGCCTCGGTCAGGCGGTAGCCGATCACCGTGTAGACGCCGCCGAAGACCGTCATGAACAGGGCGCCGATGGCGTAGAGGCGGCGCAGCAGCGGGTCGGCCAGGTGTCCGCGGACCGTGTCGAGCAGCACGCCGGGCCTCAGCGAGCCCGCCACGAAGTGCCTCGGTGCCGGGAGCAGCAGGCGGAACGCCACGGCACAGGCCACCGCGATCGCGCCGATGACTCCCACGGCCACCCGCCAGCCCCACTCCTGGGCGACCCAGCCTGTGATGACCCGGCCGCTCATCCCGCCGACGCTGTTCCCGGCGACGAAGAGGCCGATCGCCGTGACCAGGGCCTTCGGGCGGACCTCCTCGGCGAGATACGCCGTCGCGGAGGCCGGCAGCCCGGCCAGGGCCGCCCCCTGCACGGCTCGCAGCGCGACCAGCGCGGGCAGCGAGGGCGCGAAGGGGACCAGGACACCGACCGCCACCGCGACGCCCAGCGAGGCCGTCATGACCGTACGGCGTCCGAAGCGCTCGGAGAGGGCGCTCATCGGCAGCACGAACAGCGCCAGTCCGCCGGTCGCCGCCGCCACCGTCCAGCTCGCGTCGCTCGCCGCCACCCCGAACTCGCCGGAGATCAGCGGGAGGAGGGCCTGGGTGGAGTACAGCAGCGCGAAGGTCGCGACACCGGCGAGGAAGAGGGCGAAGCTCATCCGGCGGTAGCCGGGGCCGCCCGGGGTCAGACGGGAGTCGGTGACGGAGTCGGCGGCAGGGACAACGGGGTCGGCGCCCACGCGGGTGGACGCCTCGGTACTGGCAGGCATGCCGTCGAAGTTATGTACGGCTCCGCTCATCCGTCCAATGCACGGATTCGCCATAATCGTTCCCATGGAGCATCAGCAGAGGTCACAGGCGCGCCTGTCACCGTCCAGTGACACACGAGACATGGTGATGGCACTGGCCCCGCGGCTCGCGTACTTCGCCGGGGTCGCCCGCACCGAGCACGTCACCCGCGCCGCGCAGGAGATGGACGTACCGCAGTCGACGCTGTCGCGTGCGATGGTCCGCCTGGAGCAGGACCTGGGTGTCGACCTGTTCGCCCGCATCGGCCGCACGGTCTCCCTCACGCCAGCGGGGCGCACCTTCCTCGCCTCCGTCGAACGGGCCCTCGCGGAGGTCGGGCGGGCCGCCGACGAGGTCCGCGCGGACGCCGACCCGGCCACCGGCAAGGTCGCCTTCGGCTTCCTGCACACCATGGGCTCGGAGACCGTCCCCGGTCTCATCCGGGCCTTCCGCGCCGATCACCCCCGCGTCCGTTTCAGCCTGGTCCAGAACTACGGCGAGGCGATGATCGAGCGGCTGCGGGCGGGGGAGCTGGACCTGTGCCTGACCTCGCCGGTCCCGGACGCCCCCGACCTGGTCGCCCGCCGCCTGGACGAGCAGAAGCTGCGGCTCGTGGTCCCCGCCGACCACCGCCTCGCCGCCCGCAGGCGCGTCCGCCTGGCCGAGGCCGCAGAGGAGTCCTTCGTCACCCTGGAGCCGGGTTACGGCCTGCGCCGCATCACCGACGATCTCTGCCAGGAGGCCGGGTTCAAGCCGCGGATCGCCTTCGAGGGCGAGGAGGCGGAGACCCTGCGGGGCCTGGTGGCGGCGGGGCTGGGAGTCGCGCTGCTGCCCCCACCCGCCTTCCCCCGGCCGGGCGTCGCGGAACTGACGGTCACGGCGCCGAGGGCCGCACGGGAGATCGGCGTCGCCTGGCTGGACGGCCACCCGGACACACCCCCGGTGGCCGCCTTCAAGAAGTTCCTGCTGTCGAGAAGGGGCAACCTGCTGCCCTGAACCTCCGGCCTACCGTCTGCGCCCGAACCCGGAAGCGAGCGGCATCCGCAGCCCCAGGGGCGGGGGAGCGGCCAGCGCGTCCTGCACCGGCCGCGACAATGCCCGCCCGAACAGCGCCCCCATCACGAAGTCCTCCGCCAGCGCCTGCACTTCGGCCCGGTACTGGTGCAACGCGTGCCCGTCGGAGTGCACTTCGAACCGGCACACCTCCCGGTTCGCCTTCTTCGCCCGGGACGCCAGCCGGAACGACAACTCGGGGTCGGTGCGCCGGTCGTTCGTGCCGTGCACGAGCAGTACCTTCCGCCCCACGAGCTGCTTCACCGGTTCGGGGGCGGCCGCCATGTCCTCCTCGGGCAGCCAAGGGGCGATCGCCACCACGGAGTTGACGGCCTCGTGCCCGGCCGCCCGCAGCGCGGCCCGCCCGCCCATGCCGACACCGACCAGGGCCACGGGGACGTCGCCGTATCGCCGTACGACCTCGTCCGCGGCCCAGGTCGCGTCGTGCGCGAGATGCGCCTCGCTGCCGTTCCAGCCCCGGTAGCGGTAGTGCACGACGTGCGCGGCGAGCCCGTCCCTGTGCCCTGCCCGGGTCAGCCGTCGCCCCAACGTCCTTGTGGCGGAGGGGAGTCGTATCGAGGAGGGCCTGCGCAGAGAGGTTTCGCCGCCGCCCGGGAGGAGCAGCACCACCCCGCTCACCGCCGCCGGCTCCGGGCCGAGTGTCCTGCCCAGTCGGGCGCTGTGAACCGGCGTCGCTTGCTGTGCCATGACAGAACAGTGTCAGAAGCCCGGGTGTACGACACGGGGCGGGGCGGTCACCGTTACGTATCGGCGGATTCGTACAGCGGGCGATCTACGCGCGTAGGCATTAGAGTGCGGAAATGACGAGCCAGACTGACCGGACGGGGAACGCCCCGAGCTCGGACCAGATCCGCCGAGCACCCAAGGTTCTGCTGCACGATCACCTCGACGGCGGGCTGCGCCCCGGCACGGTCGTCGACCTCGCCCGCGAGGCCGGGTACTCCGGGCTCCCCGAGACCGACGCGGACCGGCTGGGCGTCTGGTTCCGCGAGGCCGCCGACTCCGGTTCGCTGGAGCGGTACCTGGAGACCTTCTCGCACACCGTCGGGGTCATGCAGACCCGCGAGGCCCTCGCCCGGGTCGCCGCCGAGTGCGCCGAGGACCTCGCCGCGGACGGCGTCGTCTACGCGGAGGTGCGGTACGCCCCCGAACAGCATCTCGAAAAGGGCCTGACCCTCGAAGAGGTCGTCGAGGCCGTCAACGAGGGCTTCCGGGACGGCGAGCGACGGGCCAGGGCGAACGGCCACCGTATCCGCGTCGGCGCCCTCCTCACCGCCATGCGGCACGCGGCCCGCGCCCTGGAGATCGCCGAACTCGCCAACCGGTACAGGGACTTGGGGGTCGTGGGCTTCGACATCGCCGGGGCCGAGGCCGGGTACCCGCCCACCCGGCACCTCGACGCCTTCGAGTACCTCAAGCGCGAGAACAACCACTTCACCATCCACGCCGGCGAGGCCTTCGGCCTGCCGTCCATCTGGCAGGCCCTCCAGTGGTGCGGCGCCGACCGGCTCGGGCACGGTGTGCGCATCATCGACGACATCCAGGTCCACGAGGACGGCACCGTCAAGCTCGGCCGCCTCGCCTCGTACGTCCGGGACAAGCGGATCCCGCTGGAGCTGTGCCCCAGCTCCAACCTCCAGACCGGGGCCGCGTCCTCGTACGCCGAGCACCCGATCGGACTGCTCCGGCGGCTGCACTTCCGGGCGACGGTGAACACCGACAACCGGCTGATGTCCGGGACCAGCATGAGCCGGGAATTCGAGCACCTTGTCGACGCGTTCGGTTATTCGCTCGATGACATGCAGTGGTTCTCCGTCAATGCGATGAAATCAGCGTTCATTCCTTTCGATGAACGACTCGCGATGATCAATGACGTCATCAAGCCCGGATATTCCGAGCTGAAGTCCGAATGGCTGTTCCAGCAGACCGCTTCCACCAGCGGTTCTGTGGTCGAGGGCGGCTGACCGGGGGAGCTCGGCGGCACGAAATGCGGGCGGGTGTTCACAATCCGTCCGCATTTCGATGTTTGCGGCGGACCGGTTCACGTGTTTACGGTCGTGGACCGCTCATCCCCGTAAACCCCATTTCGAGGACGCATTTCATGAAGCAGTCTGCTGCCAAGACCCTCGGTGTCGCCGCCCTCGGTGCCGCCTTCGCCGCCGTCGGCGCGGGTGCCGCGAACGCCGCTCCGGCCGTCCCGGACGCCACCCAGGCGCTCGGCTCCGTCAGCCAGGGGCTCCCCACCGAGAACGTCACCAAGGCGCTGCCGGGTGCCGGTGAGGCGCTGGCGCAGGCCCAGCCGGCCCTCGGTGCGGGTCTCGCCGCCGCGCAGCCCGCCGCCCAGAAGGTGCTCGCCGACGGTCCGACCGCGCCCGTCGCCGGTCTCCTCGGCGGCCTGCCGGTCGGCAAGCTCCTGCCCGGCGGCGCCGGCACCGGCGTGAACGGACTGCCGCTCGGCTGAGTCGTACCGCTCCTCGCACGCGCCGGTGGGCGCATCCCGAGATCTCGGGATGCGCCCACCGGCGTACGTGCGTGTGTGCGGTTACCAGGCGGCCTGCGCCTTCTCCTCCGACGGGAACAGGATCCACAGCGCGATGTAGAGCAGGAACTGCGGACCCGGCAGCAGACAGGACACCAGGAAGATCACCCGCATCGTGGTCGCCGAGGTGCCGAAGCGCCGTGCCAGCGCGGCACACACTCCGCCGATCATGCGGCCGTTGGTGGGGCGGGCAAGGCGGGACATCGCGGCTCCTTCGTGAGCGTCGGTCATCGGGTCCGGGTGACCCTTTCCGACTGATTCCAACGCTACGGAGGAGAAGAGATCGAAGCGTCGCTCTACGGTGCGACCCCGACCCTGGGAATCGTCGGGGTCAGACCCTGAGCCGGCTCCTCCTGGCGGACGGCACCGCGCCGACGCCGCTCCGTCCCGCGGCGGAGCCAGAGCCGTGCCGCCGGCACCACCACGACATGCGCGAGGGCCACACCGGCGGTGTTCAGGAGCAGCGAGTCGATGTCGACGACCTGGCCGGGGACCCCGGTCTGCAGCAGCGCGATGCCCAGCGAGATCAGGGCGCCCGCGGCGGACGTGCGGATCAGGGAGCCGAGCGGGGAGACCCGGAGCCGGCCGTGCGCCATCGGGATCAGGAAGCCGAGCGGCGCGAGCAGCGCGAGGCCCGCACCGAGACGGCGGACCGCCTCCTGCCCGCCGAGGGCGAGGTCGGCGCGGATACCGGCGAGCGGGTGCAGGTTGGCGGGGACGACCCAGGGCACGTCCAGGGGCCGCAGCGTGAACCAGGCGACGAACGCGAGATGTGCGACCAGGAGGACACCTCCTGCCACACGGACGCGAAGGGCGGCACTGCCGCCTACGAAGCCTTTACGCTGCACGCCCCCCAAGACGCCACGCTCGGCACGATCGGTTCCGGAACACCCCGAGGTACCTGGGTGAGGTCTGCGCCACACGTGGCCGTCAGGCCCGCGTCAGCCACCCTTCACCTCGGTCGACGGGGGCTGTGTGCTGCCCGGCCGGGAGCGGACCTCGTCGGTGCACTCATAGCGGCGCAGCCCCGTGGCGGGGCCGCCGAGGACCACGGAACCGTCACCCTCGGCGGCGGCCGAGTCGGAGAACGTGCACACGACCTGGGCGAGGGCGTAGGCGGACAGCTCGGCGGGCGGGGTGCTCAGCCGCAGTGTGTCCTCGGGGTCCTTGGGGCGCGGCCCGCTCACGGTCGTCGCGCCGCGCACATACGTCTGGTAGCCGGCCTGGCGCTCCGCGGTCGAGGGGGCCTCGGCGAGCTGGTCCAGGAGCCCCTGGGCGACCAGCACCCGCCGTTCGGAGTCCGCCGTGCCGTCCGGCACCCGCAGGGTCCGGTCCACGGCCACCAGGGACGCCCCGCACAGCAGGAACACCTGCACGGCCAGCCCCTGCGAGGCCTGCGCCGCGACATCGGGCTCGGACAGGGAACACCGCACCCGGGAGGGCGCGGGCCCGAAGTCGGTGGGCACCTCCGTGGAACGGATCCCGCACCCGGCGAGCAGAAGGGCGAGCACGGGGAGCGCCGTCAGCCGTCGTACGTTCATCGGACACCCCCCTTCTTCGAGCCGTCGTGGTCCTTCTTGGCCGCGAGGAGTTCCTCGGCCAGATCCGAGGCGTCCCGGGGGATGCGCAGTGTGAACACGGCACCTCCCTCGGGGGAGTTGGCCGCGGTGATCCCGCCGCCGTGGATGTGGGCGTTCTCCAGGGCGATCGAGAGGCCGAGCCCGCTGCCCTCGGAACGGGGGCGGGAGGCGCTGGCCTTGTAGAACCGGTCGAAGACGTGCGGGAGGACGTCCTCGGGGATGCCGGGACCGTGGTCACGCACCCCGATGACGACCTCGTCGGCCGCGGTACGCACCGAGACCCGCACCGGGGAGCCGCCGTGCTTCAAAGCGTTGCCGATCAGGTTGGCCAGGATGACGTCGAGGCGGCGCGGGTCGAGACGGGCGTGGATGCCGCGCTCGGCGTCCAGGTCCACCGCGTCCAGCCACGCCCGCGCGTCGATGCACGCGGTGATCTGGTCGGCCAGGTCCACGTCGTCCAGCACGAGGCGGGCCGTGCCCGCGTCGAAGCGGGTGACCTCCATGAGGTTCTCGACGAGGTCGTTGAGGCGGCGCGTCTCGCTGACCACCAGGCGCACGGCGGGCTCGATCATCGGGTCCACCGACCCGGTCCCCGCCTCCAGCTCCTCCTCCAGGATCTCCGTCACGGCGGTGATCGCGGTGAGCGGCGTACGCAGTTCGTGGCTCATGTCCGCGACGAACCTCCGCGACGCGTCGTCGCGCGCGGCCATGTCGTCGACCCGTTTCTCCAGGGCCTCGGCCGCGTGGTTGAAGGTCCGTGACAGATCGGCGAGTTCGTCCGTGCCGGACACCCGCAGCCGGGTGTCCAGCCTGCCCTCGCCGAGCCGGCGCGCCGCGACCCCTAGCCGGTGCACCGGCTTCAGTACGGTCGTCGCGGCGGCCTGCGCGAGCAGCGCGGAGCCGATCAGGGCGAGCCCGGTGGCGATACCCAGCGACCAGGCAAGGGAGTTGAGGTCCTTGGCCTCCGGCTCCAGGGACTTGAGTATGTAACCGGTCGGCCCGCCCCCGATCACCCTCGTACCGGCGACCAGGTAAGGCGTGTCGTGATTGACGACCCGCTGCCAGTACAGGTGGTAGGCGTACTTGTTGGCGGAGTCGACGGCCTGCTTCTCGTTCACGGCCTCGCGCAGCGACACGGGCACGTCCTGGAGCGTGAAGCCGTCCAGGGCGCCCGAATTGCCGTACACCGCCCGGCCGTCGGCGTCGTCGGCGACAAGGAGCACGCTGAAGCGCTGGCTGCTGCCCGCCATCTGCCCGGCCGCCTGCTGGAGTTCGTCCTGCGTGGGGGTCTCGGGCAGTGCGCTCGCGCGGTTCTGCATCTCCTGCTGGAAGTCCCGCAGCACCGCGTCCTGGGCGCGGGTGAGGACCGCCTCGCGGTTGAGCCAGTACGCGATCCCGGACGCGGACACGGCGGCGGTCAGCGCCACGAGGCCGAACACGACCACGAGCCGCAGCCGCAGACTGGTGAAACGCAGCCCTGACCACACACCCTTGCGAGCCGCGAACCAGTCGCGGAACCCCCCTTGCGCTTCGGTCACTGAGGCGTGTCCAGCCGGTAGCCCACGCCCCGCACGGTACGGATCAGCGTCGGGGACGACGGCACGTCCTCGACCTTGGCGCGCAGCCGCTGCACACAGGCGTCCACCAGGCGCGAGTCACCGAGGTAGTCGTGCTCCCACACCAGCCGCAGCAACTGCTGCCGCGACAGGGCCTGGCCGGGCCTGCGGCTCAGCTCCAGGAGCAGCCTCAGCTCGGTGGGGGTGAGTTGAAGGTCCTCGCCGTTCTTCGTGACGGTCATCGCCGCGCGGTCGATGACCAGGGAGCCGAAGCTCGCCGCGTCGGTCGACTCGCGTTCCCCGCGGCGCAGCACGGCCCGGATGCGGGCGTCCAGCACCCGCCCCTGGATGGGCTTGACGACATAGTCGTCGGCGCCGGACTCCAGTCCGACGACGATGTCGATGTCGTCGCTTCGCGCGGTCAGCAGAATGATCGGCAACTGGTCCGTGCGCCGGATGCGCCGGCACACCTCGAACCCGTCGATGCCGGGCAGCATCACGTCCAGCACGATCAGGTCGGGCCGCTGCTCACGGAGCAGTTTCAGACCGTCCTCACCGGTGGCAGCAGTGGCAACCCGGTGGCCCTGGCGCGTAAGGGACAGCTCCAGGGCCGTACGGATGGCGTCGTCGTCCTCGATCAGCAACAGGGAAGGCACGGGCTCATTCTGGCCCATGGAGGGGGTGCTGTTCGACCTGTGGGCCACGGCAGTCCCTAAGGCATTCATCAATGACCCTCCTGTGCAATTCCTGGGACCGGCCCCTGTGACAGGTCTGTGACAGTCGGCGGACACAGCGATGAAGTGGCGGCGGCAGAGTTCTCGGCACAGGCAAGGAAGCACCGCGGAACACCAGCGGCGGACCGGCACCTGAGCAAGCCGAACACCGGAAGTCCACGACGGGGGGCGCGAGATGAACACGCTGCACAGCACCAGCACTAGCGCAGTGATCACGCGTCTCCACGACGTGAACGGGGGCCGGGGTTCCGAGAAGTCCGGTGCCGCAAGCGGGCGGGGGTGCGCTCGCGGTACCGGGCGTCAGCACACCGGGTACATGTCGGTGGTTGACACCAGCACGGGGGAATCGCACGGGGGATCGTCGTACAGGGAGGGCACGGGGGAACGGCATTCGCTGTCGGAGGCGGAGTTCACCGCCTACGTCCAGGAGCGCCGCGCCTCCCTGTACGCCACCGCCTACCACCTGACCGGTGACCGCTTCGAGGCCGAGGACCTGCTGCAGAGCGCGCTGTTCTCGACGTACCGGGCGTGGGAGCGGATCAGCGACAAGGCCGCGGTCGGGGGCTACCTCCGCCGCACCATGACCAATCTGCACATCAGCGCGTGGCGCCGCCGCAAGCTGAACGAATACCCGACCGAGGAACTGCCGGAGACGCCCGGCGACACGGACGCGATGCGCGGCACCGAACTGCGCGCCGTCCTGTGGCAGGCGCTCGCCCGGCTCCCCGAACTCCAGCGCACGATGCTGGTCCTTCGTTACTACGAGGGCCGCACCGACCCGGAGATCGCGGAGATCCTCGACATCAGTGTCGGCACGGTGAAGTCCAGCATCTGGCGGTCGCTCCGCCGGCTGCGCGAGGACGAGGTCCTCAGCTTCGGCCGTGACGAGGAGAACGCCTTCGGGGAGCTCGTCGCCTGAGGGTGGGGGGAACAAGGAACCGGGGGGAACGGGGGACCCGGGTACTGGCTGGGGGGCCGGTACCCGGGCGGGGGACAACGGGGAACGGTGGCGTGGGGGAGCGCCACCACGGGGGAGGCATCAGGAAGCGGGACCGGAGGGCCGGGGGGTCCGTCCGGTCCCGCTTTCTGCTGTGTGCTCAGCGGAGGATGCCCATGAGGACCGCCTCACCGGGTGAGTCGCCCACGGCGACGGCCTCGGCGGGATCCACCCCGTCGACCGCGTACGCGCCGGTCGTGGCCTGCGGGACGGCGACGTCGCGATCGCCCGGAGTGTCGTCGCACCCTTCGATCGTGGCGGTGCCCAGTTTCTCGCCCACGGTGAAGCCGGCCTCATCGGTGGGCAGATAGCTCCGGTCCGCGAAGGTCACCACCCCCGCGCAGGAGGGCGCGGCCTCACCGACCTCCTCGCCGTCCGATGTGCAGCCCACGGCCGCCATCAGCATCGCCACTGTCACGACCAGCCGTGCAGTCGTCATCGGCTTCCTTTCCGTGTGGACCGTCTTCCGGTCCTACGACGGAGAAGGCGCCGAAGTCGTTCAGGCGGCCGGAGTCGCCGCCGGCCGGCGGCCCGCCCCCGCGGCGGCGAGGCGGCCCAATGCCTCGTCCTTGTCGCAGCGGTGGGCGCCGAGCGCGGTCTGGCGGGCGATGATCGAGCGCTCCAGACGCATCAGCCGCCAGCCGCGGCGCAGCAGGAACGGCACCGACTTGCGGCCCTCGCGCAGGTCCCGCAGGAAGCGGCGGCGGAAGGTGCGCACCGGACCCCGGCTCAGGCACAGCGCGTCGGCCAGCACACCCAGTTCCTGGCAGCGGGTGACGATCTCGGCGGCGAAGATGCCCTCCGCGATGAACAGCGGGATCCGGCCCATGTCGACCGTCTCCTCGCCGGTGCGGGCGCTGAGCGAGATGTCGTAGACCGGGATCTTCGTACGGCCCGTGCGGCACAGCTCCACGATCGCCGTCACCGCGGTGTCCGCGTCCCACGATCCTGGGTGGTCCCAGTCGATGTCGGAGCTCCCCGCCACCTGCGGCAGCGTCGGGTCGTCGCCCTCCTTGTAGAAGTCGTCGAGCCTGAGGACCGGAAGACCGGACCGGGCCGAGAGGAGGGACTTGCCGGAGCCGGAGGGGCCGCAGAGCAGCACGACTCGGGTCGGTATGGGTGGTTGGGGACTCACGGGTCACCAGTATGAGGCATTTACTTCTTGCGAGGGTGCCCCGGCGTTCATGCCGGGGAGGAATCGCATCCTGTGACGGCGACGCGGAGCGCCCGCACAACCGTCGACGGAGCGGAGATGCGAACGGGTGCGCCCGTGTTCGCTGGTGGGGGTGGCTTTGCCGTGGTGGGGGCACGGGCGTGCGTGTGTCGCACGTACGGTCCTTTCGTGGACGCTGGGGTGATCGGGCGGGGCGTGGGAGGGGGATGTGGTGTCGGGGGTGAAGGAGGGTGGGGATGCTGGGCATGCCCGGTGGACGTTCCGGCTGCGTGTGTCGTCGAGTGCCGAGGGTGCGCTGCTGGCGGAATGGGACCGGTGCCGGTGGGTCTGGAACGAGTGCGTCGCCAAGTCCAGGCAGATCCACCTGTGGAACATGAACCGTCCCGAAGGCGTGGACCAGGTGATGTGCGGTCCGGCCCGGCTCGACACGATGCTGACCGAAACCCGCGCGAAGACGCCGTGGCTGCGTGAGGGGTCGTCGGTTTCCCAGCAGCAGATCATCCGCGACTTCGGCAGGTCCCGCGCGAAGGCGCACAAGGACATCCGCGAACGTCTGCCACAGCATCGCCGGGCCGGGATGCCGAAGTACAAGAAGAAGCGTGAGGCCGACCCGAGCCTGAACTACACCAAGCGTGGCTTCCGGCTCAAGGGCGGCCGTCTGCACCTCGCCGGGAACATCGCTTTGACGGTCGTGTGGTCGCGGGATCTTCCCGCTCAACCGTCCTCGGTGCGCGTGTACCGCGACAGCCTCGGGCACTGGTACGCCTCCTTCGTCGTGCCCGCCGAAGTCCAGCCGCTGCCCGCAACCGGCCAGGTGATCGGCATCGACTGGGGTGTGAGGGAGACCGCGACCACCACCAGCGACACCCACGACCTCCCCCACGCCCAGCACGGAAAGAAGGCCCAGGCGAGGCTGAGCCGGTACGACCGCATGATGGCCCGCCGCAGACCTGCCAAGGGGCAGGCGGCCTCGAAGGGCTACCGCGAGGCGAAGAAGCTGCGGGCCAAGGGGCACAAGAAGGTGTCCCGGCAGCGCCAGGACACCGGCCGCAAGTGGGCCAAGAGGGTCGTGCGCGACCACGATGCCATCGCCCTGGAGGACTTCAGGCCGAAGTTCCTGGCGAAGTCGACCATGGCGAGGAAGGCGGCCGATGCCGCCATCGGTGCCACCAAGAAGGCCTTGTTGGAGATGGCTCGTAAGCACGGCAGGATCGTGCACCTGGTTCATCCCGCGCACACCACGATGGACTGCGCGCAGTGCGGAGCGAGAACCAAGCACGCACTACCACTGTCGGAACGAACCTACGCCTGCACCGCGTGCGGAGCCGTCTCGCCCAGAGACAAGAACTCCGCCCGTGTGATGCTGGCCCGGGCTGGTCTCAACCCGGCTGGTGCTGATGGCACAAGACCTGGCGGGACGCTGTTCCGTCAAGCGGCCTGAGCCAGGAATCCCCCTCGTTCACGAGGGGGAGGACCCAAACCTCAACTACCCTTCGTGTTGACCTGATCACTCATTGCATAGAAGAGGTGGCAGAAACGATGGCCCGACTTGAGACTCCGACCGCCCGGCGTGCACTGGCCGTTCTCGCGACCGCGGGAGTGGCGCTCGGCGCCGGCGCGGCGGTGGCCTCCGCCGCGGACGCGGAACCGGTCCTCGACGTGGTGCGCACCCGGCCGACCTCGCTGGGCAACGTCGACCCCCAGGCCGGCCTGCAGTCCCTCACGGGCACGGTCGGCTATGTGACCGGCCCGGTCGCCGGGCTCAAGCCGAACCCGCTGGCGGGGACGGGAGTGGACCCGCTGGACAACGGGGCCGGCACACAGCTCGCCGACTTCCAGCCGCTGGCCACGCAGGCGCTGACCGGGCCGGTGGCCCAGGCGCAGTCGATCGGTTCGATGCCGGTGGTGGGGCAGGTCGCGGGGCTTCTCGGCAACGGGTGACGCGAGCGGAGGACGGTGGGGGGACTGCGGACCGCGCCGACCGCGGGATCGCCGTGGCTGGTCGCGCAGTTCCCCGTGCCCCTGGTGAGTGGCCTTCGGTCCGCTCAGTACGCCGAGCCCGACGCGCCCAGCGAGCCCGTCGGGTGCCAGACCGTCTTCGTCTCCAGGAAGGCCGTCAGGCGGTCGATGCCCGGAGTCGCCGTCCAGTTGTCCACAGGCTGTGGACGCAGGACGCGCTTCAGGTTGTCCGCCGCCGCGATCTCCAGTTCCTTGGCCAGGATCTCGTCCGCGCCCGCCAGGTCGATCGCGTTGACGTCCTGGTGGGAGGCGAGGGGCGCCGCGATCTCCGCCGTGCGGCCCGACAGGACGTTGACGACGCCTCCGGGGACGTCCGAGGTGGCCAGGACCTCGCCCAGGGAGAGGGCGGGGAGGGGGGACCTCTCCGAGGCCACCACGATCGCCGTGTTGCCCGTGGCGATCACCGGGGCCAGCACCGAGACCAGGCCGAGGAACGACGACTGCTGCGGGGCCAGGACGGCCACCACGCCGGTCGGCTCCGGGGAGGACAGGTTGAAGTACGGGCCCGCGACCGGGTTGCCGCCGCCGACGACCTGGGCGATCTTGTCGGTCCAGCCCGCGTACCAGACCCAGCGGTCGATCGTCGCCTCGACCTGCTCGGCCGCCCTGGCCTTCGACAGGCCTTCGGCGTCGGCCACCTCGTGGACGAACTGCGCCCTGCGGCCCTCCAGCATCTCCGCGACGCGGTACAGGACCTGGCCGCGGTTGTACGCCGTCGCGCCCGCCCAGCCGCCGAACGCCTTGCGCGCGGCCACGACCGCGTCACGGGCGTCCTTGCGGCTCGACTGCGGTGCGTTCGCCAGCCACTTGCCCTTTGCGTCGGTCACCTCGTACACCCGGCCGCTCTCGGAACGCGGGAACTTCCCGCCGACGTACAGCTTGTAGGTCTTGAAGACAGACAGACGCTGCTGCTCGGACTTATCGGACATCGAGGTACGCCTCCAGGCCGTGGCGGCCGCCCTCGCGGCCGAAGCCCGACTCCTTGTACCCGCCGAACGGCGAGGTCGGGTCGAACTTGTTGAACGTGTTGGACCAGACGACGCCCGCGCGCAGCTTGTTCGCCACGGCGAGGATCCTCGACCCCTTCTCGGTCCAGATGCCCGCCGAGAGGCCGTACTGGGTGTTGTTGGCCTTGGCGACGGCCTCGTCCGGGGTGCGGAAGGTCAGCACGGACAGGACCGGGCCGAAGATCTCGTCCCGCGCGATGGTGTGCGCCTGGGTGACGTTGGTGAACAGCGTCGGGGCGAACCAGTAGCCGGAGGACGGGAGTTCGCACTCCGGCGACCAGGGCTCGGCGCCCTCGGCCGTGCCCTTCTCGACGAGCGAGGTGATCCGCGCGAGCTGCTCGGCGGAGTTGATCGCGCCGATGTCGGTGTTCTTGTCGAGCGGGTCGCCGAGGCGCAGCGTGGACAGGCGGCGCTTGAGGGAGTCCAGCAGCTCGTCCTGGATCGACTCCTGGACGAGGAGCCGGGAGCCCGCGCAGCAGACCTGGCCCTGGTTGAAGAAGATGCCGGTGACGATCCCCTCCACCGCCTGGTCGATCGGGGCGTCGTCGAAGACGATGTTGGCGCCCTTGCCGCCCAGTTCCAGGGTGAGCTTCTTGCGGGACCCCGCGACGGTCCGCGCGATCTCCTTGCCGACGCCGGTGGAGCCGGTGAAGGCCACCTTGTTGACGTCCGGGTGCGCGACGAGCGCGGCGCCCGTGTCGCCGTAGCCCGGAAGGATGTTGACGACGCCCTTGGGCAGACCCGCCTGGCGGCAGATGTCCGCGAAGAAGAGCGCGGACAGGGGAGTCGTCTCCGCGGGCTTCAGCACCACCGTGTTGCCGGTGGCGAGGGCCGGGGCGATCTTCCACGCCAGCATCAGGAGCGGGAAGTTCCAGGGGATGACCTGGCCGGCGACGCCGAGGGGCTTCGGGTTCGGTCCGTAGCCCGCGTGCTCCAGCTTGTCGGCCCAGCCCGCGTAGTAGAAGAAGTGCGCGGCGACCAGGGGGAGGTCGGCGTCGCGGGTCTCCTTGATGGGCTTGCCGTTGTCCAGGGTCTCCAGGACGGCCAGTTCGCGGCTGCGTTCCTGGATGATCCGGGCGATGCGGAACAGGTACTTGGCGCGCTCGGAGCCCGGCAGCGCCGACCACTTCTCGAAGGCCCTGCGGGCGGCGGCCACCGCGCGGTCGACGTCCTCGGAACCGGCCTGCGCGACCTCGGAGAGGACCTCCTCGGTGGACGGCGAGACGGTCTTGAAGACCCTGCCGTCGGCCGCCTCCACGAACTCGCCGTCGATGAACAGGCCGTAGGAGGGGGCGATGTCGACGACCGAGCGGGACTCGGGCGCCGGGGCGTACTCGAATGCGGATGTCAGCTTTTGCATGGTCATGGGATCTCAGTCCACCGTCACGTAGTCAGGGCCGGAGTAGCGGCCGGTGGCCAGCTTCTGACGCTGCATCAGCAGGTCGTTCAGGAGCGAGGAGGCGCCGAAGCGGAACCAGTGGTTGTCCAGCCAGTCCTCGCCGACGGTCTCGTTGACCAGTACGAGAAACTTGATCGCGTCCTTGGTCGTACGGATGCCGCCGGCCGGCTTCACGCCCACCTGCACGCCGGTCTGGACGCGGTAGTCGCGCACCGCCTCCAGCATGAGGAGGGTGTTCGCGGGAGTGGCGTTGACCGCGACCTTGCCGGTGGACGTCTTGATGAAGTCCGCGCCCGCCAGCATGCCGAGCCAGCTCGCGCGGCGGATGTTGTCGTACGTCGACAGCTCGCCGGTCTCGAAGATGACCTTGAGCCGGGCGGCCGTCCCGCAGACCTCGCGGACGGCGATGATCTCGTCGTACACCTTCAGGTACCGGCCCGCGAGGAACGCCCCGCGGTCGATGACCATGTCGACCTCGTCGGCGCCGGCGGCCACGGCGTCGCGCACGTCGGCGAGCTTCACGTCGAGGGCGGCACGGCCGGCCGGGAAGGCGGTGGCCACGGAGGCGACCTTGACGGCGGAACCGGCGACGGCCTCCTTGGCGACGGCCACCATGTCGGGATAGACGCAGACGGCCGCGGTCGCCGGGGCCGTACGGTCGGTGGGGTCGGGGCGGACCGCCTTGGCGCCGAGCGCCCGGACCTTGCCCGGGGTGTCCGCGCCTTCCAGCGTCGTCAGGTCGACCATCGAGATGGCGAGGTCGATGGCGTACGCCTTCGCGGTCGTCTTGATGGAACGGGTACCGAGTGAGGCGGCTCGCGCCTCCAGGCCGACCGCGTCCACGCCGGGCAGCCCGTGAAGGAACCGGCGCAGCGTGCTGTCGGACGCGGTCACGTCCGTGAGCGGGTGAGCGGCTGATGCAGTGGTGGGCATGGTCACCAGCCGAGCATATCTACGCGCGTAGCGGCTGTATAGCCCGGAGAAGTGGATTCAACGGGGCACAGTGGACCTCACCCGGCCGGCAGCGCGGGGGCACCCGCACGCGAACACCGTCGCGAACGCGCCTAGTATCGCGAACATGACGACCGCACCCCCGGAATCCAGGGACCGCATCTACCGCTCACCCTTGGCGCTGATCGGCGGCTTCCTCCTTCTCGTCATCATCGGCTGGCTCGGCGTCGACGCGGTCCTCTCCGGTGACGGCCGCACCCCCTGGCTGGCCCTCGCCACCCTGATCCTCGTCGTACCGCTGGTGGTCGCCTTCACCCTGCGCCCGGCCGTCTTCGCGAACCACGACCGGCTGCGCATCCGCAACCCCTTCCGCGTGATCGTCGTGCCCTGGGGCGAGGTCGAGATGTTCCGCTCCGGGTTCTCCAACGAAGTCCTCGCCAAGTCAGGCACCAAGTACCAGCTGTGGTCCATCCCGGTCTCCCTGCGCGGCCGCAAGAAGGCGGCCCGGCAGACGGCCCGGCAGTCCTCGGGACGCGGCCCGAGCAGGGGCCTCGGACTGTTCGGCGGGGGCATTGAGGCCGACGCCCTCGGCGGCCGGACCCCGGTCCCGGCGGGCCCCACGCGGGCCGAGACCGACCAGATCATGGACGACCTGCGCGCGATGCTGGAGGCGCGGGGCAAGGCCGAGACCTCCCAGGGGCAGGTGACCGTGCGCTGGGCCTACGAGATCGCGGTGCCCGCGGTGGCCGGAGCACTGCTCCTGGCGATCCTGGTGGCCGTCGGGTGACGCCATAGGGGGTGGCGCTGTTGCCGGGCGGCCGCGGGACCGGTCAGCCGTCGGCCGCCCACCCCTGGGGATGGGGGCTGCCCGAGGCCCGGTGGCTGGTGGCTGATGGCCGGCATGATTTGCACCCGCGCCCGCTGTCTTCTCACGGCGGGCCCGTCCACACCACGTTGTCTTTCTCACGGTGGGCCCGTCCACACCAGGGCCATGTGGCCGCCCCAGTACGCCGAACCCAGCACCGCCGCCGTCAGGACGAGGGTGCGGTGGCGGCGGGGGAGCCGCAGCAGGCGTACGGCGAGGGGCAGCAGGAGCGGGAAGGCCGGGAGGAGATAGCGGGCCCGGGGGAAGTAGACGCCGCCGCTGCCCAGCACGATCAGCAGCGTGACGGCCGTGAACACCAGCAACGCGAGGGGCTGCCGGTCCCGGACCGACAGGGCGAAGAGGGCCACCGACGCCATCAGGGTGACCGTCACCAGCACCAGGAACAGCTCCGGCGCCGAGTCGTACACGAGCAGGCTCCGGAACTGCCGAAGCGTCTCCACCCCGCCGTCCAGCTCGTTGCGCCACGTCCGCTGCACGGCGAAGTAACCGTCCCAGCGGCCCAGGCGCAGCCCCACCCAGCCGACGTACGCGCACCAGCCGAGCGGGGCCAGGACGGCGGCCACGAGCGCGCGTGGCCGGCGCGGGGTGAGCAGGCACGTCACCGCCACCGCGGCGGCCACCGCGATGCCCGTCGGACGGGTCAGGCCGGCCAGGACCGCGAGGCAGGCCGCGGTGAGCGGGCGGTCGGCGAGCAGCGCGTACAACGCCCATGCCGCGAACGCCGTGAACAGGGACTCGGTGTAGCCCATCCACTGCACGAGTCCGACCGGGAGCGCGGCCCACAGGACGGTCAGCAGGATGCCGGTGCGCGACCCGTGCAGCCGGTCGCCGACCGCGAAGACACCCCAGGCGGCGGCCAGCGAGGCGGCGACGGCGAGACACAGCCCGGTGGTGGCGCGGCTGCCGGGGGTGACGGCGGCGACGGCCTTGACCAGGACCGGGTACAGCGGGAAGAAGACGAGGTTGTTGCCGCCGTCCATGCCGCCGAGCTCATGGGCGTAGCCGTGGTCGGCGATGCCCAGGTAGTACTTGGCGTCCCACTGGGCCGCCAGGATCGGCCAGACGCCGTGGTGCCCGCGGTGCGCCCACAGGGCGAGCACCACCAGGCCCAGGGCGCGTACGCCGACGTAGGCGAGCAGGGCCCACGCGAGGGGTGGGACGCGGCGGCGGGGTGCGTCGGGGGCGGTGGCGGCTTGGTGCGGAGTCGGCCGGAGGGCGGTCGAGGACACGGTGACGGGGCTCCAGGGCTGGCTCGGGGGCGGCTTCCTGTCCACCGTTGCCCGGGTGCCGGGGCAGGCCGTGGAGCCGGGGTCAACAGCCATCTCTAAATCACCCGATGGGGTGCTACGGACCCGTACCAACGCGGGTGCGGTACACCGGGTACTCGTTCATCCGCGTCGACGTGCGGCCCGCGCAGGCCGGTCGTACGTCCACGCTGACCGTGCGGGCGCCGGCGGCGACCGGGGCGGAGGCGGACCGGTTCACCGTGGCGCGGAAGGCGACCGGCTGAACGGGTGAGGGGCGGCCCGGACGGGGGCCGCCCCTCGGCTCAGATGCCGGCCGCCGCCGACAGGTCCCGCTTGACGGCGGTCAGCAGATCGGACGCGGTGGTGCGGGCTGCCGGGAGGTCCGCGTGGCCGGCTACCGGGATCACCACTTCCAGGTAGCACTTCAGCTTCGGCTCGGTGCCGCTCGGGCGGACGATGACCCGGGCGCCGGTGAGGGTGTAGCGCAGGCCGTCGGTGGGCGGGAGCTTGTCCGTGCCCTGCGTGAGGTCCTCCGCCTTGGTGACGGCGAGTCCGGCCAGCGCGGTCGGGGGGTGCTCGCGCAGCCGCTCCATCGCGCGGGCGATGACCGACAGGTCCTCGACCCGGACCGAGAGCTGGTCGGTGGCGTGCAGGCCGTGCTCCACGGCGATGTCGTCGAGGAGGTCGAGGAGCGTGCGGTTCTGCTCCTTGAGCTCGGAGGCCAGCTCCGTGATGAGGAGGGCCGCGGTGATGCCGTCCTTGTCGCGCACGCCCTCCGGGTCCACGCAGTAGCCGAGGGCCTCCTCGTAGCCGTAGCGCAGGCCCTCCACGCGGGCGATCCACTTGAAGCCGGTGAGGGTCTCCTCGTAGGGGAGGTTCGCCTTCTCGGCGATCCGGCCGAGGAGGGAGGACGAGACGATCGACTCGGCGAAGGTGCCCTGGACTCCGCGCCGCACGAGGTGGGCGGCGAGCAGGGTGCCCACCTCGTCGCCTCGGAGCATGCGCCAGGTGTTGTCGTGGTGTACGGCCACTGCGCAGCGGTCCGCGTCCGGGTCGTTCGCGATGATCAGGTCGGGGTTCGTCTCGGCGGCCTTCGCGAAGGCCAGGTCCATCGCACCGGGCTCTTCCGGGTTGGGGAAGGCGACGGTCGGGAAGTCGGGGTCGGGGTCGGCCTGTTCGGCGACCAGTTCCGGGGTGGGGAAGCCTGCTCGGGCGAACGCGGCGAGGAGGGTGTCCTTGCCGACGCCGTGCATCGCTGTGTAGACGGTGCGGGCCGTGCGGGGGGAGTTCTTCGCCAGTACGGCGTCCGTGCGGGCCAGGTAGGCGGCGAGGACCTCGTCGCCGAGGGTCTGCCAGCCGGTGTCCGGGCGGGGGACGTCGTGCAGGCTCGCGATCGCGTCGATCTCCGCGGCGATCTCCGCGTCGGCGGGCGGGACGATCTGGGAGCCGTCGCCGAGGTACACCTTGTAGCCGTTGTCGCGGGGCGGGTTGTGGCTGGCGGTGACCTCCACGCCGGCGACCGCGCCCAGGTGCCTTATGGCGAACGCCAGAACGGGAGTGGGGAGGGGGCGGGGGAGGACGGCTGCCCTGAGTCCCGCGCCGGTCATCACGGCGGCGGTGTCTTTCGCGAAGTCTTCGGACTTGTGGCGGGCGTCGTAGCCGATGACGACCAGGCCGTCTGTGCTGCCGTGCTTCTTCAGGTACGCGGCGAGGCCTGCGGCGGCTCGGATGACGACTGTGCGGTTCATGCGCATCGGCCCTGCGCCGAGTTCGCCGCGCAGGCCGGCGGTGCCGAACTGGAGGGTGCCGCTGAAGCGTGCGGTGAGCTCGGTGACGTCACCGGCGTCGAGGAGCTTGGCGAGCTCGTCGCGGGTGTCCGGGTCGGGGTCCTCGGCGAGCCAGGTCCTGGCCCGGGCGATGAGATCGTCGTGCACGGTTGCGTCAGCCTCTCGGTGTGGGTCGTGGGTGGGTGCGTGTGCCTGCGGCGGGCTTGGCGTGTGCGGGTTCGGTGGGGGCGGGCGTTTTTTGCGCAGTTCCCCGCGCCCCTAATCGCTTCGGGTTCGGTGGGTGGGTCGGGTGCGGGGTGGGGGGTGTCCGTCCTCGGTCCGGCGGCTCGGCC
>NZ_JBVIHJ010000001.1:616992-617712 GCF_055570355.1 Streptomyces sp. NPDC031225 | reverse complement strand
AAACGCCCGGTTACATTCCGAACCCGGAAGCTAAGCCTTACAGCGCCGATGGTACTGCAGGGGGGACCCTGTGGGAGAGTAGGACACCGCCGAACAATATTTGGAGGACCCCTGGTCCCAGCGTTCAGCTGGGACCAGGGGTCCTTTTGTTTTTAGAATGCTTGCAGTGCCGAAGACAGGAGTCACCATGTCCACCAACTCTCCCGACGACCGACCGGAGCGCGACCAGCAACGACGGGACAGTGGTGACCGTGGCGATCGAGGCTACCGGGGGGAACGCGGTGGCTTCCGCCGCGACGACAACCGTGGTGGGAACGACCGCGGCGGCAACGACCGTGGTGGCAATCGCAGTGGTGGCGGGGATCGCGGTGGTTTCCGGCGTGATGACAACCGTGGCGGTGCCAGCGACCGTGGTGGGGATCGTGGGGCTCGTCCTCCGTTCCGTCGTGATGACCGGCCGGCTGGGCCTCGTCGGGACGACCGTGACCGTGGGTTCCGGCGTGACGGTGACCGGCCTGCCTTCCGGCGCGATGACCGCGGGGACCGTGGGGAGCGCGTAGAGCGCCGCGACGACAACCGCGGCAGCAGCTACGCACCCCGACGCGATGACCGACGCAGCGACGACCGCGGTGACCGTGGTGGCTTCCGCCGTGATGACAACCGCAGTGGTGGCGGTGACCGTGGCGGTTTCCGCCGTGATGACAACCGCAGTGGTGGCGG